>CAZFGL010000018.1:0-24070 GCA_964518645.1 uncultured Oscillospiraceae bacterium | reverse complement strand
GCGGTGGCCCTGCCGGTATGGAGGCTGCTGTTACCGCCCGTCAGCGTGGCCATCAGGTCATTCTGCTGGAAAAGAACAGCGTCCTTGGCGGAAAGCTGAATTTCTCCCGTCAGGTTCCCTTCAAGCGGGATCTGTGCAAGTTTATGGACTATCTCATCCACATGGTTGAAAAAAGCGGCGTTGAAGTCCGTCTGAACACCGAAGCAACCCAGGAGCTTGTGGCTTCTCTGGAACCTGATGTGGTAATCGCCGCACTGGGCGCCCGGGCACTGGTCCCCCCCATTCCCGGCGTTGACGGTGCCAATGTAATCACTGCTGAAGAAGCTTATCGCAAGGTCAAGGCAGGCGAGGACATTGGCCAGCAGATCGCCGTACTGGGCGGTGGCGACGTAGGCTGTGAGACCGCAGTGTATCTGGCACAGGAAGCAGGAAAGGACGTAAGCCTTGTGGAAATGACCGGAACGCTGGCTGCTGCCTCCTGCTCCATCCCCAGAACCGCCATTACCAAGGAGATCGAAAAATGCGTGGATGCCCATGTGAACTCCCGCTGCACCGGTATCACCGCCGAGGGCATTACCTACACCGATGCCGAGGGCGAGCATTCCATCTGTGCGGACACCGTCGTTCTTTCCGCCGGTATGGTACCCCTGAAAAATGAAGCAGAGGCCTTCCGCACCATCGCAGAGGAGTTCTTCCCCGTAGGCGACTGTGTGAAGGCAAACAACGTGCGTACTGCTGTCCGCACCGGCTACGACAGTGCCATCCAGCTCTAAGGAAGTGTATCCCATGGATAAAACGATCTACAACGCATATATAGATATTCTGAACGAAGAGCTTGTCCCTGCCATGGGCTGTACCGAACCCATTGCGGTTGCTTATGCAGGCGCCCTCGCCCGCAGCGCCCTCGGAGCACTGCCGGAAAAGGTTGAGCTATGCGTCAGCGGCAATATTATCAAAAATGTAAAATCCGTTATCGTCCCCCATACCGGGGGACGGAAAGGGCTCAAGGTCGCCGTGGCCGTTGGTCTGTGCTGTGGCAACGCCGAAAAGGAGCTTGAGGTCATTTCCGATGTGACCGATCAGCAGCTTCTGGAGCTGGACAAGTATCTGGAGCAGGTCTCCATTGAAATCATCGGTTCCACCGCCAACTGTCCCTTCGACATTCAGGTAACCGCACATCACGGCGAGGACACCGCCTACACCCGGATCATTGGCCACCACACCAATGTGGTTTCCCTGCGGAAGAATGACACGGTGCTGATTGATGTTCCCTTCCAGGACGATCTGGTGCAGATCCCTGAAAACCGTCATCTGCTCACAGTAGAGCGTATTGTGGAATTTGCAGACCAGGTGGCCATTGCAGATGTCAAAGACGTGCTTCAGCGTCAGATCGACTACAATATGGCCATTGCTCAGGCCGGCATGGACGGCAGCTACGGTGCCACCATCGGCAAGATCCTGCTGAAATCCTACGGCAACTGCATCCAGAACCGGGCAAAGGCCTGGGCCGCCGCCGGTTCCGATGCAAGAATGTGCGGCTGCGAGCTGCCGGTTGTGATTAACTCCGGCAGTGGCAATCAGGGCATGACCGCCTCCATCCCTGTCATTATCTACGCCCGGGAGATGGGCATGAGTCAGGACGCACTGTACCGTGCCCTTGTGGTCTCCAATCTGGTGACCATCCATTTGAAAACAGGCATCGGCAGTCTGTCCGCCTACTGTGGCGCAACCAGCGCAGGCTGTGGTGCCGGCGCGGGCATCTGTTACCTCTACGGTGGCAAATTCGACCAGATCAGCCACACCATCGTCAATGCCCTTGCCATTAATTCCGGCATGATCTGTGACGGTGCCAAGGCCAGCTGCGCCGCAAAAATTGCCTCTGCGGTAGAGGCGGGTCTGCTGGGCATGCAGATGAACATGCACGACAGCCAGTTCTTCGGCGGAGACGGTATTGTGATCAAGGGTGTTGAAAACACCATCCGGGCTGTCAGTCAGATTGCCCGTGAGGGCATGCGTGGCACCGATGAAGAGATCATTCACCTGATGATCCACGAAAACAACTAAACCCGAACTATAATAAACAACCACTGGGAGATGATTTTTATGACACTAACGCAAATGCAATGTTTTCTGAAAGCCGCTGAACTGGGCAGTTTCGCTGCCGCTTCAGAAAAACTGTACATCTCCCAGCCCACCATGAGCCGTCAAATCAGAACCCTGGAAGAGGAGCTTCAGGTGCTCCTCTTCATCCGGGATCATAACGCTGTGCAGCTGACGGACATTGGCCGGGAGCTGCTTCCGAAGATCCAGTCCCTGTATGACCATCATGTAGAGGCCACCGAGGAGATCCGGGAAGCAGTAAACCGTCGTCTGGATCGTCTGCGCATCGGTATTCTGGACAGTCTCAGCTTCACAGATCCCATGCGCAGAGCCGTGCTGATGGTTAAGGATGCCTACCCCCATGCCAAGATCCAGATCTGCCACATTCCCCTCCGGGAAAGCTCACAGGCCCTCCGGGACGGCACACTGGACATTCTGTTCAATATCAACACCTCCATGCCGGTCTGGGATCGTTTGCGTTCTATTCAGCTTTACCGTGACCGGATGTGTGTGGCCGTTCCCTGCGACCACCCCAACGCCAATCTGCCCTGTATCTCAAATGAAGAGATCCAGCTGTATTTTGGGGATATGAACTATATGCTTCTGGCGGCCGAGGAATTTGATCCCATGCTCCGTTCCGAAAAGGTAAACACCGTTGCAGGCTATCACGAGAAGTACGTCAACAAGCTCTCCGGCCCCTTTGCCGAGCTGGATGCCCTGATGATGATGGCACATGCCGGCACCGGGATCACCTGTGTAAACGAAACAGGCACCCTGAAAGACGACGCAAAGGTATGTCTGATTCCTCTGGTTGACCGCACCGCCTACGGCGTTCAGGAGCACGAAGTCTTTATTAATCCTTACTGGATTGAAGGCAGCGAAAGTCCCCTGCTTCGTTACTTCCTTGAATGTCTGGAAGCAACCAGAGATGGCACCTGATTTTTTGAATGACCACAAAAACACACCGACAGGAAATGAAGCGACCTGCCGGTGTGTTTTCTATATGCTTATTTGCTCACCGCTCCATATAGCGGTCATAGGATTCCTGCTGAAGTTCCAGCAGCCGATCCATTCCCATTTCTTTCACCGTGGCAATGAACGTATCCAGATCTTCCTCCAAATTCAGTTCTCCCAGCAGAAGCATGCTGAGATTCTCAGATACATAGGTAACAAGGTCACCGGAGATCTGATTATATTCCTCAGACTCCTCCGTAGTTCTGGACATAAAGCTTGGCAGACACATTGTATCGTCAACATTCTGACACCACACCTCAGCGGCACCGATCTGTTCCTGATTCCACAGAGAATAGACGGTATTCATGTTATACATATACCCGCCGGTGGGAGCGGCATAAAGCTCCCGGGCAAAGCTCATGGCAAGACCACTGGGATTGTCCGTCACAAGGGCCGTATAGTTAGGTGCTCCCTCCTCGTCATAGTTGAAGCCTTCTCCCTCGATGCCCCAGTTGGCGACCATGGTACCTTCCTCAGAATACCACATGTCCAGCCATTCCGCTGCCAGTTCGGGATGCTCACAGGTCGCGGCAATGGCAAATTTAATTCCATCTACCCGGGTCTTTCCGCTTTCCACGGAGATCACATCGTCCTCGTTGTGACGCGCCAGAGGGATGGCTGCAAACTCCATGTCGTATCCGTCATAGGCAGCAAAGCCATTGGCCTCCTCCTTCCAGATACCGTGCTTGTTGTTGGTAACTGCGGAGAATGCATTTCCGTCGCTGTTTACATAATCACTGGAGTATGTGGTGAAATCGGGATCAATCAGTCCCTCTGCCGTCCATTTCTGAACCAGGGTCAGGAAATCCTTAAATTCATCTGCGTAAAAACCGCATTTTACCACGTCATCCTCCACATAGAAGCAGTCCAGTCCGCTGGCTCTGCCAAAGGTATACCCGCAGCGGATGTTATATCCCAGGCTGAGGATGGGGGTAAGAGAGCCGGACATCCACATGTTTGCGTCATACTCAGACTTGAATGCCTTCAGAACTTCATAATACTGATCGTAGGTTTTCGGGAGCTCCATGTTCAGTTCCTCAAGCCAGTCAGTACGGATAACAGGACCAAAGTCCATCACAAAATAGTCCCCGGAGATCACACGGTAAGCGGCCGGGATGGAGTCACTGTCCAGCGTGCAATCCTTGGCAACAGCCGGATTCTCTGCCAGCATTCCAAAGAAATAAGGTATATACTCTTCCAGGCTCTTCAGATCATAGATGATCTCATCGTCCAGAGCCCCCTGTGCGCCCCCGGTATAATTTCCAATGGAGCACATAAAGTCTGCAAAGTCCCCGGATGCAGCCATCAGCGTCCACTGCTCCGCTTCAGAAGCGGGATGTACCGCAGGGATCTCCACCGTGACCCCGGTAACCTCTGTGAGCCAGCGAATGATCGCAGTCTCAGCATAGGTATCGATCACTGTCATCAGGTTGGGATTCATACCGGTAAACATGGTAAAGGTCACATCATCCTCCGTCAGAGGCAGGGTGTGGGCTGGCTCAAGGGGTTCATCCACTTCAGAAGCCACAGCTTCCGTCTCCATACTGCTCACGGATTCGTCCGGCACCTGAAGGGATTCAGGAGCTTCAGCGCAACCTCAGCAGGCGCAGACCCTTCACTTACCGCACTTTCTTCTCCGCCACAGCCGGAGAACAGTGTGAACACCATCAGCATACATAGTATCAGGCATAACAATCTTTTCATAGGGATTCCTCCTTGTCATGAAATATCATCACAGGCCATTGCCTGCAACCTCACGATCCGTAACACGGAGATAACCGATTTCCTTCTTTCCGGAACTGTTCCGGGGCGCACCTAACTTCCTGACGGAAGCAAGGTGCACTGCCCCTTCAGCATGGACGTCTTACTTCAAGGCATAGGTGGCTGCTTCCACACCGGAAATATAGCCACTGTTAAACGCATAGGTCAGCGCGGTAAACACGCCCTCAATGTACTGCACCCCCACGTCTCCGGGCACCATAACGCCCCGGGTGGTGTCACCGGCGGCATAAAGCCCCGGTATGGGCTGTCCCTCTTTCAACACGGCAGTATTCTTATCAATCACCATACCACCCATGGAGTTCTCATGGAACATGGTCATTTTAATGGCATAGAAGGGGCCTTTCCCAATGGGCTGCGGAGGTGGCCCCATCATAAACGCAGGCATATCCCCATCCATAGGGGGCATCCCTTCCGGGAGACGCATGGGAGACTGAAGCCCACGGTTATAAGCCTCAATTTCTGCTGCAAACCGAACCGGATCAAAATCCAGCTTTGCCCCCAGCTCTGTAATGGTATCTGCGACAACAACTGCACCGGCCTCTGCTTCCTCTGCCACCACAGTACGCCAGGATTTCAGGAAGTGGGAAAGATCCACCCCATTATCATCCCGTCCCTGCCGGATCTGATGCTCGATGCTGGCCTCGAAGTTTCCGTCATCTACGATCTTCCAAATATAACGCTTGGGATCATAGGCAAGATCGCTGACTTCCTTCATGCCAAATCCCATTTCATAGCGTTCTCCGGATGTACGGAACATGGGGCCACTGCCCGCATTCAGCGTAACGCCGGGATAGGGATGGCGCATGGGACCAAACATATTCACGCGCCGGTTCTTGTAGTCCACATCCGCCCCCAGCTTTTCACACATGGTGATACCGTCACCGGTGCAGGTGGAGCAGGTAAAGATGTGTACAGGCTGCTTTCCTTCATCATCGTAAAACAGGGGCTGCATCCTGTTCATAATCTCCCTGTTTCTGGAGAAGGCACCGGAAGCCACAACTGCCGCCTTACAGGAAACATGGATCTCTCCTCCGGGATCCTGTGCAAGAACACCTGTGATCTGGCCATTTTCTCCCGTTTCCAGTTCAACTGCGGGGGCGCGATAGAATATTTTTCCGCCCTTTTCCTCAAAATCCTTCAACAAGGTTGTGGCAATCAGCCATCCACCACCGCCAGGGCCGATCATGGCATCGATCCGACTGTCATTCCAGGGGGGTGAAACCTTTTTCTTCAGGGACATGGGGCCAAATGCCTTCGGATTAAACTCGTAAAGATCCCGGAAATGATGCTCGTCAATAAGCCAGTCGATCCAGTCACCGTTAGCCTCAAACAGACGTTTCAGAAGCTCCCGGTCAATTTCATAATCCTTTGTTTTCTCCAGAAACTGCTGGTATGTTTTCTCCCGGTTGTCCGACTTTCCGGCTTCCTGATGGAGTCTGGAGTAATGTACTGAAAACCCGGTGGCATACCAGGCGGAGCCACCAATCTCGTGATTCTTTTCCAGAATCACCACCTTTGCCCCCAGATCCTGTGCCTTGGCAGCAGCAGCCATGCCTGCCGCACCTGCCCCAATAACACATACATCGCATTCGATTTCCACCGGATCGTGGGGAATCACAGTTTCCTTCACATCCGGATCGG
The DNA here is from genome assembly GCA_964518645.1 of uncultured Oscillospiraceae bacterium. Classification (GTDB taxonomy): domain Bacteria; phylum Bacillota; class Clostridia; order Oscillospirales; family Oscillospiraceae; genus HGM13006. The sequence continues at coordinate 17,533 of CAZFGL010000018.1, read as the reverse complement.
AAATGCATCCGTTGTGGCAGACCCCTTTACAGCTTCCGCAGCTGATACAGAATTCCGGATCAATCCAGTACTTGTCATTTCTGAACCGGATTGCATCTACAGGGCATTCCATCCGGCAGCGATGACAACCGGAACAGTTCTTCTGGTCAATTACATAGGCCATGGTTTTCCTCCTTATTTAAGACTGTTTCGTTTATACAGGAATGGTCATCACTGCATCAAAGGCGGTCTGTGTGGCGATCCGAACATTCTTTGCAATGGTGCAGTCACCGATGGCACGGAATTCCGGTGCTGTATCCCGGAACTGTTCTGCCTGTGCGGTTCTGGGGCGCATTCCTGCGGAGATAATTACGTTGTCGCAGGGGATAATCTGTTCTTCGCCGTTCTTGTCCACAAAACGCACTGCATGCCCCGTGATCTCCTTACAGGAGGCACCGGTATGGACAGTCACTTCCTTCTCCACCCGCCAGAGCATAATATCTCTGGTGAGATGGAAGGTCTCCGGTGCCAGTTCCGGAAGCATCTCAATGATGGTGACCTTCTTCCCCTGCTCCTTGAGATAAAGTGCAGTCTCACAGCCGATCTCACCACCGCCGATGATGACAACACGCTCCCCCAGAGCCTCAGGATTGGCATAGCATTCCTCTGCAATGGATACATTTTTGCCATCAATCCCCGGAATTTGTGGCAGGAACGCCTGAGAGCCAACCGCTGCCAGAACCACATCGAAGCATTCCTCTCGGAGCATTTCCGGGGTTGCCTCAGTTTCAAGGCGGACCTCCACCATGAGCTTATCCAGCATATGCTTCTGGTACTCCAGGAATCGGCGGAGATCATATTTAAAGGATGCCACAGATGCGGGCACCAGCTTGCCCCCAAGTTCCCGGGATTTCTCAAACACAGTGGGAATATGGCCAAGCTGTGCTGCATAGATCGCAGCTGCCATACCTGCCGGGCCGCCACCAACAATGGCAATGCGCTTGGGCAGGACCTTTTCTGCCCCGTGTTCCTTCAAAAACTTCTCACGGCCAACGGTGGGATTGCCCCCGCACCGATACAGCAGCTGCCGACTGTGATCCAGACAGTTAAAGCATTTGATACAGGGAATGATCTCGTCCGCCTTTCCAAGACGCGCCTTGTTCGGCAGTTCCGGATCGGCGATAGTTCCCCGTGCCATGGAGATAATATCTGCCTCTCCCGCAGCCAGTGTTTTTTCCATCAGCTCCGGCTCCAGAAATGCTCCCAGTGTCAGGACATACTGGGGAACTCCCAGTTCCTTCACTTTTTTTGCCAGATATGCATTGTTGGCAGGTTTCCCGAAAATTGTGGGATGCATAATGGCTTCTGCTCTTGGAATGGACATATTTCCTACGGAGATATGGGCGATGTCGATTCGGTCTCCCGCCAGATTCAGGAACCGGGCCACATCCTCAGGCCCGAACTGATTCTCCGAATTGGGGAACTCACAAATATCCGCCAGCTCGGAACCGGAGATCCGGTATTCAATGACCATCTTCTTTCCTACTCGCTCCCGGATCTTGTCCAGGATCATCAGGGGGAATCGGCACCGGTTTTCAAAGCTGCCCCCAAATTCGTCGGTACGCTTATTCCACAGGGGGCTGAGGAACCGGTGAATCACCAGACCGTGTCCTCCATGGATCAGGATTCCGTCGAAACCAACCTTCATGGCAATTTCCGCACAGTTTGCATAATCCTCCGCAATGGCTTCCATGGCCTGTTTTGTGAGCATGGGACGTTCCTTGTCGTCAGGCCCTGTTTCTCCATTGATGGAATAGAAGAAATGCTCCCCCTTTCCTTTTTCCCCGCCGGTCCAGCCGGAGTACATAAAGGACAGGAACTCAATGGAACATTTTGCTCCGTAATAATGGATCTTATCTACAAACTGAGCCCAATACTTGGTGTAATGGGGATTTCTCATGTCGATATTGTGGAATCCGGGAACTGTGGGACCATTGGGGTTCATAATATGGCCTGCTACGCACACATTGGCTGTTCCGCCCCGGGCCTTCTCGCAGTAGTACTCTGTGTATGCCTCTGTCGTATAATTCTCATCCTGCTGAAGCACAATGGGTGTCGCAGGAGCCTGAAAGATTCTGTTTTTGTAGGTCACGCCGTTAATCGTCAGCGGTGAAAACAGGTTGGGATACTGGGGATGCATATAATCTTCCTCCTTCTTCATAGATACTTCCACAATAGCGTAAAAGCCCGGTTTTGTCCAATGAACAAAACGTATACCTCCATTCATCTTCCTTGCATAACGTTATACATCATTTTAATTGGACATTTCTTCCCTTTCCCGATAGTATGAAAGCAGCGATTCCATGAAAGGAGTATGAATATGAAAGCATTCAAGACTGTAAATGATGTCTGGCACATTACTGAGACCACCCGTCTCTTTGGCCTTACTCTGACGGAAACAGGGAAAATTACAGCGCCCGAAGGAAAACTGGTTACCCTTGTATACAACGGTGAAAATCTGCCTCTGCTCCCCGGTCAGTATGAGGGGGATGTAGTTCTGGAGGTCACCGATGAGATTTCCTATCAGGGCACTCCCTTCCGGGCAGCGGTCGCTCTGGTTGACGGAAAATATGTCCCTGAAAAGTCCGTACAGTCCGCTACTCTGGGCGGACGGATCCAGGACACCCTTGTTCAGGGAATCTCTGTCACCTCCATGGAAGAGACTGTAAACGGCATCTACGCCTCCATTCCCGAGGGCGGTGAGGCTGTGATTGAGCATGTCAAGCCGGAGTACATAAAGGACAGGAACTCAATGGAACATTTTGCTCCGTAATAATGGATCTTATCTACAAACTGAGCCCAATACTTGGTGTAATGGGGATTTCTCATGTCGATATTGTGGAATCCGGGAACTGTGGGACCATTGGGGTTCATAATATGGCCTGCTACGCACACATTGGCTGTTCCGCCCCGGGCCTTCTCGCAGTAGTACTCTGTGTATGCCTCTGTCGTATAATTCTCATCCTGCTGAAGCACAATGGGTGTCGCAGGAGCCTGAAAGATTCTGTTTTTGTAGGTCACGCCGTTAATCGTCAGCGGTGAAAACAGGTTGGGATACTGGGGATGCATATAATCTTCCTCCTTCTTCATAGATACTTCCACAATAGCGTAAAAGCCCGGTTTTGTCCAATGAACAAAACGTATACCTCCATTCATCTTCCTTGCATAACGTTATACATCATTTTAATTGGACATTTCTTCCCTTTCCCGATAGTATGAAAGCAGCGATTCCATGAAAGGAGTATGAATATGAAAGCATTCAAGACTGTAAATGATGTCTGGCACATTACTGAGACCACCCGTCTCTTTGGCCTTACTCTGACGGAAACAGGGAAAATTACAGCGCCCGAAGGAAAACTGGTTACCCTTGTATACAACGGTGAAAATCTGCCTCTGCTCCCCGGTCAGTATGAGGGGGATGTAGTTCTGGAGGTCACCGATGAGATTTCCTATCAGGGCACTCCCTTCCGGGCAGCGGTCGCTCTGGTTGACGGAAAATATGTCCCTGAAAAGTCCGTACAGTCCGCTACTCTGGGCGGACGGATCCAGGACACCCTTGTTCAGGGAATCTCTGTCACCTCCATGGAAGAGACTGTAAACGGCATCTACGCCTCCATTCCCGAGGGCGGTGAGGCTGTGATTGAGCATGTCAAGCTGAACATGCTGGGCAACGGCGGAAACGATTTTATCGGCTATGGTGCTGCCATCGCCGCCTGCGGCAAAGGCAGGCTTCTGGTCAATTCCTCCGACATTACCACCCACGGCGCTGCCCGTGGAGCAATTTACGCCGGTGAAAATGTGGTACTGGAGGTCAACGACTCCAAGATTCATACAAAGGGTGGCGTGCTGAATTCGGATTATGAGGACACCATCAAGACGACCCTCCCCGGTGTTATGCGCCGGGTTCCCTGGATGCTGGGTCTCCGGGGCAACTGCCGTGCCACCAACCTTCTGGATTATGCCACCGCAACCTACAATCGCTGTGACATTACCGCTGACGGCTGGGGCGTTCTGTCCACAGACGGTGTCAAGCGTTGCCGCATGAAGGTAAATGACTCCAATGTGGAGATCACCGGTTCCAGTGGCTACGGCGCACTCTCCATCGGGGACTGTGTGGTAGACTTTGATAACTCCACCATTAAAACCCCCGATTACGGCATGATCATGATGATGGGAAAGGGCAGTGGCTCCTTTAAAAACGGAACAGTCGTCAATTCCGGACGCTTTGCAACCATGAGTTCCATGAACTCCGGCCTTGTGGAGGTCTCCAACGCCACCCTGAATACCGGCGAGACCACCTTCCTGATCCGTGGATGCAGCACAGAATTTCAGGTTGAAAACTCCCAGCTGAATCCTGAAAACGGCATTATTCTTCAGGTTATGAACGGGGACGATCCCGGTAACCCCAATGGTTTTTATCAGGATCCCACTGAACCGGACTCCCCCATTGCCGGACGGGATCTGTACACCGCTGTGGCCGGAACCGATGTAGTCGCCAGCTTTAAAAACATGACCCTTCGTGGGGATATGTACAACGGTTCTTCCGAGAATCAGGGTGATACCGGCGGAGCCAATCTTCTTGCCGGTGCCCCCGGTGGAGACGCACCTGCCGGTGGTCCTCCCACCGGAATGCCTCCTATGGGCGATTTCCCCGGTATGCCTGTCGGTGGCCCCCCTGCCGGAATGCCTCCTATGGGTGATTTCCCACCGATACCTGAGGGCGAAATGCCCGGTGGCTTCTCCATGCCTTCCTTTGGTGGCCCCAATGTAAAGAATCTGTCCGTCTCCCTTGAAAACGTGGAATACACCGGCTGCATCACCGCATCGGTCAGCTCCCACCGGGTGGAGCGGGTCACCAAGGAGAACTGCGAAGAACTGGGTGAGGTGGTCAATGTTCCTCAGGAAGCCATCAACAACGGTGTGATCGTTTCTCTGAGCAAAGGCTCTGTCTGGTCAGTCACAGCCCCCTGCTACCTGACTGCCCTTCACATTGGTGATGATACCACTGTACACGCCTCCCGCTTTACCCTGAACGGGGTGGAAACGCCCTTGCAGCCGGGCACCTACTGTGGTAAAATTCTCTTGACACCCTGATCGGAAATCTGCACCAGAAACTGTGGCACATAATAGGTTCTCCTTCCATCATTTACCCCCTGTATGCCACATTTTATGGTTCCCCACCGTCAGAAGGCGGTGGGGCTTTTCCCCATAAAGATAGCGAGGTATAAACATGAAAAAAGTAATTTTTGAACAGCACGGTGGCCCTGAGGTTCTGAAAATCATAGATGCCCCCATTCCGGAGCCCGCCCCGGGCGAGATCCTGATCCAGATGAAATCTGCCGGCATATCCAGACCCGACAAGCTGATGCGCTCCGGCACATACCCCTGGACAAACCACATTCTCCCCTTTTATCCCGGTCTCTATGGCGCAGGCGTTGTCGCCGGACTGGGAGAAGGTGTGACAGAATTCACCCCCGGCCAGTGGGTCTATGTGGAACACCCCATTGTCTGTGGCTGCTACAGCGAGTATAAGGTCGCCCCCACCCAGTATGTCACCCCCATTCCCGACGGAACAGATCCCAAATTGGCATCCATCGCCACAAGCTCTCTGATCGTCTGGGGCATGCTGACAGAGTGCTTCCCCCACGCAGAAGGGAAAACTCTGTACATTCAGGGTGCCGCCGGTTCCATGGGTACCGCCGTATGCCAGATCGCCCCTCTGCTTGGAATGAAGGTGATCGCCTCTGCCAGCACCGAAGAAAAATGCAGCTATCTCCGTTCCATCGGTGATGCAGAGGTATTCTGCTACACCACCACGGATATAAAAGAAACGATTCTCTCCCTGACCGGTGGAAAGGGTGCAGATATTATTATGGACCAGTCTATCGGAGACGGACTGATCCCGGAGCTGGACTATCTGGCTGACATGGGCACTGTCCTCATGTACAACAACACCAAAGGCTCCCCCTCCGGGGATCTGATCGGTGAGATGGTGAAGCGGTTCGGCCGCTGCCCCGCCATCCGTGCCTTCTCCTTCCACTACTTTGACGACAAGCCGGAACTTCTGAAGCAGAAAAAACAGGAGATGTTCTCCCTGCTCCACGACGGAAAGATTCGTCCTCATGTGGGCGCCACCTTCTCTCTTGCAGATGTGGAAAAAGCACACAAGCTTCTGGACTCCGGTAACTTCTTCGGCAGTATTGTTTTGAGTCTGGCGTAAAAAAAGAGCGGCGCATGCCGCTCTTTTTGCTCTGTTTCTCATTGTTTTCTTGCATTATAGTAATTCAGGAACTGATCCAGCACCGGGTTCTTAATATGCTCCCGGTACTGCATCACCTTCTGATATGGATTCGCCCCCAGAATTTCCAGCATCTCAATGCCACTCTCCCGTGCGATGGTATGGCTTCGGTTGGTAATGGTAACCCCCAACCCCACCGCAACATAGGCAGAGACAGCACTGGAATCAGATACATACATGACATCCGGTGTCAGACCCTCCAGATGGAGCATATCCTGAAGCGCCCGGACCGGACTGCCCTGATCTGCTCCCATGGGGAAGGGCGACGGGAACACCAGTCTGTGTTCAGTCAGCAGCTTTCGGCACTCCTCTGCGGTCACCACCTTACGGCTGTCCCCGTGCCCCAGTGCCGGACGAACCAGGCAGGGTGGCTCCTGGGTCAGCTTTCGGGACACGATCCCCACCTGCCGGGCATCTCCCAGAAACTGAAGTCCCACCGCTATATCCACCAGTTCCTCCCGCAGTGCCATGATCATCTCAACCGTGGGCATCCGGCGGAACTGCACATCCACATTGGGGTATTCCTTAATGAACCCACGCACTGCTGCAATCAGTCCCTCTGGCATCTGCTGTTCATTTGAAATTGCTATGGTCATCTCTCCGGTCAGACCGTTGCCACGGTTCCTGACCCGCTGCACCATAACCTCATACCGCTCTGAAAGTGGGCCGATCTCCTGCGCCAGCAGCTTTCCCGCCGGTGTCAGGGACACGCTTCCGTTTTCTCGATAGAACAGCTTCGCCCCCAGTTCGTCCTCCAGAGACATAATATTTCTGGACAGAGTGGGTTGGGTAATAAAAAGCTGCTGGGCTGCTGTGGAGTAATTCAGCGTTCTGGCCAGCTCCATAAAATAGCGTAATTGTGTCGTATTCATCTGCTGTTCCCCCTTCTATGTTACCATACCCCTGAAACGGAAAAATGTCCAATTCCAATTTCACCGTTTTCCCCACGTTTTCTTCCCGAAAACGCATAAATAAAGAATTGGCCCCCGGTTTCTCTGCTCCGGAGGCCAATTCTTTATTTATGCAGCCCGGTACCGCTCCAGTGCGTTCTGGTAGATCGCGATCATGGTGTTAACGCCCAGACCATCCAGTTTTGTCAGATACTCCTGCCATACCTGATCGTCATCCACATCCAGATCACCGATCACGAACTTAATCAGGGTCTCATCCAGATAGGTATCCACATCCGCAGCAGCGCTGGCATAGTTCTCCTGCTCATCCGCTGTCAATGTCACATCCGGGAATCTCCATGCGTTATCCGCAGTGCTCCATGCATCCACAAAGTCTGCCCATGTGGTAAGAGAGGCAATGTTGTACACGGTATAATCACAGTCACAGGGCACCATATACCCCACATAGAAGCAAAGAGCCTGCGTCATGGTAAGCCCATCGGGGTTGTTCAGAATCAGATCCGTGTACCATGGGGTTCCGTCCTCCTGATATTCAAAGGCGCCCCCTTCCACACCGTAGTTTGCCAGCAGTGCGCCTTCCTCCGTATAGAAGTAGTTCATCAGCATACACAGCACCTGAACCTCTTCCTCGGAAGAATCGGGACCGATGGCATAGGCTTTTGCAAGTCCGATCTTGCTGTCTACACCTTCCGTGAGATATACCTGTGCATCCCCGTCATCTCTGGGAATATAGCCCGCTTCAAAATACTGCCCTTCATCCAGGGCGATCATATTGGCAAATTCGCAATAAGCAAAGGTGACAACACTCTCGCCGGTGGACATCTTTTCCACCAGATAGTTAATATTCTGTCCATCCGGAATGGTGTAGAAATCCTTATAGATCAGCCCTTCTTCATACCAGCGGTTGGAAATGCTGAGATACTCCCGATATGCATCCGCAACCGGGCCGTAGACCGTTTCTCCCTGCTCGTTCAGGGAGAAATCCGTCTTTACACCCTTGCCGGCGGAAAGCCACTGGCTGTTGTCTGTATAATGGAAAATGGGTGAAGTTAAGCCGTAGGCATCCTTCAGCTTCAGCAGGGTCTATTCATATTCCTGATAGGTCACAGGGAGGGTCAGGCCCTGCTCTTTCAACAGATCTCCCCGGAACAGCACGCCGTTATTGGGCGTAAACTCCTCTTCAGCGATCTGATAAAATGCAATAATATTCCCGTCCATATCGTGGGTGGCAGGATATACATCCTCCCGCTCCACTACGGCCTTATAATCCGGTGCGTACTCATCCAGATAATCCTTCAGATTTACAAACACCTCATTCTCCACCGCAGAGGTGATACCATCGGTGTAATAATTCGCAGTGAGGGACAGATTGGGCATATCATCTGCTGCAATCAACAGATTAAACTGCTCCTCTACAGAGGCCCAGGATGCCATAGACCATGTAAAGCTGATACCGGTACGTTCCGCCACCTCCTGCCACCAGGGCAGTTCCCCATAGTCACTGATCAGATCGGAAAGATTGGGGTTGGTTGACTGGAACGCCGTCAGGATCATCCCTTCCTCAGAAATCAGGGGATAGCTCTCCGGTAATTTATTGGGGATCGTCGGCTCTGCCTCAGAAGCAGGCTCCGCCGGTTCTGAGACGGTGGACGCTTCCTCCGCTCCCGAAGGTGCAGCCTCCGGCACTGATGACGTCTCCGCAGCGGGAGCCTCACTTTTTCCACATCCCGCAAACAGAACCAGCACCATGCTCAGCGCCAACAGCATTGCAACAAGCTTTTTCATTCACATCCATCCTTTCATATTTTATGGATATTCACATGATACCTGTCCAGCGCACGAAAAACCAGTCGTTTCTTACGACGAAAGTGGTCATCTCATCAGATTTACCCAATAACAAACCGTTTTTAAATAACCAACCAGACGATTTTCCCATTTTCAGATTGACACACTTCTACCATCCGGATACAATGAACGAAAAGGAAGTCTTACTATGACATGTCCCATTTTCACCACAGCTGTATGGTTTCAGCAGGATGACAGCATCTACTCTCCCGAATACCTGCTGGTTCTCCCCCTAGATTCCGGACTGACTGTACAGGACACAGAGCAGCATCTCATTCCAGCCGGAACCCTGTTTTCACGTTCCCTTTGCAGACCGGAATCTGACCGTCTCTGCCGGCTGCCGGGTTTTATATGCAGTGATCTCCTCCGAGTTTTTGGAGGAGTATATTGATATTCCCAAAAAGTCCTCGGTTATCGTATTGCAGGACGGCTCCAACACTGCAAAAGAAAAACTGATCGACCTGTTCAATTTGCAGTACAATACCCGCACCCCGGATCGTCTGAAGGAGCTCTGCATCTGTTATGAGCTTTTACATGCACTGAAGCCATCAATTCTCAGCCTCGAAGCTGATTTCTCACCGGATTTTGACAAGGAAAGCCGACATGGTAAATTTGTCGCCTATATGGACGCAAACTTCCGGGCGCCTATCCAGCTGATGGATCTGGCAGAAGCCTTTGGGCTCTCGAAACAGCATGTTTCCACCGTTTTTCACCGTGAAATGGGTATGCCATTCTCCGAATATCTGCAAAACCTTCGTCTCCGGGAGGCCGCACGACTGCTTTTGACTACAACCAGAAACATTACGTCCATCTGTCAGAACAGCGGTTTCCCAAATCTGAAATCCTTTAACCAGAGCTTTCGTGCAAAATACGGTGTGACCCCCAAGGAATTCCGGAAAACAGCTGTGCCGGAAAATTTCAAGGCACTCCCTACCCCCTCTCCGAAAACTCTTGAAAATATCAATCAGCTTCTCAGCACACAGACGCTGATCTATGAAAAGCAGGACAATGCCGTTACCCTGACCGACACCATTCGTGCAGGGAAAGGAACCTTCACCCCATCCAGATGGAACGATATTCTCAATGTGGACAACACCGCCGAGTGCCTACAGGCAACGGCGCAGAACACTCTGATGGAGATTCAGCGCACCCTTCACTTCCGCTATGTACGGCTGATCAACTTTTTCACAAAGGATCTGGTGCCCTATATTGCTCCCCCGAAGGAACATCGTTTTTCCTATCTGTTTCAGGTGCTGGAGTTTTTCAAGGGAATCGAACTGACTCCCATGCTGGCCTTCGGGGATGATTTTCATGTGATGCTCAATGCACTTCTGGTGAACGAAGCCCCCTATTCCATGTCGGAAGCTGATTTTCTTAACCAGCTCGAGGCCATGCTCATCGCTGCGATCCATCGCTGGGGCAGTGGCTGGGTGTCCTCCTGGCGGTTTGAATTCCGTATGCCCGAAACCATATACGGAGAAACAGGCAGCGACCGGTTCCTGGACTTTTTTGAAGACTGTATGTCCCTGATCCATCGTTATTTCCCCAACGCCCCCATCGGTGGCCCGTCGCTCCCCTTTGACACCGCCCATCTTCCCCGCTGGACGGACTTCTTGCAGGGTGTTTCCGCCAGAAGCATTCCCATCGATTTCATCAGTGCAGAGCTTTGGGCAGATTATACCCAGCGTGTGGACTCCTTCAGCTGTCAGTTTGGTGATCCGAAAGAGATCCGCACCATTACATCGCTGAATAATGTGGACATTACGCTGGCAGTACAGAAGGTTCACAGCATCCGCGCTCTGATGAGCAAAAATAATCTGAACGACAAAAAGCTCTATATCTCCGCCTCAGGAATCACAAAATATCAGGCCACTGCCTCCCAGATCTCCGGACACTGCGCATCCCATCTGATCAAGCTTGCCACCGCCATTTCCCCGCTGGTAGATGGGGCAGGCTGCTGGAAGGCATATAACAACGAGGCAGAGTACGCCAGCACCCGAAACATTATCAGCACCGGCTGCGGTCTTGTAAGCCGGTACGGTCTGAAAAATATCAGTTTCTACGCCTATGAGCTTATGGCTCAGCTGATGCCCTATCAATTGTTTCAGGGTCTGAACAGTCTTGTCACCACAGATCAGCACAATCAGTACAGCATTCTGATCAACAACTGTAAAAAGTATTCCCAGTACTTCTGCAAAAACTATCTCACGGAGGAAGCATTGCAATACTGGAACACCAAGCTCTATGTCAGTTCTGCGGCACTGCGACAGAATTTCCGGATCGAAGGTGTAAAACCTCAGCGTTATCTGATCAAACAGATCGTGATTGGGGATCGTCATGGCTGTATCGCCTCTGTCATTCAGGAAATGGGAGCATTCCAGCAGAACGGTTCCGACGAAATCCAATACATTGCAGGACAGTCCCTGCCCTACCTCCACACATTTCTGGTGGATGCTTCAGACGTTCTCGAATTTTCCGTTACTGTTCAGGCAAACGAGGTAATGCTTCTCCTTGTTTCTCCGGAATCCCGGGAATAAACTGGGCTGTTCACCCCTGCCCTTAATAATTGACCGGTTTTATCAGAATATAATCATAGTTTCATCGGATTGGTTTTGCTACAATCATGAAAAACCATACTGTAAGGAGTTGATTCTGTGTCAAATGCATACTCCGTCACCTTTATGCCCGAAGAAAACATTTACCGGGTCGAAAACCCCAACGGAGGTGCCCGTCTCAGCTTCTCCCCTGACTCCGGCGTTCAGCTTCTGGAAATCCAGGACGGGCCTTATCTCTATGCCTTTAAGGATCTGAACCGGAACGGCACACTAGAGCCCTATGAGTACTGGCGACTGTCTCCGGAGGAACGTGCAAAGGATCTCGCCGCTCGTCTCACGGTGGAGGAAATGGCCGGGCTTATGCTCTACCCCGTACAGGAACCCACCGATGGCGAGGAAAAACGCCACGAGCAGATAGACAACCGCAAAATCCGGTTTTTCCTGTCAAACCAGTCCAATCGGGAAAATTCAGCCCTCTGGAATAATACCATGCAGGCACGGGTGGAAAAGGATGACCCCCACGGCATCCCCGTCAACCTCGCTTCTGACCCCCGAAATACCGTTGCAGGGGGCCGGTTTGTAGTATTCGGAAACAGTGACATGTCCCAGTGGCCGGGAAATCTGGGGCTTGCGGCCACCTTTGACCCGGAATACACCCTGAAACATGGCCAGATTGCTTCCCGGGAATACCGTGCCTTCGGCATTACAACCGCCCTGTCTCCTCAGGTGGATCTGGCAACAGAACCACGGTGGAGCCGCTTTGCAGGCACCTTTGGCGAGGTCAGCAAACTGGCCGGAGATTGTGCCGCCACTTATGTCCACGGTTTTCAGTCCACCTGGGACGGAATCGGGAAAGAGGCCACTGATCTCGGCTGGGGACAGGATTCCGTTGTTACCATGATTAAGCACTTCCCTTCCGATGGTGCCGCAGAGGGGAGGGCGGGAGGCCCACAACAACTTCGGCAAATTCAATGTATACCCCGGTGACAATCTGAACGAACATATCTCCGTCTTTAAGCGGGCATTTCATATGCCGGAAAGCCGCACCGGTGGCGCAAAGTCGGTGATGCCCTCCTATTCCATCGCCCAAAGTCCCCACGGCCCGCTCGGCCGTCCGGTGGCCAGCGGATACAGCCGGTACAAGCTGACGGATATTCTGCGGAACACCCTTGGATATGACGATCTGGTCTGCGCAGACTGGGATATCACCTACGACAAAAAATGGGGCGTTGAAGATATGCCCTTTGTGATGCGTCATTATCTGGGTATCACCGCAGGGCTGGACATGATCGGTGGCAGCAATGACGCACAGGCCAATGTGGATGCCTACACACTGGGCACCCTTCTTCGGAAAAACTATCCCTTGAACATGCCGGGGACGCCGAAGGAAATGATGGAGCGGGCCAATGCCGGACTGGATCCTACTCCCCCGGAGGAACAGATGGAAGGGATCTACCGGAAGGCTGCGGAACGCTGTCTCAGGATCTCCTTCTATACCGGTCTGTTTGAAGATCCCTATATCGTAATGTCGGAACGGGAGGCCGTCCTTGATAATCCGGAATTCCAGCAGCAGGGCTATCAGGCACAGCTTGCCTCGCTGGTGCTTCTGAAAAATCATAACGGCCTTATCCGGAAATTTGACGGCAGAAAGCGCCGTGTGTATGTCCCCCTGAATTATCAGCCTCCCACAAGATTCTTCTTCGGCGGAGAGCTCCCAGCCTCCATTACCATGGCCTTCTCCTCATGTATGGACAATCCCTGGCTGGAATTCGTTACAGACGAGATCCGTCCCGAAGCAGATCCCGAACATTATCTGGAGGATGATATTCTTCGCAGAACTGATTTTACCGGCGTGGATTTCGCAATTGTTGCCGCTGACAGCCCCGCCGGAGGCAACGGGTTCGACCCGGGGGCAATCAATCTTGACCCCACCTCCGGTCCTCCGGACAACGGCTATCGTCCCATCTCCCTGCAATACGGCCCCTATTATGCAGATCCTGCCATAGTCCGGCCTTATCCCATCGGAACTGACCCGGAGGAGGAAGCTGCATGGGTAAAAGCCGGAGGCGAGCGGGGAAAATCCAGATACTACGGTGGCAAAACCGTCACAGCGGATAACGAAAGTGCTCTGCATCTTATGCTGGATACCCGCAAACGGAGCGGCGGGATTCCCATGGCAGTGTATCTCACCGTCACCAATCCCATGTGCTTTTACGAATTTGAACCTGTCGCAGATGCCATTCTTGTGGGCTTTTCGGTCAGTGATCAGGCCGCATTGGAGGTTCTCGGCGGAAACTATGAACCTCAGGGACTTCTGCCCTGCCAGATGCCCAAAGACATGAATACTGTGGAAATCCAGCAGGAGGACGTTCCCTTTGATATGGAGTGCCATAAGGATACAGACGGTCACAGCTACGACTATGGCTTTGGACTCCGATGGAACGGTGTCATCTCTGACTGACACACTGAAAAATACGCACCCCACCCCACAACTGATTCCTGATAAAAACAGAATCATCCATCAAGGAGGTAATGGAATGAAATATCCGGATTTCGTAGAAAAGTCCCAGCTTCATCCCGAGTCCGATGAAGTACTCACCAGAAAGGTCGCTGCACTTCTGGCCGAAATGACCCAGGAGGAAAAAATGAACCTGTGTCACGGGCACAGGAACCCCGAGGGCATGCAGGTTGCCAACGCAGGTTACAACCCCGGCATTCCCCGTCTGGGCGTGCCTGAGATTCGCATGTACGACGGCCCTGCCGGTGTCACTTCTGTCTATGAGACCACCGGGCTTCCTGTACAGGAGATGCTGGCAGCATCCTGGGACACAGAGCTTGCCTATCGTTACGGCAAGGTCGAAGGCAGCGAAAACTTTGCTGTCTCCGGCAACACCCAGCTGGGCAGCCAGTTCGACGTGGTGCGTGTCCCCCAGTTTTCCCGGGACAAGGACATGCTGGGCGAGGATCCCTTCCTGACCACAGCCATGGCCGTACCGGAGACCCGTGGCATTCAGGATGCAGGTGCTGTGGCTACTCTGAAGCACTTCGGTGTGGCATCCGTCGGGACAGACATGCAGGACGCAGCAGATCAGATTGTGGACGAACAGACGCTCCATGAAATGTACTTCCCGCCCTTTGAGGCTGCCGCCAAAGAGGGCCGTGCAGGTGCCTTCATGTGCTGCTACAACAAGTTTAACGGCGCCTACGCCTCTGCCAATGAATACGCACAAAAAAACGTTATGCGCCACATGTGGGGCTATAAGGGCTATATGATGAGTGACTGGGGCGCAAATCATGCGCTCACCACCGGCAAAGGTATGGATATGGAAATGCCCAACGGCACCTATAACGCCAACGAACGTCTCCTGCTGGGACTGAAGAAGGGTCGCATCACCCAGGAGGATATTGACACCGCCGCCAGCCATGTGCTCTACGGCATGGGCATGGCCGGATATCTGAGCTATGTGGAGCTGGATGAGAACGGTAACGTAAAAATCGAAGCAGGACGAACCACCCCCATCCGCATGAAAGACCGCTATACCCAGTCCGTTAAAGACGGACTGCTCAATGAAAATGCAGACATCTGTCTGGAAATCGCACGGAAGGGTGCCGTTCTCCTGAAAAACCAGAATCATGCTCTCCCCCTGACCGAAAAAGACTACACCGGGGACAGCTCCGTTGCCCTCATTGGTCTGGGGGCAGAGCATCTTCTCTCCGGCTCCGGTCAGGAACGCTCCTATGGCCGTATTTCCCGCATGAAATCCCCGGCCGTGGAACTGGGCAGGATGCTGGGCGGAGATGCCAATATCACCTCTGCTGTTGCTATTGACTTTTTCGGAACAACCATTCCCGCAGACTGCCTCTATCAGGACGAAGCATGCACAGTTCCCGGACTGATCCGCAGCTACGGTGTTCCGGAAAGTGAAAATGAACTTCCCGCTTTCTTTGCCATGATGATGGGCAATCAGAAACAGGCACCGAAAGACAAGCCGCCCTTCGACGGCCCCGCCCCCGACATGGGTGGTGGCGGAAAAGAATTCAAGGGTGTTGCCTCCGCAGATGATGACGATGATTCCGATATGCCCCCCTTCACTCCCCAGTGGAGCAACGCCCTTGTGGGCGATATGCCCGGCCACGAGACCGGTTCCTTCTGTCAGGTTGACGAGGTTATTGATTTTACCTGTGGCACCTCCGACGGAAAGATCAATCAGAATTATAAAAATGCCGGAGACGGTACGGCCTTCTCCAAGGGTGAATGCTACACCTGGAACGGTTTCCTCCGGGTTCCCGGAGATGGGGAGTATACCCTGATTCTTCAGGCTATTGGCGGAAATACAGCCTTTAAGATCAATCTGGATGGAGAGAAATTCGTCACCATCGGTTCCACAGAGCTTCGTGAAGGCGCACAGTGGCCATGGGGCAGTCTGGTATGCACCCCTGAGGGCATGGAAGTTCACGGAGGCAATGTGATTCTGAAGGCAGGGACAGCATATCCCATTCGCCTGTGCGTCAACGCCAGCATTAAAGAAAAGGATCTTCAGGTTCGGCTGGCTTATATCACCCCGGAACAGCGCAGGGCCGATTATGAAGCCGCACTGTCCGCTGCCGGAAAGGCAAAGAAAGTGATCTATTTCCTCTCTGAGGACTATGCGTTCCGACCCGTGGGCGCACCTATGGGCTTTGGGGGCATGACAGGTCTTGCCTCCATGGACATTCCCCAGTCTCAGATGCAGCTGATCCGTGATCTGAAACGGGCCATGGCAGAGGATGCCCAGTTTATTCTGATCCACAACAACGGTCAGCTTTACGCATTGGGAGAGGCTGAGCCGGAAGCCGATGCCATTCTGAATATCTTCACCCCCGGTCAGGAGGGGGGCCGAGCTGTCGCAGAGCTTCTCACCGGCGCAGTAAACCCCTCCGGTAAAATGGCGCTGACCATTCCCGCCCGGGATACAGACACGCTGGTTTCCGACACACCGGAGCACCGGAAAACCCGCTACGAAGGCCATATTCGGGACGGAAAAAAGGTGATCGACTTTGACGAAGGGATCTTCTCCGGCTATCGCTGGTACGACAAGGAAGGGGTAACCCCCCTCTACGCTTTCGGCCACGGCCTTTCCTATACCACCTTTTCTTATTCCGACTTCCAGATTGACGGAACTGCCGTCAGCTTTACCGTGACCAACACCGGTTCTGTCACCGGCACTGAAATTGCGCAGGTCTATCTGGGAGCTGTTCAGGCTCCTGCGGGTATTCAGGTCGCTGAAAAAGCGCTCTGCGGATTTGCCCGTCTGGAGGATCTTTGCCCCGGAGAGAGCCGCAGGGTTACCGTAGAGATCCCCCAGCGCTCCTTCTGCTGCTGGGATCCCAATCAGGAACTTGTAACCCGTCCCGACGGCACCCGTGACAAATGGGTAACCCTCACCGGCACCCGCACGGTATATGTTGGCCCCGCCTCCGACCGGCTGACTTCCGCTGGGGAGATCCATATTTCCTGAGTTTCATCTATTCCAGAATTTCAATAAACCACAGGGACGCTGCCTGTCTTTCTCCGGAGAGATCGGTGGCGTCTCTGTTACTTCCCCGTAGCTTATCCATATACAGCAAAAAATCCGGCACTGCCAAAGCAGTGCCGGAAAAAAGCACAAAGCAAAATTAGAATGCGTTGTACCACTCGGGCTCGTTGGAGTGCTCGAAGACATAGGGGTTCTCGATCTCGCCGTTCTCGACCTTCTTGAACCACTCGGCAGCTCTCTTGGGCATGCCTTCCCACATCTCAAAGTTCATGGGCTGCTCCATGTCCTTGGTAGCGTAACGATAGTCGTTTACGCGGGAGATGTACTTCTCGTCCTGCTGAGCGGAGTTCTCGTCGCCCAGGGTGCCTT
>CAZFGL010000017.1:0-25436 GCA_964518645.1 uncultured Oscillospiraceae bacterium | reverse complement strand
AGCCAAAGGCGCTGTCCGGGACGTGGGACGGGCGCTGGGCATGAGCTACGGAGACGTGGATGCAGTGGCCCGGCTGGTTCCCGGCACCCTGAACATTACCTTGGAGGAGGCGTTAAAAATCGCCCCCCAGCTGAAGGAGCGCTATGACGACGAGCCTCAGGTCAAGACCCTGATCGACACCGCCATGGCTGTGGAGGGCATGCCCCGAAACACCTCCACCCACGCCGCCGCCGTGGTCATTACCAAGGAGCCGGTTTATCACTATGTCCCCCTGAGCAGAAACGACGACACCGTGGTGATCCAGTACACCATGACCACCGTGGAGGAGCTGGGTCTGCTGAAAATGGACTTTCTGGGTCTCCGGAACCTGACGGTGATCGATGACGCGGAAAAGCTGATCCATAAACGGGAACCGGATTTCCGGGTGTCCACCGTCCCGGACGGAGACAGGGAGACCTATCAGATGATCTCATCCGGCCGCACCTCCGGCGTTTTCCAGATGGAATCCACCGGCATGACCGGTGTCTGTGTGGGACTGCACCCGGAGAGCATCGAGGATCTCACCGCTATCGTGTCCCTGTACCGCCCCGGCCCCATGGACAACATTTCCCTGTTTATCTCTAACCGGCACAATCCGGACAAGATCCGGTATCTCCATCCCCTTTTGGAGCCGATCCTGTCCGTCACCTATGGCGTCATTGTGTATCAGGAGCAGGTTATTGATATTTTCCGTTCTCTGGGCGGCTACAGTCTCCCTCAGGCAGACAACATCCGCCGTGCCATGTCCAAGAAGAAACACGATGTCATTGAGGCGGAACGGCAGGCATTTATCCACGGAGACCCGGCCCAGAACATCTGCGGTGCCGCCTCCAAAGGAGTGCCTGAGGCCGTTGCCAACCAGATCTACGACCAGATCATTGACTTCGCCTCCTACGCCTTTAACAAGGCCCATGCGGTATGCTATGCAAAGGTCGCCTATGAGACGGCCTATCTCAAATGTCACTATCCCCGGGAGTATATGGCCGCGCTGATGACCTCCGTGCTGGACAGCACCACCAAGATCTCCGAGTACATCTCCGAATGCCGGGATCTGGGCATCGCCGTACTGCCTCCGGACGTGAACGAGTCCGACGACCAGTTCACTGTCACCGATGCGGGCATCCGGTTCGGACTGGGTGCCGTCAAGAACATCGGCGTGGGGTTTGTGAAAAACCTGATGCAGGAGCGGCAGGAACGGGGGAAATTCACCTCTCTGGAGGATTTCTGCCAGCGGCTCAGCACAGGTGATCTGAACAAGCGCACGGTGGAAAATCTGATCAAATGCGGTGCCATGGACTGCTTTGGGGCATTCCGGAGTCAGCAGCTCCGGATCTACGAGGTAGTCATGGGGGCCGTTGCAGATGCACGAAAGCAGAATCTGGACGGACAGCTGGGATTGTTCGACATGTTTGAGGATCAGCAGGACTTCAAACCCGCCTCTGTACCTCTGCCCAATATTCCCGAACTTTCTCCCCAGGAGAAAATGCAGCTGGAAAAGGAGACCACCGGTCTGTACCTCTCCGGCCATCCCATGGACGACTACCGGGGGAAGGTCAAGAAGCTGGGTGCCGTACCCATCGGTGAAATTCTGGAGGCGGACAGCGAGGACGCGTCCACCCCCTTCCAGGACGGCCAGAACGTGACCATCGCCGGTATTGTCACCAAGGTAAAAACCAAAACCACCAAAAACGGCTCTCTTATGGCCTATATCTCTCTGGAGGACGACACCGGCGTGATCGAGCTGCTGTGCTTCTCCCGGGTTCTGGGGAGCTATGGGGGCTGCCTTCAGGAGAACATGCCCGTACTGGTAAAGGGACGGATCTCCATCCGGGACGAAAAGGAGCCTCAGATCATGACTGACTCCGCCCAGCCGCTGGACAGCGCCACGGCGGAGATTACACCGGACACCCCCGCCCCGGTCAATCCGGGGAACAAGACCCTGTATCTGAAGCTTCCCTCCATGGAAAGCCGGGAGTTCCGGAAGCTGATCCCCATTTTCCACATGTTCCCCGGCCAGACAAAGGCCGTCCTATTCTTTGCGGACACCAAGAAGCGGATGGGCAACACCTGTCTTGTGGACGAATACCTTCTGGATGAGCTGTACACGCTTCTGGGAAAAGAAAACGTGGTACTGAAATAAAAGAATTGCAGCGCACCGGATTCCGGTGCGCTGCTTTTTCTCAGTCATGTTTTTTCCAGGTGGAGGGCAGGAAGAGGATCATCAGCGGGAAGATCTCCAGCCGTCCTGCCAGCATATCAAAGGTGAGCACCACCTTGCTCAGATTGGAGAAGCAGTCAAAGTTCCCCATCGGGCCTACCAGATTCAGGCCGGGACCAATGTTGTTCAGGGTGGCCGCCACAGCGGTGAAACTGGTGGTAAGGTCCAGCTGATCCAGACACAGAATCAGCACAGACAGGGCATAGATCATCACGAAAATCGCCAGATATACAAAGGAGTTTTGCAGCACCCCATCCTCCACACGCTTTCCGTCCATGCGCACATGGCTCACGGTTCTGGGGTGGGTGAGCCGGCGAAGTTCCCGGCAGCAGGTTTTCCAGTACAGCACCCAGCGACTTACCTTAATGCCGCCGGCGGTGGAACCGGCACAGCCGCCCACAAACATCACCGCCACCAGAATGGCACGGCTGTAGGAAGGCCACAGGTTAAAGTCCACCGTGGCATAGCCGGTGGTGGTCATGACCGAGGCCACATTGAAGAACGCGTCGATCACATGGGCCTCCGACCCCAGCATCCCCCAGCGGTACAAATTGACCAGAATGGTACCGGAGACGAAGAAGTAGATGATCAGGTACCAGCGTACCTCCTCCATCTTCAGTGCGTCCCGCACCTTTCGCAGGACGATCAGGTAGAAGAAGTTGAAATTAAACCCGAACAGCACCATGAACACGGTGGTGACCACCTTGCTGAACAGGGTATAGTCTGCATATCCGGAGCAGAGAATGGAGAAGCCGCCGGTGCCTGCGGTGCCGAAGGTCATGCACAGGGCATCAAATACAGGCATCTTCCCCAGAAGCAGCAGCAGAAAGCACAAAACCGTAAGTACAATATAGATCCCGTAGAGCCAGATGGCAGAATCCCGAAGCTTGGGCACCAGCTTGCCCACACTGGGGCCGGGGCTTTCTGCCCGCATCAGGTGCAGATTCTGTCCCCCGGCCATGGGCAAAATGGCCAGCATAAACACCAGCACACCCATACCGCCGATCCAGTGGGAAAAGCTGCGCCAGAACAGCATGCAGTGATCCAGCGCCTCCACCTGGTTGAGAATACTTGCACCGGTGGTGGTAAAGCCGGACACCATCTCAAACAGAGCGTCCAGATAGTGGGGGATCTGTCCGGTGATGAAAAAGGGGAGGGCCCCCACAGCACTGAGGGTCAGCCAGCTCAGCGCAGTGGCCACAAAGCCGTCCCGGGCATAGAGATTCTTCCGCTTTGGCTTTTTAATCAGGGGAATGGCCCCCACAAGGGCCGCACCCAGGGCGCAGATCAGAAAGGCCCAGCCGGTTTTCTCCCCGTAGCACAGCCCCACCAGTGCAGGCAGCAGCATAAGCGCCGCCTCAATTTCCAGTACCAGTCCAACAATATATGCGATCATGCGACGATTCATATCAGCACCTCACAATATCGCCAAGATCCCGGATGCCCTTATGGGTGGTGACCACAACCACAATGTCCCCCTCCATAAACACGTCCTGACCGGTGGGGGTAATGATCCTGCCGTCCCGGTTGATGCTGCACACCAGCAGATTCTTTTTCAGTTCCAGCTTGCTCAGGGGAACCCCAACGATCTGGCTGGCACCGGGGCGCACCACAAATTCCATGGCCTCCACCCGTCCCTCCATGATCCGGTAAAGGGTTTCCACATTGTTTCCACTGGCGTTTTCCATGGCACGGACATACCGGACAATGGTCTCTGCGGTGATATTCTTGGGATATACCACGCTGCCCAGGGGCAGCTCTGCGATCACCTCTTCAAAATCGATCCGGCCGATCTTTGTGACCACCTTGGCCTTGGACACCTTGTCGGCGTACAGTGCCAGCATAATATTTTCCTCGTCCAGCCCGGTGAGGCACACAAAGGCCTCCGCAGCCCGCAGCCCCTCCTCCTGAAGCAAATCCTTGTCAAGGGGGTCGCCGCATATTATCTTTGCCGCCGGGAGCCGTTCCGCCAGTTCCTGACAGCGGTTGTGATCCGCCTCAATGATCTTCACATCGATCCCGGCACGGAGCAGGAGCAGCGCCAGATACACCGTGGTATTTCCCCCTCCGGCAATCATCACCGAACGGATATTCCGCTGCTGCTGCTTCAGCTTATGGAGCACAGAGCCGATCTCCGTCATGGGGATAACCACGGAGATCATGTCCCCGGCACGGAGGTCGGTGCTGCCGTTGGGAATCACGATCTCCCCGTCCCGTTCCCGGATACACACCAGCATTTTTCCGCCCAGCATGCCGTTGACTGCCATCATATTCTTCCCGCACAGGGGATTCTTCTCATCCAGACGCATCCGGATCATGTTCACCTTGCCCTTGTCAAAGGTGTCCACCTCCAGGGCAGAGGGAATCTGAAGCAGCCGGAAAATATCCTGTGCCGCCGCCATCTCCGGATTAATGACCATGGCCAGTCCCAGCTCATCCTTGATATAGTTCACGTCCTGATAGTAACTGGGATTCCGCACCCGGGCAATGGTCTGGCAGCCTCCCGCTTTCCGTCCGATCAGGCAGGAGAGCATATTCAGCTCGTCATGATCCGTCACTGCGATCAACAGATCCGTGTCCTGAATCCCGGCCTCATTCAGGGTGCTGAGGCTGGTACCGTTGCCCAGAACACCCTGTACATCCATAGCGTTGACTGCGTCATTCAGCCGTTCCTGATTCAGATCCACCAGTGTAATGGTATGATCCTCCTGACGCAGCTGATCCGCCAGTGTCAGACCAACCTTGCCGCAGCCCACAATAATGATATTCATAATTTCCCCCGGTTTCTGTTTGTTGTTACACATTTACCGCATTCGTGTGCATGCCGTAAGTATAGCACGCTCCACTATTCCTGTCAACGACACAATTATTTACCCTGTACAGGAAACAACCATCCCGAAAGAAACAGGCGCGCCGCATGATCTGCGGCGCGCCCGAACGGTTCTCTTATTCGATTTCCAGAATGTAGCCCTTCTTGCCGGAGTATTCGCTGATCACATTGGGTGCATCATTGAAATACCAGCTGCCGTCCACCTGGAACATGGACAGATACAGCTCTCCGCCGCCACTGGGCTCGCCGGGATACCATGCGGTGTAGGACATTGCCTCACCGGTACGCCAGCAGATGGTGTCCCATTCCTCCACAGAGGTAACGTCTGCATCCAGCCACAGGAATACAAGGCCGTGGCTTGCAGCCAGCTCAGCACACTTGCTGAACTCAGTCTCGGAGGTGATGGTTGCCACATGACCGCCCCGGCTTGCAGCGTCGTCCTGTGCTTCCCACCAGGTGTAGTTGCCGATCACGATCTCATAGGTATGGCCATCCAGCTCAAAGGTGGTTGCCGGAGTGGGTGTGGGAGACGGGGTGGGAGTCGGGGTAGGTGTAGGAGTGGGAGTGGGGGTCGGAGTAGGCGTAGGAGTCGGGGTAGGTGTGGGCGTGGGGGAGGGCTTGGGGGTGGCGGTTGCCACAACCTCCTCCTCACCGCTGATGGTGCCGTTGCCTGCTGTCACCGCAGAAGAACTGGGCTTGGGGGAGGCAGTGGCCCCGGTGGTGGGACTTGCAGAGGGAGGCGCAATGGCTGCGCTGGGCTTGGGAGAAGCACTGGAGCCGGGGGTAGGTGTTGCCAGGGTCTCCTGCTTCAGGCTGGAAAGACCGGCGATTGCGGTGGAGTTGCTGGGATCCAGCTTTTCCAGAACGGTCTCGTAATAGCCCTTGGCCTTCACGTTGTCGTTCTCTACCCGGGCGGTATCTGCCATTTTCAGATAAGCGTCAATGGCAGACTTCTTCAGGGTGCTGTCCTTCAGTTCCTGGAAGCCCTTGAGATATGCCCCTGCGGCATCCTCAGGCTGCTCCATATCGCTGTAGATGGAGGCCAGAAGCTCATAGGTCTCCACAGTGGCCTCGCCGCTGGCAATGATCTCCTCCAGCTGGGCGATGGCTTCTTCGTAATTCTTCTCCTGATACAGGGTATCCGCCATGGTCATGGGATCGGAGGAATCCTCTTCCGTGCCCACGATGCCCAGACGGAAGGCCATCAGGACACCGGCAGCGATTACCACCACCAGCAGCACAGCGGCCACGGCAGTAACGATCATGCTGTTCCGGTGGCTGGTGCTTGCGGGCTTCTTTCTTCTGACGCCGGGATTGGGTACAGACGCTTCGCCCCGCTCCTCACGGAACTCCGGCATATCCCCGTCCTCGGGGATCTCATCCGGAACCTCTCCGGCGGAGAAAACCTCCCCCATAATGGGAGCCGTAAACATCCCTGCTCCGGGCTCTTCCACAGGCTGCTCATAAAGATTCACCTTGGGAGCCTCCTCCTCAGTATATGCGTCTGCGCCCACCACAGGGAAGGTCTGGGTCGCATCGGAAACACTGGCAGCAGGGGGCTGATAACGCTCATAGGCAACAAAGCCGTCGTCCTCCTGGGCAAAGGGCAGGCCGCAAGTGGGGCAGAACTTGGCCGCCACAGAGACAGACTGACCGCACTGGGGACAAATCTTGTAAACAGAGGAGCTGTCAGACATATATTTCATTCCTTTCAGAAATTCTCTCTTCTTGGTTAAAAACCAGCTTCTCCGCTATTATAGCATAGATTTATCCCTTTGTGTGCAAATTCTATGAATTTTCTAAAAAAAGACACTAATTCGTCAAGGATTCCCCGGCTGTCTGTTTTAAGAAAATTCACGATTTGACAGTAGAAATACCCCGGCTTTTGCGCTATACTATTAGCTGACATTTTTCCTGCCCACCGCAGGCATAACATATATCATTCCGGAGGTTCCATATGGCCAAACGTTTTATCATTTCTCTGATCCTGATCCTTGTAATCGTGGGGCTGTGCGCATTTGGCGCCACCATGATCTTCTCCATGCAGTATGACTCCCTGACGGAGCTGGAGGGGACTGCAAGTCCTTCCCCGGAGGTGGATATGCTCACCGGGCTTCAGCCCCAGATCACCACCCCGGAGCCTGCTGCCCCCACGGAGCAGCTCCCGGAGGCGGAGCCTGAAACTCCCGACAGCACCCTTGATGTGCCGGAGGCCGCCGATCCCCAGCCCACCGTAAACGACACCAGCGAGATCCGGGCGAGAACCATGCTGGAAAACATGACCCTTGAGGAAAAGATCTGTCAGATGCTCTTCGTCACCCCGGAGGCACTCACTGGCTACGGTCAGGTGATCCAGAGCGGGGACGCCACAAAAAGCGCCCTTGAGACCCTGCCTGTAGGTGGCGTGATCTACTTCTCCAGCAATCTGGTCAGCACCGACCAGACCACCGAGATGCTGGATAACATCCAGACCTGGTCCCGGGAGCTTACCGGCCGTGGACTGTTTCTGGGCATCGACGAAGAGGGTGGCTCTGTAGCCCGGGCTGCCGATTCTCTGGGCACCACCGCCTTTGATGATATGGCTGTCTACGGTGCTGCCGGAGATCTGGATGCGGTATACAACATCGGCACAACCCAGGCCAGCGACCTGACCGGGCTGGGCTTCAATGTGAATTTCTCTCCCGTTGCCGACGTGCTCACCAACGAGGAAAACACCGTGGTAAAGGATCGCAGCTTCGGTTCCGATCCCCAGTTGGTTGCTGACATGGTGACTCAGGTGGTCAAGGGGCTGTCCGACGGTGGCATGCTCTGCGCCCCCAAGCATTTCCCCGGCCACGGCAGCACCGGCGGGGACACCCATAACGGCTTCGCCGCCTCTGACCGCACTCTGGAGGATCTGGAAAGCTGTGACCTTCTGCCCTTCCAGGCAGCCATGGACGCAGGGGCCCCCATGATCATGGTGGGACATATGACCATGACCAACCTTGACCCGGACAATCCTGCCTGCCTTTCCAGCACCATCGTCACCGGACTGCTCCGGGACAAGCTGGGCTATGACGGCATTGTGATCACCGATGCCATGAACATGGCCGCCATCACCGATCACTACACCTACGCCGAGGCTACCGTAGCCGCCATTTCCGCCGGATGCGACATGGTTCTGTGCGTCTCTGATCTCCCCACCGTGGTCTCTGCGGTGCAGGAGGCTGTGGAAAACGGCACCCTGCCGGAATCCAGAATCGACGCAAGCGTTCTCCGGATCCTCACCGCAAAATACCGCTGGGGTGTCAATCCGTAATCAATTCCCATTCACTTGGAGCCGTTGGCTGTGTCCACGGCTCCTTTTCTTTATAATCTCCCAGCAGTTCCTCCCACTGCTCCTGGGTCATCTGCCGGAGATTGGTCAGACCGTTCCGGTATACTCCCGGCTCTCCGGTCTCCTGATCCCGGTAGCTGTAGGTCACCAGTGCGTCAACGTGACTGGGCAGCATCTGCTCCAGCAGCCAGAACAGGAACACCGGCTCATCATAAATGGTCAGCACCAGAGGCAGGCTGACCAGTGCAAAGAAGGGCTGGTTGGAGCCTGCCATCATTTCTATGCCGCATCCGGCCATGGTGCGTTTGATGGCTCTTCCGCTGAAGCAGTAGCAGTCCGTCTGCCACAGCTTCTGAAGATCCTCCCGGCGCTGGGCCGCATCCCGCTCCGGATCCGTCTCGGTTTTGGGCTTTCGGGGGAACAGCTCCTCCGCCAGCGTCAGCCCCGAGCCCTGGGCCGTCATTACCTGAGTTTCCCGCATGCATTTGTCCAGATACGCCGCCGCGCCATCCAGCGCCTTTCCCAGCGCATAGATCTCTCCGCCGCTGTATCCGTCCTCCCGGTATACCCCAAGGGGTCGGAGCAGATTCCACAGGTTTTCTTCGTAGCCCATATTACATGCCCTCCAGAGTCAGCGCTGAGAGCACCGGCTGCTGATTCTGCGCCATTACCAGATCCTCCGTGGGTGCGGTGAGCACAATATTGTCTATGGCACCGGTCTCCATGGCTGCATGGACAAGCTGGGACAGATACAGCGTCTTTCCCATACTATCCCCGTAGAAACAGCCCGCAATGGCGGGGCGCACCTTTTCCATGGCCTCCCCAAGGGTATATCCTGCCGCCGGAAGCACCTTGCCGGTGACAGAGACCTCTACACTCTCCGGCCGGGAGACGGACACCTGAATCCCCAGCTCCTCCCGCTCTATGAGCAGTGCCTTCAGCTGGGAAATGGCCTCGTCGGACACGGTGCCCGTATCCGATGCCACCAGCAGTCCCACTGTTCCTGCCCCTTCGGGACAGCGTATCACCCATGCCCGGTCGATTCCGGGGATACTCAGGGCCAGATTCCGATAGAAGGGGCCGTTAACTCCGTTGTTCATGGCGTTATATGCCTGCAATACCCGAACCCGGTAGGTCTCGTCGTCCTCCCGCTCCGAGCCGCCGGAGAAGGGGGCAGCATTCGTCACCATCTCAATGCCGTCAGGCGGGGTCTGCATCACGGTCACTGTCCCCGCCGCCACATTTCCGGCGGTTCCGATCTCCATGGCCCGGGCTTCTACAGTGACGGAGGTGAAGCCGGAGGAGATCCGGCCCTCTTCCAGTGTCTCAAAGGCCACCGCATCCGCCGTCATGCACACTGTCCCCTGGGGAACCGTCAGTCTGGTATCCAGCTTGGAGGAAATGGAGAAGGTCAGCTTTCCCTTTGCTCTTTCCGCCTCCACCCGGGGCACCCCACGGAGGATCCCGTGACGATCCAGTGCTGTTTCCACAGCAGTCTGGGGAAAGGCCTGCCGGTAAATATAATCCCCATAGTTATAAAGGCTCATGATCTGGGCTGCTGTGGCCCGGAGCCGCACCGCCAGATCCGCCGTACCGTTCATTTCATACCCGGTCTTTTCCTGAAACGCCGCCAGCATTTCCGAATAGATCTGATCCTCTGTCATTGTACCTGCACCTCCAAAACACCGCTCTGTCCCTGACGCTGTACCTGCGCCGACACCATAAGCACATCACCTTCCACCACGCTGACCTCCGTAACGGAAAAGCCCATTGGCTCCAGCGCTTCCTGAATATACGTTCTCGCCGCCCCCTCCCGGGCGGCGGGTTTTTCTCTGGGTAGCAGATACAGTCTGCTCCCAAGCTCCGGCATCAGGGGAAAGCCGCCCCGCCGGGCGGTGAGCAGAAACAGGGCCTGTTCCAGCAGCTCTCCGTCTCCTTCGTTCACCAGAAAGCCACCCTCTCCGTCAGAGACATAATCTCCCCCGCGCAGCTTTAAATGCATTTATGTCAGCTCCTTTCCGTTCACCAGCACCCGGCCGGAAATGGAGATGGAACCGTCGTTCTTCAGCCACAGACTGGCACCTCCGGCCTCCAGCCGAACCTCTCCCGGTGCCATGTCCCCCGGGGGTACCATCTCCACCCCTGCAATGCAGTTCTCCGTGCCGCCGGCCTTGACCACAAGCACCGAGTCCCCCCGCCGGGGGATCCAGTAAACGCCCCCGGGGGCAAATACCGCTGCCGGTGTCTGATCCCCCGCAGTGATCACCGTGGTGCTGCCGCCTCCTACGGACACACAGCCCAGGGATCCATCCCCGCCGGTGTCCTGTCCCTTCTTCCAACCTTCCGACAGAAACATACCCATCCTCCTATATCTCAAACATGGTCAGGCGGCATCTGGTGCCGGATGCATCAAAGCTGTTCCGTACCTCCTTCACCAGAAACAGCCCCTGAAGCCCCAGTTCCTTTCTGTCCACCCGGATCTCATCCATGGGTCTGGCCCAGAACCCGGTGGACAGGCTTACGGTCAGTCCGCTTTTCTCCTTTGCAGAATCCCCAAGGGTCTGGGGTGCCGATCGAAGTCCCGCCCTATACCGGTTCCGGCGAGGAACCGTCATCCGGTGGACGGCGTGGCCCCCCTCCCGTTGAAAGTCCCTGTCCTCAAACCACTGCTCGTAGCCCGTGGCGATATATTTGGCTGCCACCGCACTGTATACCCCGTACCGGCAGTGGGTGCGCACCCCCTCCAGCACCGGAACGGCACTGTTCAGGGTCTTTCTTTCTCCATGCTCCCGGGACACCACCAGCGTCCCGTCCTCCAGAAATCTGGGCTGAATATCCTCCGCCCAGAGACAGAATCCGCTGAAAGCCTCCCATGCGCTCTTGCCGTAATCCACCCCGTAAATGGGCATATAGAAATTCCGGCTGTACTGGGGTGCCCCGACCCCATAGGGGGTCACATAGTTCCGAATCATGTCACTGAGCCGGGCGTAATAATACTCCCGCTGTCCCACCTGATTGTCCAGCAGCAGCCCGCCCATGCCCCGGCCGTAGATCCGGGCCATCAGCCCCTCCCGGTTCACCGTCACCTGATATTCATCCACGATCCCGAAAAACCGGGTCTCAGTCCCCGCAACACCCCGGAACCGGACTGCCTTTTTCAGCACCGGCTCCCAG
Source organism: uncultured Oscillospiraceae bacterium (assembly GCA_964518645.1). GTDB lineage: Bacteria > Bacillota > Clostridia > Oscillospirales > Oscillospiraceae > HGM13006. Next base: position 13,859 of record CAZFGL010000017.1, on the reverse strand, counting down.
GATGCGCTGTACCAGAATGCCACCGTAAAGCAGTCTGCACCGGTGCCGTCGGAGTGTTCCATCTCCCACTCCGTCAGCCGGGGCAGTTCCAGCCACTGGCCATCACAGGTTTGAATCAGTCCGATCATGCCAGCTTCACCTTCCATCCCTCTGTGAGATAATTGGGATTCCGGATCCATGGATTCAGCCCGATCAAGCTCTGGGCGGTGGTGCCGTACAGGGCGGCAATCTGCCACAGATTTTCCCCGGCCTTCACCGTATGGGTACGGGCTGCCGCCTGAGCCAGAAATTCCGGGGTGGTGCTGACTCCGTCCTCCAGAAATTCAAATTCATAGGCGGCGTAATTCTCTCTCGGCTCCTGAAGCAGCTTCAACCGGGAGAAAATGGCCTGATTCATCTGGATCACCGGATGGATCAGCTGTCCCGCCCCCTCCTGTTCAAACACCTTCAGCAGCTTTTTCATGGTCTTATAGGCGTCCTTCCCATAAAACTCCCCGCTGCCGGTCAGGAGCCGCTGACCCATCCCCAGATTTTCCAGCCGGTATCCCTGCCCGGGATATTTGTGGGTCGCCACCTCCCGGCGGGTGGTCAGGGCGCAGGTGTGGGGATTGTTGGGCCAGATAAAGTCCTTATATCGCATTTGCAGCATGGTTTTCCCTCCTAGGAATACCGGCGGGCATCCCGCTGGAAGAACATGCTCATGGACTCCGGTGTCATTGCCGGGCGGTCAGAACCGGTGCAGCTGTCCCCGCTCATCCGGGGATAGACCACCTGTGCGCTGTCCGTTCCCATGATCGCCGCTCTACCGTCCCCGGGGGCAAAGCCGGAATATACCGGCTCCATCCCCGCCATCAGCCGCCCGATCCACTCCTGCCGCTGACGGTTCTCCTGCCGGCGGAGGCGGGCAGGAGACATGCTCCCTTCCGCATACTCCCCGGCCGTCGCCTTCCCCCGGGTTTCTCCCATTCCTCCGGCCACCGGAATACGGATCCCCTCCGTCCCCGGCTCCCCAGGCTGTCCCTGAAGGGCCAGTAGTTCCAGAATATAATCATCCACCCTGCTTCATCTCCTCAAACCTTTCCCAGTCAAATTCCGGATTTTCTCCCTGCTCACCTGCCATGGTTTTTCCACAGCACCTGCACCGCCGTTCCTCCATACGGCTGCGGCAGTCAGGACACAGCCCTTCCAGCTGTTCCTCCCGATCCAGCATCATCTCCATGGCACAGTAGAGATAATCATTCCGGCTCATCTCTCTGGCCCGCTGCTCCGAGGGCAGCACCCCCATATACCGGAGTACCTTCCACCGGAGCCGGTCCTCCCAGTCCTGTCCCAGTTCCTTCCGAAGCCTTTCGACCAGTTCTTCATCGCTCCAATCCGGCTCCCGGACGCTGCTGAAACTCCGGTAGGCGGCCATTTCCTCTGCGATCTTCTCTGCGCTCCACCCTTCCAGCACCGCCCCGGCAGAGTCAAACAGCCGGCGGTTTCCCTGAACGGCGGCTCTGGAAAGCATCGCCGCATTGTGCCTGAGCCCGGCGCTCCCCCTGTCGTTCCCCAGTGCCTCTCCCTCTGCTTTGGCCTCCAGCAGTTCCCGGGCACTGAGCAGCCGAAGCTGAAACCCCTGCCGGGGCAGGCTCCGGCTCCCCGCTGTCATGGTCAGAAGCCTTCCCTGCATCAGGCATCCAGCTCCATTCGGCCTGTGGCAGTCAGGCTCACCTTTTCCAGCACCGTACCCCCGAGGGCGGCGCTCTCCTCAAGGCTCATCCACTGACAGCCGGTGTAAATAACACGCTTCCCGGGCTTTACGATCACCAGAGAGAAATCCTCCATCTCGTAGAAATTCAGACCGTCCCGGAGGGCCGTATCTGTGGCGTAAAGCCGTGTAAGTTCCAGCGTATATTTGCTGATGCCCCGGATGGTGGCCACCGGCTCCATCTGGCCGAAGGCCTCGATATTCTTGCTGCTTCTGGTGGTCACCGCCCGATAGGACTGTACCACCGCCACCTTGACCCCGCCACATTCCAGATAGATGTCGGCGCTGGTGGGTATTTTTACAGTGTTCATGGCTCCTCCTTATACCGTGATGTGGGCGGTGAGATAGATCCGGCTGACACCGCAGGCCACCCCGAAGGAGAATCCCACCACACAGACTGTGGGGTCATTCTCATCCGGCTCCACGAATATCTCCCCGTAATCCGTAATGATCTCCTTTTTCTTTCGGTTCTCCAGCTCCATGGCCACCTGGGAGCGGATGGCACCCCGGGTCGCCTCGTTGTTCTTCCGACGGAGGAACCGGCTTTTCAGGGCATTGCGCACCCCGGGGATCACGTCGTCCACCACCATAATAGTGGTCACCTCCCGCCAGCTGGCATCGGGGGCATCGGAGGTGGTGGTTCTTGTGGTCACCGCCCGTACAGGGCTGACTGTGCCGCCCATGCTCTCCAGCACCGTTACGCCTCCCTGTACCAACGTGTCGATCTCCGTCTCCGAGAACCGGTGTCCTGCCTGACCAAGGCCGCTCAGTGCCACCCCATTCACCGGCAGGGCGGGATCCTCCTGCGCCGCCAGCAGACCGGCCAGGGCAGCTGCACCATAGACCCCTTCGGCGGAATTTTCATTCCAGCTCAGGGTGCACGCCCCTGCGGTCAGCACCATCCGTTCCGAGTTCAGCTTCTCCGCCTTCTCTGTCAGGGCCACGACCTCCGTTCCCGCAACCCCCGCCACGCCGATGGTCTCCAAGCCCTGGGCGGCATACTCCGTCAGTACCCGGCACATTCCCCCAAGGATCTCGTCCTCATCCGTGTCACAGATCATAAACCGGGTTTTCTTTTCCTCCAGCAGCTTTTTCATGGCCGCCTCGTACCCGGACGCTGTATGGGTCTCCACGGGATACACCAGCACCTGTCCCGCACCGTTCATCAGTGCCAGCCTGCAAAGCTCCAGCGCCTTACCGCTTTCCCCCAGCAGCTGTTCCGCCTGTATGGCGGAGGTCACAGTGAGCAGTCCGCTTCCCGTATAATCCGCCGCCAGTGCCACCCCCGCATTGCTGCTGCCGGAGGACCACACCGAGGACAGGGCATAATTTGAATAAACCCCCGGTCTTTCATGGTATTCCATTCAATCGCTCCTTTCGTATATGCTTGTCTCACTGAGGCTGCTGCAATGCGCAGCAGCCTCCTGCTTCCAGCCGGAACTCCCGGAGCAGGGGGAAGGGCTCATCTGCACCGCCCCAGGCCAGTACCCGCGTCTTTGCCTTCAGCAGCTGGGAATAGCAGTCCCGTACACCGTCGTACTCCGCCTTTTCCAGTGTGATCTGCCCCAGCGCCAGACCGCCCACACCGGCGATCAGACGTTCCAGCACCTACTGTGCCATCGCCTCCGCACCACTGGCTCCCTGTTCTTTTGGGCTCAGCAGCACCATGGCGAATTCCACTGTCAGCACCGTGCCATAGCACTCCCGCTGCTGTTCATCCAGCCCCAGATACTGACAGCCTCCCTCGGAAGCTGCCCCCAGAATGGTCAGATTCACCACCCCGGAGCGCAGCGGCCCGGCCTGGGTCCAGGGGTTTCCCGCCTGCGCCGGGATCCCCAGCCCCTGAAGTCCTTCCAGAAGTGTCTTTTTCAGCTTATCCACCGCTGTCACCTCCCCGGATCAGAATTCCCCACCAGTAAAGCTTCTCTTTTCCCAAACGATACAGCTCCTTCCGCCGGATGAGATAGATGTCCCCGCCGTCCATCACCGTGTCCATATCGGTGAGATCTCCCTCCGGCAGACCAAAATACTGATAACTCCCCGGTGGAAAATATCCATCGGCCAGACTCTGACTGGTGCGGGCCGCCTGTGAGACGCTGCTCACCGGGTCTATAATGGCCCGGGTATTACAGGCACCCTCCGGCCCCTGCAACACCACATCCCGGCCCAGCATTCTGATTTTTCCGGCCACCGCAGATTTTGCCCAGCCCATATCAAACCCTCCGGAATCCGAATTCGCTGTCCTTCATCCACGGCTCCAGCAGTGCCAGCGCCGCAGAGGTAAACCGGTCGCCCTCCTCGGTCACGGACAGGCTCAGCGCTCCTGCGGTAAAACCCGCCACAGAGCTTTGCCCCTCCTGACGGGCTTTGGCAGCAATGGCTGCCGCCGCCAGAGGGAATGCCTTTCCGCAGTCCCCGGGCTTCACCCCGTCCAGAAGCTTCCGGCTCAGGCTCTCCGCCGCCGCCTGACACAGCGCCGCCAGAATATCATCCGCTGTCTCCTCCCCACAGAGGAAGGCAGCCAGAGCAATGATCTCCTCCATCTTACAGCACCAGCAGATTCACTGCGTCCTCCTGGATCTTGCTGAAACCGGTGATGCTGGTGATGGCTGCCCGCTCCAACTGACGGTCGATGAGCTTGTCGTATTCGATCATCATCTCCCCGGCCTCCACCATCTCAAGGCCGTAGCGTCTGTCCAGACCGATCATGGTACCCTCAGGCACGGTGTCGTTGCGGATCAGAGTAGCTCCCAGAGGGGTAATCATGGTGCCGCCTGCCTGGAAGTTCATTCCCGTCAGAGGATTCTTCATCTCCTCCATGGAAAGGAGCTTCACCAGCATGTCCGGGGACACCACCAGAGTGTTCATCTCATAGGGATGGAACCGGGTCCAGAATTTCACCAGTGTCTCATAGTCCAGCACCTCCGCCGTGCCTCCCAGCACACCGTCTCCGGGGCTGAAACTTTTTGCACCGTTGTCGTTGCCGTCCCCGTGGATCAGCACCTCCACCGCATCTTCCATCTGCTGTTCCAGCAGCTGTGCGCCGATCTGACGGAGCATTACCGAGAACAGATCCAGCTTCTGAAAACGGATGGCCTCATAGGAGGCGGTAAGCATTCTGCCCCGCTTTTTCAGACTGAGCAGATGCTCCCGCACCCGGATGTTGGTCTCGGGAATGGATGCGCCCTCGGCTACCTGCGCCAGTTCCTTTTCCTGCTGCTGGGGGACGGAATACATGCTGCGGTAATCCATGGCGTCGATCTTGGTGACCGTTGCCACCATGTCTTTCAGCCGGTCAGCACCCTCCATGCCCTGACGTACCATCCGGGACACATATTCGGGGAACAGCACCGCCGATTCCATGGTGGAGAAAAACTTTTCCACCCGATCCGAGCCGGGGCCCTTTACCCGGATGTCAAAGCGCTTGAGCTGACGCTGGAATGCGTCCAAATGCTCATAGGCTGTGCCCCGGTAGTTTGCGCTGGGGTCCAGCCGTTCCAGTACCTGACTGAAGCTTTTCCCGCTCTCGTGATACATACCCTTTTCCAGTTTCAGATTGTCAAATGCCATCTCCATGCTCCTTCCTTACAGACAGAATGTTACGGTTTTCTCTGAGGTGTCCACCGCCACCGTCAGATAGCTTCTGCTTCCTGCGGTGACCGCTGCGCCGCCGGTGCCGTTGGCCGCCAGAGTGCAGTAGCCCACTGTGGGGGCGGTGCCGGTATAGGGCAGGGTCACAAAGCCACCCACCTGCACGGAGGCCTCCCCGTTCTTCTCAAATACGCACACCCCGTGAAAGGCTCCACCGGCAGCGGGTACCTTTACGGTGTCCGAAGCACTGTACTGTACCGCCTCGCCCACCTTAACGTTTTCATGCTTCGCAGTGACCACCACTGCACCGATTCCCTGATACTGAATCATGCCTGTTCCTCCTTTAGAAATTAAATCAGATATGCCTCTTTTTCTCCGCCCATGGGACTGTCAGCGGTCAGCTGGGCCTTCCCGTCATACCTGCCGTCCAGCTTCTTCTCCAGCGCCCGGGCCAGCTTATCCAGCATTTCCGTCTCCAACCCCTCCGCCAGAGTCTGCATCTCCTGCCTCGAAAGTCCCAGTTCCAGCGCCACACCCATACGGGCCACCGCCTCTTCCTGCTCACTGCGGCGGGCTTTGCCGTAGGCGGCCTCCTTTTTAAGGCGTTCCAGTTCCTGCTTCAGCGCCGCCTGACCGCTCTTTTCCACATACTCCTTCAGGTTCATCTCTTCACCTCCCTTCCAGTGCTTTACCACACCCGCCTCCTTCTGGGCGGGAACGGCCACAAAGGAAAATTCATATGCGTCTCTGGGCTCCTTCAGGATCCCCACACAGACGCTGCTCTCATAGCAGCGTCCCTGCTGATGGCCGCAGGCACCCAGATCTCCCCCGCAGATGGAGCATTCCTTTCTGCCCATGCTGCATGAGATGCTGATCTCCCTCCGGATCCCGGTCTCAATGTCTCCGATCAGGCGCTCCCGGCCCGCCCGTGGGATATAGGCCCAGGCCTTCAGCCAGCTGACACCGCCCTCCTGCTGTACCTGTGCGTCAAATATCCGGGCCGCCTGCTTCTCCGCCGACCAGTTGTGATCCACGACCCCGGGTTTCCCCACAAACAGCGCCGCCAGTTCCCCAAGGCTCTCCGTGGCGAACCGTTCGCTGTCCCGGTCGATCTGATCGTCGCAGAGCCGCAGGGCGAATACATATACTTCCTCCGCCGTGAGCGGGGTCTTGCTCTGCCGGTTCACCAGCGCCAGCTGTTCCGGGGTAGGGGTACCCCCCTCCAACGCACCGGCTGTTTTACAGATCTTCATGCTGTCCCTCCTTCATGAGATTGTCCGCCTGTACCTGATACAGTCGGCTCTTCGCTTCCTCCACCATGTCCTGAAGGCTGATGTCCTCCCAGGATACTGTAAACCCGCAGTCCCAGCCCCGAAGCCGGAGGAATGTACCGGCGATTTTTTCAATGGTGGGGGTCACCGCACGGCGGATGGCCCACAGTTCTGAGGTGAGCATGTCCGCCTGCTGCTGACTCATCCGTTCGGTGGAGGACCAGTTCAGCCCCAGCATAAAGGGCGGAAGCCCGGTTTTCGCCACCATCTGTTCCAGCAGCTGCCGCACCGGCACCTCGGAATCCAGCACCGGCCCGTCTGCCCCGATCACCCGAATCTCCACATCTCCCACAGCCACAAAGTCCCGGACGGCACCGCCCTTGGTGTCCTCCATGGCTCTGCTCCACTGCTGGGCCATGGTGGTAAGTCGGCTCTCCACCGTGGTCTGATCCACATTCTCCCCGCCGGGTTTATACACCACCGCATAGCGGACGTTGCCCGCCCGCTCCCAGTTCCGGCCCATGGTCTCGTAGATCTTCATCAGGATCTCCCCCAGGAAGGGGATCCCCCGGAACATGCTGATGCCGTAGGGACTGCCCGGTTCCGGATTCAGGGTTGCAAACAGCAGCAGTTCCTGCCGGGGGAGCGGTGCCATCCGCCCCGATTCATCGGGGCCACAGATGGTAATGTCCAGGGGAGAATCCCCCTGCATCACCTCAAGACAGCTCACGTCTCCCCAGACCACCGCCTTTACGCCCTCCCTGTCCGTTACCATTTCACCCACCGCTCTGCCGCAGGTGAGCATGCTGTCCAGAAATCCTCCCACGAAGCTGTCCAGTCCCACCTGTCCCCGGCCTGTGTTCACATGGCGGATGAATTCATCCAGCTCCTGCTGGGCTGCGGGATCCCCGCATTCGATGGTGAAACCTCCCACCAGCCGGATGATTTTTCCCACCGCCGCATCCAGAATGGGGATATTTCTCCGCACCCCCCGATACAGGGCCGTCTCGCCCCCGCCCAAAGGCACGGGACTGCTGAGTCCCCCGAACCGGAGACTCTCCCCGGAACGGAGCTGGGTGGCGGCCGCACCGCCCCCGCTTTTCTTCCAAAATTTCATGGGTTCCCTCCTTAACCTTTTCGCTCCACAGCCTGTGCGCCAAAGCCCTGCCCGGGGGCGGAAAGTACCGTGGCCGCAAAATACCGCATATCGTCCATGGCGTGATCGAACTCCTTCCGTACCGCATCCCTGCCCCCGTCCTTGTCTGCCCAGACATACAGCTCCATCTCCCGGAGACAGTCCACACAGCCCTGACAGATCCGCAGCTTCCCTGCCCGGAGAAGCTCTGCGGTTTTCCGGATGCCGGAGATCACGTCGTTGTCCGCCTTCCATACGTTCCACCCCTCCCGCCGGAGAAGCTCTCCGAAGCTGGCAGCGGATGGGTCAATGATCACCGCCCGGATCTTCCGTCCCCCTGCAAGGCGGCGGAGTTCCCGGGCATACTCCCCGTCGGTTTTCTGGCGTCCCTCCCGCCTGGAGTCGTAGTAATACTCCCTCAGTCGGTACCATACCCCCTCCCGGCTGCCCCACAGCCCGAAGGAGGCCGGATTGACCGTGCCGTAATCACAGGAGATGTAATACCCATCGCAGGGCTCCTCCGGAGGGGGCACCGCCATGTCCCGCTGGAAGAACTCGTAGACCCGTCCCTCCACGCTGACCCATTTCCCCAGCACAAACCGCTGATAGAAGCTGCCGGTGTACAGCCGCTGATACCGCTGGCGGATCTCCGGGGTGAGGGAGGGGTTGTCCTCCATGGTGAAATGGAGATACAGCGCCTTCTTTTCCTCTGCCCCCTGGATCCACTCCTTGTAGAACCAGTGTCCCGGCCCCTCCGGGTTGCAGTTGAACCAGAGACGGCTGCCCGGGAGGGAGCACCGGGCCACCGCCTGCTCCACAAAACTTTTGGGCATCAGGGCAACCTCGTCCATCAGGATCCCGCCGAAGGTGACACCCTGAATCAGTGCCGCCGAGCTTTCATCCTTCCCGCCGAACTGGTAAAACTCGTTGGTTCTCCCCCGCCAGGTCACAGTCAGAAGATTCTCCGTCCGCTTCTCCCGGCATTTGAATCCCAGTCCTTCCAGCACCGGCACGATCTCCCGGAGCACATTCCGGCGGAGTGATATAATGGTGCACCGGGCCACCGCCTGCTCCACAAAACTTTTGGGCATCAGGGCAACCTCGTCCATCAGGATCCCGCCGAAGGTGACACCCTGAATCAGTGCCGCCGAGCTTTCATCCTTCCCGCCGAACTGGTAAAACTCGTTGGTTCTCCCCCGCCAGGTCACAGTCAGAAGATTCTCCGTCCGCTTCTCCCGGCATTTGAATCCCAGTCCTTCCAGCACCGGCACGATCTCCCGGAGCACATTCCGGCGGAGTGATATAATGGTGCGGCCGCAAAGCCCGAATCTCCGGCCGTCGAAGGAGCACATGGCCCAGAGAAAGAAACTCAGCCCCATGCTCAGTGTCTTTCCCGACCGCACCGCTCCATCGCAGATAATGGCCTCCATATTTCTGTGCCGGCTTTTACCGCACCACCATGTCAGTACCATCCGCTGTTTTTCCGAGAAGGTGGTAAGCCCCGTCATACCCCCTCCTCCTGAAGGGAACGGAGGAAGGCTTCCGCCCCGTCCTCCTGTCCCCGGAGCAGTTCCAGAAGCCGGTAGAGAATGCTCACCCGGTCGATCAGCTTGATCTCCACGGTGCCGTTGGCCCCCCGCTTCATCTCGCTCACCAGACTCAGATCCAGCCCCTCGTCCTCCCACCGACCTTCCAGCAGCGCTGCGCACTCCCGGCCTGTGCCGAACCCCAGCTGGATCAGCCGTCCCAGCACCTTGTCATAGTCCATCTGTTTTTCCTTCAACCTGTCTCCTCACTGGCCATCTTCTCAATAACCCCTTTCACCCATGGCTTCCCGACCCCCTGTTTTTCGCCATTTCCCCGCCCGAATTTCCCGAAAAATAAAAAAAGAGAAGAGATTTGTAAAAATCACACAAATCTCTTCTCTGTCATTTATTTAATTTCACGAGACTTGTCCCGGTTTCTCTTATTCTGCCCCCGCCTCGGGATTCCGGGTCACTCCCAGTTCCTCCATGGCCTCGAGGGTGCATTTCATGGCGGTGTTCAGGGGGATATATACGGTGGGCCATCCGTCACGGACGATCTGTCCGTTTGGATCCGTCCGGAGGTAGAATTCCACTGCCCCGATCTCCACAGGCCGTTCTTCCAGATAGTTTGCAAACCGGCAGGAAAGATTCCCGGCCAGAATGTCCTGCACCATGGCCTGATAGAGCAGTTCTCCCTCCTGCCCGGTCAGCTTCAGTTCCTCGCTCCCCGGTTCCCGGTCATTTTCCAGATACATGACCCACCGGTCGTCCTCTGTGGCATAGGAATAGCTTCTCAGATAGCCCCCAGACACCTGCGGGGATCCGTTTTTCAGGCTTCTTCCGTCAAACCAGCTCTGATATACATACTCCGGCGCAGATGTAACCGCAAGCAACTGTTCCAGGATCCGGCTTTCCGCTGCCGTAAGCCCCGCTACCTCATATGTCCGGGACATCTCTCCGGAACCCACCAGCTGATACCTGATGTCGATCTGGTTCGTGGGCATATAGGAGGTGCCGTTGCTCAGTTCGTCCATATGCTCCAGCACCGTCCGGTGGAGCCGGATGCAGTCCTCAGGCTCCAGATTTACAACAATTCCGTTCATGGAGACGGTGGTCCCCGTAACTGTCTCCTCAGCGGGAACCCGGACGGCATACCCGGTAACGTCCAGTCTGACCCACGCCAGCACCGCCAGCAGTACCACCAGCATCCCGGCGCAGGCTCCAAGGGACTTCTTCCCAAAGACCCGGAAGGTTTTCTGAAGGATCATCTCCGCCACAAACCAGCCCAGGGCGGTAATGCCCACCATCAGCCCGGCGATCACCGGGAAGGTAATATCCTTCTCCCCGTAGATCAGCTCCATCATCACCATGGTGCCAACCAGTCCCAGAATCACAGCAGCGATCACATGACTCACCAGCCGGATGGGGTGGAAGGCGATCATCTCTCCGGCCCGTTCTCCCCGACGACGGCGGTACAGGAACCCGGCCAGTACCAGCAGGATCACACCTACGATCCCATAGACCACATGCCCCCTGAGTTCCAGCCCCACCGGAATACTTTGGCTGTCGTAAATGGTTTCTGCTGCCTCCGCCATTTTTGCCACAGGGGTCAGCCACAGGGTCAGATCATTGAGCAGTATGGGCTCGTTGAATCCGGGCAGGATCGTCCGAATCACCCCGGCGCCCCCTGCCATCAGGGCAAATACAAAGCAGTTCAGTCCCCCGTACAGCAGGGCAGCTCCCAGAGTCTGTCCTCCCAGCACGCAGGCCAGAATGCCCAGAGAATAATACAGGGTAAAGCTTACCACCGTGGAACCGATCACCTGAACCGAGGGCAGCAGGGAAACCCCGTACCCCACGCTCATGACCATAACCACCAGCTCCACCAGCAGCACCGGTACCAGCGCCAGCACATAACCGATGACCACACTGGTGATATAAATGCACCGGCGGGTGAGTGGCAGACCGTGGTAGAACTGGATCTGCTTCCGGCCATGGATGTGATGCATCACCAGCAGGGCGGCGATCAGGGCTGTGATAATCTGAAAAATGGCACACTGTACCGCCTGATCGTATACCGCGCCCCGGGTGACCGCCACAAACATCTCCCCGGTATCCCGGATGTATTCCACCCCGTTTTCATACCATACCGACCCGGGCAGGTTGCCGGAGACCGCATTACAGAAGTCCCCGTAAATGGAGGGCACCGTTCCCAGCCCCACCAGCAGGGCAATGGCCACGGGCAGAGGCCAGAACCGGCGGAGAAAATGCTTTGCCAGCCCGGGATTAAAGAAGGATGTCCTGTACCGCATAATCCATACCTCCCAGTTCATAAATAAATATCTCTTCCAGCGTCAGAGGCAGCGCCTCCATATAAAGGGGGTTATATGTTCTCAGTCGTGCCTGTGTCACATCCGAAGCCCCCCGGATAATATAGGTCTGCATCCGTCCGGCAGCGCTGTGGTGCAGTACCTCCACACCTTCCAGCACCTCAGGCACCTGCTCCTGAAACAGCACCTGAAGTTTTGTGGTGCCCTCCTGCAATTCCATCAGGCTCCGCTGCAACAGCACCCTTCCGTGGTGCATAATGCCCACATGGTCACATACATCCTCCAGCTCCCGGAGATTGTGGGAGGACAGCAGCACCGTGGTGCCGTATTCCGCCACATCCCCCAGCAGAATCGACCACACCTGACGGCGCATCACCGGGTCAAGTCCGTCCACCGGCTCGTCCAGCACCAGAATCTCCGGACGGCAGCTCATGCTGAGCCAGAAGGCGCTCTGCTTCAGCATGCCCCTGCTGAGACTGCGGAGGGGAGCCTTTTCGTCCACCTCCCGGAATACCGACTTCAGCTTTTCATACCGCTCCATGTCAAAGCCAGGGTATATCCCCCGGTAAAAGGTCATCAGATCCCGGGTGGAAGCGTGCATGTAATAGTAAATATCGTCGTAAATGCACAGCATCCGGCTTTTCACTTCGGGGTTATCATATACCGGCTGTCCATCCACCAGAATCTCTCCCTCGTCCGGCCGGTAAATGCCGGTGAGATGGCGGATCAGGGTGGACTTGCCTGCCCCGTTGGGGCCAACCAGCCCGTAGACCGTGCCTTTTTCCACATGGATACTGGCATTGTCCAGAGCCTTTACTGTTCCAAATTGCTTGGTGATGTTTTTGATCTCGATCACCTTGTTTCCTCCTCTCTGAACACCCGACGGATGGGGGCGTATGCCTCATCCTCTGTAAACCCCAGGGCCTTCATCTCCCGGGCCAATGCCTGGGCCTGTTCCGTCAGCTCCCGGGTGCGCTGTTCTCTGGCTGCCCCGTCCTCAGAGGCAAAGGCGCCCTTACCGGCCACGGTGTAGATGATCCCCATCCGTTCCAGCTCCCGATAGGACCGCTGAATGGTGTTGGGATTGATGGCAAGGGATCCTGCCAGTTCCCGTACCGACGGAAGCTTCTCCCCGGGTGCAATGGCTCCCGACAGGATCAGCTGCCGCAGAGAATCCCGCACCTGTTCATAGATGGGTCTGGGGTCTCTGTAATTAATACGCAGCATGGAAGCACCTCCCTTTGTATTAACTGTACTAATCTAGCTAGTACACCCATTATAGTAAAAGCCCCCACTGCTGTCAATGGGGGACACCCGCAGAATTGTTTTAAAAACCTTTAAGATTTCTCTAACATTCCCGGGGAACAAAAAAAGCGCCGAAGTGACATCACTTCGGCGCTTCTGTCAGTTTGAATTACAGGGTGATCTTCTTAAAGACCTCTGCACAGCGGGGGCACAGTTCCAGCTCAGGATCCACCTGCTCACTGTGGATCCAGCACCGGCTGCACTTGGGTGCCTGAGAGGGTGCCACAGAAACGGTAACCCCTTCAAAGCTCTCGCCCTTCATGCCTTCGCCCTCACCGGTGACCCAGTTGACACGGGACACGATGAACAGGGAAGCCAGATCGAACTCCTCTGCCAGATAAGCATTTCCTGCATCTGCACAGTAGAGGGTGATCTCAGCGTCAAGGCTCTTGCCCACCAGCTTCTGGGCGCGGGCAGCTTCCAGCGCCTTGTTCACGTCTGCACGGAGTGCGATCACCAGATCCCACTTGCGGGCAGCCTCTTCGTCCAGAACCAGAGCTTCGTCATACTGGGGAATATCGCCCAGCAGGACGCAGGTGGGGTCATCCCCGGAAGCGTGAGGCATTGCAGCCCAGATCTCCTCGGAGGTGAAGGCCAGCATGGGTGCCAGCATCCGGGTCATGGCGTAGAGGATCCGGTACAGGGCAGTCTGTGCAGCCCCACGGTCAGCCTCGTCGCCGCAGTACAGGCGATCCTTGATGATGTCCAGATAGAAGTTGGACATATCCACCACGCAGAAATTATAGATGGCACGGTATACACCGTGGAACTCATAACGGTCATAGCAGCTGCGAACGGTCTTAACCAGCTCGTTCATTCTGCCCAGCGCCCACTGATCCAGACCGGTCAGTGCTTCATAGGCGACCATATCCGTGTCGGGATTGAAGCCGTCCAGATTGCCCAGCATATAACGGGCGGTATTCCGGATCTTCAGATAAGCCTGAGACAGTT
>CAZFGL010000016.1:0-25941 GCA_964518645.1 uncultured Oscillospiraceae bacterium | reverse complement strand
GGCGCGTTCTACGGCCCCAAGCTGGACTTCCATCTGGCAGATTCTCTGGGCAGAACCTGGCAGTGCGGTACCATCCAGCTGGATATGCAGATGCCCGAGCGGTTCGAACTGGAATATGTGGGCGAGGATGGCCAGAAGCATCGTCCCATTATGATCCATCGTGTTGTACTGGGCTCCATCGAGCGCTTCATCGGCGTGATCACCGAGCATTTCGCAGGCAAGTTCCCTGTATGGCTGGCTCCCGTTCAGGTCAAGGTGCTCCCTGTATCTGAGAAGAGTCTGGATTACGCCAAGTCTCTCCATGAAGCACTGGAGGCTGCCGGCATCCGCTCTGAGCTGGATTCCCGGAATGAGAAGATCGGCTACAAGATCCGTGAGGCACAGCAGGTGGAGCGTGTACCCTACATGCTGGTAATCGGTGCCAAGGAAGTGGAAGCCGGAAACATCACCTTCCGCAGCCGTGATACCGGAGAAAGCACCACCATGGAGCTTTCTGAGTTCATTGCGAAGGTGCAGCAGGAAACCAGAGATCTCACCAGATAAAATAAGCAGCAAGCGCAAAATGATTTCGTCATTTTGCGCCTGCTTTTTTGTTTTCGGAAAGAAAAAGGGTCTGCCGTAGCTTGCGGCAGACCCGAAAAATACACATATTACACGCCCGACAGCCCGGGGATCACTCCTTGATCTGGAGCTGCATGGAGGCGTAATGATAGGCTTTTTTGAAATCCTCCATCTCCCGGTAGCACTGTTCCAGCATGGCATACAGAGAGGACATGAAATAGTTGCTGCCGGTGGTGCGGGCGAGCTGCTCGGCCTTTTCCAGCTGCTTTGCGGCCTGCTCGTACTGACTGTCCTTCAGATCCATGCTGCCCTGCAGCATAAGATATGCGGGCTTGGAGGCCTCGGACAGACGGAGAATGCTGTCCATTTCCTTCTTGGCGGAAGCGAGATCCCCTTGTCCGATATAATACTCCGCCATGGTGAGACGATAAAACTCGCCCAGCCCCTGATCCTGATAGGATGCCTGGTAGTCATCCATGGCCTTCAGGAAATCTCCCTCCAGCTCCATGGTGCAGCGGGCGATCAGCAGCAGGGCCTCTGTCCGGAATGCGGTGGAGACATAAAGGCTTTCGTCGTTATGAGAAATTGCCTCCTGTGCAAGACGGATGGCTTCCTCATACCGGCCCTCGGCCATGGCCTTTTTGGAGAGACCGATTTTTGCACGGGCCATCAGGAGCATGGCCTCATCCCGGTAGCCACCCTCCATATCCAGAGCCTCCAGCAGCTGTACACAGGCATCGAAATTGCCCTGCTTAAACTGTGCTCTGGCGTCGGAGATGCTGCCCGGGGTTAATTCATCTCCGTTGGATTCGGTCATAAAATAGCCGGCGGGCAGTCCCAGCGCACCGGCCAGATATTCCAGTGTTTTTACGGAGGGGGTAGCGCTGCCGTTTTCGATTTTGGACAGCATATTGCGGGTGATATAGTCGCCCACCACGTCCTTTTGAGTCATATGACGCTCAAGACGAGCATTCTTGATTTTTTCACCTAAGTTCATTAAGTGGCCCCCTTTGGCGATAATATAAATTAGGGTGTAAGAATGGAATTAGTAACTTATGTTCACTCCATTATAGCATGCTATACGGTACATTTCAACCGTCAAAGGTGCATTTTTTTGCATCTCCTTGACATTTCCATAGGAATATGATAGTTTGATACAATAAAGTATCCCCATGGTGGATTGGAGTTGTTCTCTTGGATCGTAAATCGTTGAAGGCGAAGGCAAAGGAAAGCCTTGCGGATTCCGGACGTTCGCCGAAGATAGTAACTATAATTTTCCTTGTGAGCGCAGTATTGATTATGATTCTGCGGGAGGTTCTTTCGGAACTGGTGGGAAATGCAGGCGGCGGTGGGAATTACCTCAGTGATTCACTCTCAGGTACATCAAAATCCATCGTGCTGATGTATGGTGTGGCCATTGTCTTTCAGATGCTGCTTGTGATCCTCTGCACAGGATATACGGCCTGTGCGCTGGAATTTCGGGATAAGAACCCTGTGGGGCCGGGAACGCTGCTGGCGAGCTTCCGGATGGCAGGGAAGGTGATTCTGACCTATCTGCTGATGACCCTGTTTCTGAGCCTGTGGAGCTACGCTTTTACGCTGCCTCTGAGCTACCTGCTGGTGCTGGATGCCCAGCTGGAAACACCCCTGCTGGGGGAGAACGGGCTGATGGTGGTACTGGTGATCTATATCGGTCTTGTGATGCTGTTTACCACCTATCGTTACCGGACGGTATTCTTCCTGCTGATGGACAACCCGGGGCTCTCACCCAGACAGGCTCTCCGTCAGGCATCGGCCATCAACAGAGGCCACCGGATGCAGCTGTTTGTAATGGATTTAAGCTTTGTGCCCTGGTGCCTTTTGAGCATTCTGACCTGCGGGATCCTGCTGGTCTGGAAGCTCCCTTATATAATCACCACCTATGCCCACACCTATGACTGGCTGCTGAAGGAATATGCAAAGAAGCAGCTGCATCTCCGTCAGATGCAGGAAAAGCTTATAAATGACCGGAATGGTGGATAAAAAAGTTCGGACCCGACAACGTCGGGTCCGTTTTTTCAGGGCTTGCGGATCAGGAAATTCAGAATCAGGGAGACGAAGCCCATCACGATCACCATGATGAAGGTGGGACCGTAGGTTCCGCCGGCTGCGTCGATCAGCGCAGCGGAGATCATGGGGCCGACAATGGCAGCGGGGATGGAGACCAGATTACAGGTGGAGAAGTTTACGGGGTAATTCTTGCTGCCGTAGAAGGAACGGACAAGAGATGCCTGGATGGTCACGCCACCGCCGTAGCAGACACCTGCCATAAGCATGCCCAGGAACACCAGCGCAAAAACATTCAGGTGATTGCCCAGGGTCATGAACACACCGGCGGCGATGATTGCGCCGTTGGCCAGAAACATGGTCGCTTTCCAGCCCAGCTTATCCATGGAGAGACCGATGAGCAGCCGTCCGCCGCTGTTGAATACGGAGACGATCAGTCCTACGGTGGCGGCGGCACCGAAGAACACGGTGATGGATGCGGCGTTATTGATGACCAGCATGCCTGTGGCGCTCATGCACAGATTCCACAGGAAATACAGCCAGAAGGTGGGACGGCGCAGCATTTCAGCGGTGGTATAGTCACGGCCACCGGAGATCACTGCCTTTGCCTTGGCAGGGGGCAGGACTGCATCATCGCCGGGGGCACGGATCAGGAAGCTGCAGCCGATTACCACGGCACCGCAGATAAAGGCCAGAATCCGGAAAGTGGTGAACAGATCCAGAGATTTCAGCATCAGGTCTGCCAGATTACCCACAACCAGACTGCCCAGACCGAAGCCGGTGAGCAGAACGCCGGAGATGAAGCCGTCCCGGTCGGGGAACCAGCTGTTCACTGCGGAGAGCACCACGTTGTATCCGATGCCCACACCGAAGCCGGTGAAACCGCCGTAGAAGATGTAAAGCATGGGCAGTGCCAGCTCCGGACGGTCAACGGGCAAAAAGGAAATGACGAAGAACCCAAGGAACAGCATGCAGCCGGAGCACATGGCCAGCCAGCGGTGCCGGATGTTCTTTGTGAGTTTGCCACCCAGCAGACCGCCAGTGGCGAACAGGATCATCATAATGGTGAAGGTGAGGCTGAGCTGTTTGGCGTTCCACATGGGGAATAGCTGACTGATGGCATTTTTAAAATAACTCCAGGCGTAGATGGTGCCGAGAAACAGCATCATCAGTGTGCCTGCAACTACAAAGTGTATACGCTTTGAAGTTTTCATAATTATCCCTCTTTCGACTAAAAATCGGATCAAAAAACACGGCAGAACACCGTGCGTAACATCCAACGTATATTTTACAACAGAACCGGTGTTTCTGCAATGCGGAGTTGTCCGGCGATTTTTCAAAGTGATTCAAAAAAAGTATAAATAAAGGGCATGTGCCACAGCTGACACATGCCCTGAGAGGGAGCGGTTATTCCTGACGGAACAGTTCCCGGATGATGTGGTTTTCCCGGGTCAGATCCGAGAGAATGCAGCAGCAGAAGCCGGGCTGGGGCTGGAAGCAGCGCAGCTGCATATATTTTTGGGAGCCTTCCAATGCGTTTTCGATGACATGGGAGCTGCCGCTGAGCGCCACGTCTGCAAAAACAGCCATCCACTTTGCACTGCCGATGCTGGGCAGGAGGGAGACGGAACCGGACATGACCTCCTGAGGGTCAACCCCCTCCAGTCTGGCCATTTCTCGGTTGCAGTAGCGCACCAGAAAATCCATACCGGTGCCGGATTTTCCATACACAAGCTCCATAATCAGCATGGGCATGGGCAGCTGATCCAGCCACTGCCCCAGCACCTCTGTGGGACATTGAATGTGGGGGGCTTCCGGATGAACCGGCTTCTTTTTCTGTACCTTGGGCGCCCGGTCGGAACGAACACGACGGCGGAACTGGGTGCCGTCGGTCATGGTAATAACACCGTCTGTTTCGTCCTTGATGTAACGCTTTGAAACCACGATCCCGCGGTTGATATTGGAAAAGGTATCCTCCGGCAAATCGCCATAAACATCCTTCAGACTTCGGTTGGTGCGCACGGCGCTTCCGTCGCTTCGGGTGATTTTGGTCTTTCTGCCCTCTACCGTAATATATACAATATCATCAACTGGGATCTGTGCTTTGCGATAGTCGGACTGGACAGTCAACATCTTGTTCAATGATTTTGCACATCCCTTCTGTAATGGTCTCTTAGATTGTAACAGACGGCAAAATTTATGTCAACCAGATAAATTCGTTTTGGTTGAAATGGCAAAAATATGATAATAATTTGATTTTATGTATATAAAACAGAGAATATAGGCGATTTTGTGATTGGAAAGTTTGAAAAGTAAAGAAAAAAGAAACGCCGAAAAACCGGCGTTTCCATGTGTAAATTTTGGATTATGTTTCTTGCATTATTTGGGCGAAATGTCCTGTATGCTGTACCGGAACAGGGGTCCATCGTTGAGGCCGGTATAGAGAACAAGGGTCACCGTATAGCTTCCAAGGCTTTGCCCGTCCCGGAAAAGTTCCGCTTCCTCGGTGACAGGGCCATCGGTGGCAGAGACACGGTTTTCGGTCATTTCCAAAGTCAGTTCGCCCTGATCCAGCATGTTGATCAGGTAGCTGCCGTCGTCTCCGGCGGAGATCAGAGGATCCTCCTCACCTACGGAGGGAAGCTCTCCGGAAAAATCAGGGGCTATGGCGCAGGCGAACAGACGGGCAGTTTCCGGGGTTATTTTCCCGAAATCCCCCTCCTGCTGAATCAGGTCTCCGTCTATGCCGATCTGCCCTGCAAGATACCCCACACTGCGCCAGAGGTACATGGGATCCTCCGGAGTGTAGGGTAGGGTGTCCACGGCGTCGCAGATGATGGCTGCGATAACGGCCTGAGGGGTGTAGTCAACGGCTTCTGGCCCAGCCGGTTCCTCCGCAGACTGTGTCTCGTCAGAAATCTGGCTTTCCGGGGGCATCGCCTCCACAACCGAAGTCTCAGGCAAAGTGGTGGTTTCCGCTGCCTGTACCGGGGCGGTGTCTATGGCGGATGCACCGAAAGGCTGTCCGGTTGTTTCCGGGGTGGTAGCCACGGAAGAGGCGGGAGTCGTCCCGCATCCTGCCAGACAGATCAGACAGCTGACAGTCAGCATCCATCCGAGTATTTTAAACTTCATATGAAATTCACCTCGTATCTTTTCGGAATAAATGAATCATACCACAGATGTTTTAACGTTTCATGAACACCGGGAGCTTATTGCCACTGTGCATGAAAAATTCTTTCATCCACAGGCATTTTTGTTGGAAATATAATTGACCGGTCAGGGGAATTGAAGTATAATGAACGGGTAGACGGCATGGCGCTGTGAGCATTCCCTCACAGCGCCTGAACTCTTTCGGAAACTGATCCTCCGCAGCTCGGAGGTACCCCATAAAGGAGAGTAGATCTGATGGCAGCAAACACCAAGGAAATCTATGGTTCCATGGTTTTTAACGAGCATGTTATGAAGGAGCGCCTTCCCAGCGCCACCTTCAAAAGCCTGAAAGCCACTATGGACGAGGGTAAGCCCCTGGATCTTGAGGTCGCAAACGTGGTGGCCAGTGTAATGAAGGACTGGGCAATCGAAAAGGGCGCGACCCATTATACCCATTGGTTCCAGCCCCTTACGGGCATTACCTCTGAGAAGCACGACAGCTTTGTGTCTCCCAATGGGGACGGTACGACCATTATGGAGTTCAAGGGCAAGGAACTGATTAAGGGCGAACCGGATGCTTCCTCCTTCCCCTCCGGCGGTCTCCGTGCCACCTGTGAGGCCCGTGGATATACCGCCTGGGATCCCACCAGTTATGCATTTGTGAAGGATGGGGTGCTTTGCATTCCCACCGCCTTCTGTTCCTATACCGGCGAGGCACTGGATAAAAAGACCCCGCTGCTCCGCTCCATGCGTGCGGTGTCGCAGGCGGCTGTCCGGGTGCTGAAGCTGTTCGGCAAGAATGTAAAGCAGGTCAATGCCACTGTAGGCCCTGAGCAGGAGTATTTCCTGATCCGTCAGGAGGATTACGCAAAGCGGGAGGATCTGATTCTCACCGGGCGTACCCTGTTCGGCCATTCCGCTGCCAAGGGGCAGGAACTGGAGGAGCATTACTTCGGTGCGCTCCGGACGCAGGTTTCTGCGTTTATGAAGGAACTGGATGAGGAACTCTGGAAGCTGGGTGTTCCCGCAAAGACCCGTCACAACGAGGCTGCGCCTGCCCAGCATGAGCTTGCACCCATTTTCGATACCACCAACCGGGCGGTTGACCACAATCTTCTGGCTATGGAAATTATGAAGAAGGTGGCCGAGCGGCACGGACTGGTGTGCTTGCAGCATGAAAAGCCCTTCGCCGGTGTCAACGGTTCCGGCAAGCATAATAACTGGTCCCTGTCTGCCGATGGGGAAAACCTGCTGGATCCCGGAGATACCCCCATGGATAACCTGCAGTTCCTTACCTTCCTGACTGCGGTGATCAAGGCAGTGGATGATTATCAGGATCTGCTCCGGGCATCTGTGGCTTCCCCGGGCAATGACCATCGTCTGGGCGGTAATGAAGCACCCCCTGCCATCATCTCCATTTTTGTGGGGGATGAGTTGTATGAGATTCTGGATTCCATCGCCAATGACGGCCATTATGAGGCCAAGGATGAGAGCAAGATCGACCTGGGGGTAGATGTGCTGCCGGTATTCCCCAAGGACAACTCCGACCGGAACAGAACCTCCCCCTTTGCCTTTACCGGCAACAAGTTTGAGTTCCGTATGCCCGGCTCTTCCATGAATATTTCCGATGCAAACACCTTCCTGAACGCAGCGGTGGCGCAGGTGCTCCAACAGTTTGCCGATGAGATGGAGAAGGCCGAAGACTTTACTTCCGCTGCGGCCCAGTGGGTAAAGCAGACCATCCGGGATCATCAGCGGATCCTGTTTAACGGCAACGGATATTCTCAGGAGTGGGAGGAAGAGGCTGCCCGCCGTGGTCTTGGCAATATGAAAAACACGGTGGAGGCGCTGCCCTGTATGCTGGAGGAAAAGAACATTCAGCTGATGAACCAGATGAACGTACTTACTCCTGTTGAAATGCAGAGCCGTTATGAGGTGGAGCTGGAGCATTACTCCAAGATTATTAACATTGAGGCGCTGACCACACTGGGCATTGCCCGGAGACAGCTGATTCCCGCTGCGCTGGAGTTTATGTCCTCGGTGGCAGATACTGCCGCAAAGAAAAAGAGCGTCAGTGATAAGCTCAGTACCCGTACAGAGGAACAGATCCTGACCTATGTGTCCCAGGATGCAGACCAGATGTGTGAAGCCTGCGATGAACTGGAGCAGGTGATGAATCAGGTGGATCGTATTTCCGGAAGCTATGAGCTGGCGAAATACTACTCCGATGTGGTGGTGCCTGCCATGGATGCTGTCCGGAAGGCGGCTGACCACTGCGAGATCATTGTGGGCAAGGATTTCTGGCCGCTGCCCAACTACTCGGAGATGCTGTTCTATCTTTAATATGTCATTCAGGCAGCCCGCCGCAAATCTCAGGTTTGCGGCGGGCTGATTTCTTATGTAATAAAGTCACGGAAGAAACGGGAGAAAAGGGGTATACTGGGCACAAAGGAGGAATTCACATGTATGATGTTTGTATTATTGGTGGCGGCCCTGCGGGGATGACAGCAGCCCTTTACAGTCTGCGGGCAGGACGCAAAACCATTATTTTTGAAGAGAAAATGTTCGGTGGCCAGATGGCTGAGACAGATGTGATCGAGAATATGCCCGGTTCTCCCAATGCACAGGGATGGGAGCTGGCAATGCGGTTTTCACAGCAGGTGGAGGCGCTGCACCCGGAGATCACATATGAACGGGTGGTGAAGCTGGAGGAACGTCAGGACGGGGGCGTGAATGTATGCACTCAGTCAGGATGCGTTGTGGCAAAGAAGGTGATTCTGGCCATGGGTGTCAGCCGTCGCCGTCTGAATGTACCGGGGGAGGATCGGCTTGCAGGACGTGGTGTGGGCTGGTGCGCAGTCTGCGACGGGGGACTGTTCCGGGGAAAGACCGTTGCGGTAGTCGGTGGTGGTAACACGGCACTGGAGGACGCACTGTACCTGTCCGGCGTGGCTGAGAAAGTATACCTGGTGGTGCGAAAAAAGGAATTCCAGGGGCAGCAGGTGCTTCAAAAGCGGGTTCTGGAACGGGAGAATATCCATGTGCTCATGGAGACCTCTGTGCAGGAGATCCGGGGAGACAGCCGTGTGGAGGAAATTCTGGTTTCTCAAAATGGACAGGAACAGCGTATTCCGGTCAGCGGTGTGTTTGTGGCCATTGGTCTGAGTCCTGATGCTGCCATATATAAGGATGCAGTAAAAACGGACGAAGCCGGGTATATCCTGGCAGGGGAGGACTGCAAAACCTCCATGGCGGGAGTGTTTGCGGCGGGAGATATTCGGGCGAAGGAGATTCGTCAGATCGTCACCGCCATCAGCGATGGTGCGGTGGCTGCGGAAATCGCCGGCCGGGAGCTGAATATGGGACAGTAAAAGACCGGCGGCTGCGAAGGCAGCTGCCGATCTTTTACGTGATTATGGAAGATCGTAAAAATCTAAATAAATGTAAGTGGAGATATATTCGTCCCGCTCATCTGCCGAGATGGGATCGTCGTTTTTGTAGCAGGAAAGATTGCCCTGCTCCGGATACCAGGTGACAGCAAAACTGAGAACAAGGGCGTCACCGCTCTTTTCATAGAAGCGGACCTCGCCACCATTTATTTCGCTGGGCTGGACAGTACTGGTGACCAGTGCGTTATATTGTGTGGAATAACGTGGAGAACCAAAGCAGGTGGCTGTATTCCCAAAGGAATCTTCCACCTCCAGCAAAAGCGGGGCACCGGTTTCGGCGTCAATGCCGAATGCCAGATAGTAATAGGCACCCGAACGATTCATACAACCCACAATCAGTTCATCCTCTCCGTCCCCATCAATGTCAATGGTTGCATACTCTGTGGGCGGCTCCTGTGGCATGTCCCAATCGTCCAGATAAGCACCAGAGAGAAGAAAATCGTCCCAGAGGGAAGTGCCGGAGAGGGTGTAATCCTCTGACTGTGCCGGTTCCTCAACATAGGGCGTTGCGGTAGGGGCAGTATATTGGGGTGTCTGGGGGGCGATGGTAGGCACCGGGGGTGCGACTGCGGCAGGAGGTGTGGAGGCAGGACCAGGAGCCGCAGTAGTGGGCGCGGAAGGGGAAGGTGCAGGGGAAGAAGCATCAGGGGTGGGAGACTCCTCAGGGGCGCCGGATGCAAAGAAACCGGTGACTGCGTCAAAGATTCCGCCAATACGATCCATAGGGGAAAGTTCGGAGCCCTCTGCCTCGTCACCGGAATCATCAGGGGAGGAAGTCGGGCTGGGGGATGGCTCAAACAGTGGCTTGTGTGTAGCAGCGGCGGTTATGGAGCCCTCCTCCGGAGTGGAGGTGCATCCCACAAGGGAGAAAAGCATGCAGAGCACAAGAAATGCCGCGCAGAAGCGGTTGAAACGGAGGTGTTTCGCCATAAAAATCACGTCCTTAACCAGAAATTTATAGTTACATAATAATTATAGAACTGGAAAAATCCTGTGTCAATATTTCATGTTAATTATGGAGAAAGCTGGAATGTGTAGAAAGTGTGATTGTTCCAGATTGGTTCTTGCATTGTGACGGAAATATGGTTATGATATAGAAGGAAATGTAAAAACACAGGAGAGGACGTGGGTGTGATGACGAAATATGATATTCCTGTTGAGCCGATTTCCCTGAACAGTCCGGAAGAGCTGATCTATGAAGCGGGCTGTGCATGTAAAAGGGGCGCATATAAAGATGCAGAGAAGCTGCTGCTGGCAGCAGAACGGATCGAAAACAAAGACCCGGGGAAGGTGTATTGCGCCCTTGCAACCCTGTATGGCAGCTTTATGTGCCGTCCGGCAGGGGAACTGGGATATATCCTGCTGGCGTCCCACAGCGGTGAAAAGATCTCCCAGGTTCAGCTGAACAGCTGCCGTAAGCGGGCACGGAACATGGAACTGGATACGGTGGAGAATCCCAGAGATCTGTACATTTTGGGCAAGGCTCTGCTTCTTGTGGGGGATCGGTCTTATGATTCCATAGCGGAGTATTTTCTTGATCTGGCGGCGGGAAGCCGCACAAACACTGTGGTGGCGGGGCTTGCTGCAATGACCCTGTATGACCACTATCTGGAGCATTGGTATGAGTCCTCTGAAAACAGACGGCGTATGGCCCGGTATGGGGCTCTGGCGGCGGAACTGGGAAATCCGGTTATTCTGTAAATATGAAAAAACCCGTCTGCGGTGTGCCGCAGACGGGAATTTTTTATTGTTTGGATTTGCCCAGATACAGCTCCTTGACCTGCTCGTTGGCAAGAAGCTCCTGACCGGGGCCTTCCAGAGAGATTTTGCCGGTCTCCATAACGTAACCGTAATGGGCGGTTTTCAGAGCCATGTTTGCATTCTGCTCAATCAAAAGCACGGTGGTACCCTGTTTGTTGATCTCCCGGATGATGTCGAAGATGCCCTGAACAATAATGGGGGCCAACCCCAGAGAGGGTTCGTCCATCATGATGATCTTGGGCTTGGACATCAGTGCCCGGCCTACGGCCAGCATCTGCTGCTCGCCGCCGGAAAGTGTACCGGCAGGCTGCCAGGAACGCTCTTTCAGACGGGGGAAGAGATCGTAGACATGTTCAATATCGTCCTTCAGGTTGTCCTTGCGGAGATAAGCACCGATCTTCAGGTTTTCAAGAACCGTCATATCCGGGAATACCTTACGTCCTTCCGGAACAAGGGTGATGCCCTTTTTGACGATTTCGGTGGTGTCCTGACCCAGAAGCTCCTCACCGTCCAGGGTAATAGAACCGCTCTTGGCTTTGACAAGACCAACGATGGAGCGAAGGGTGGTGGACTTACCGGCGCCGTTGGCGCCTACAAGGGTGACGATGGAGCCGTCGGGGACATCCAGGGACACGCCCTTTACAGCTTCGATACCGCCGTAGTTTACCACAAGATTTTCAATTTTAAGCATCGGTATCCACCCCCAAATATGCGTCGATGACCCGCTGATTCGTCTGAATCTCTGCGGGGGTGCCGGAGGCAATCAGTTTGCCGAAGTCCAGCACATAAATACGGTCAGAGATCTGCATGACCAGATCCATGTGATGCTCAATCATGAAGATGGACAGGCCGTACTTGTTGCGGATCTCCTGAATGAAATCGGTCAGTTCCTGAGTCTCTTGGGGGTTCATACCGGCGGCAGGCTCGTCCAGAAGCAGCAGCTTCGGATCGGTGGCCAGAGCGCGGGCGATCTCCAGACGGCGCTGGATGCCATAGGGAAGGGAGCCGGCGATTTCATCCCGCAGGTGAAGGAGATTCTGTTCTGCCAGAAGTGCCTCGGTCTCCTCACGCATCCGCTTTTCTTCCTTGTGGGAAAGCCGGAAGGTGGAGGTGAGTACATTGTGCTTTGCACGCATGTGCTTTGCAATCAATACGTTGTCGAACACAGTCAGCTGAGAGAACAGGCGGATGTTCTGGAAGGTGCGGGCGATGCCCAGCTGGGTAATTTTATCAGGGGTGGGGCTGATGACACGCGTATACATGTCTCCGTTTTCGCCGTAATACTGCTTTTTGACCTTGCCCCGGGGGTGGTTCTCCAGCATGGTGTTACCCAGAAATTCCACCCGGCCGTTTGTGGGCTCATATACGCCGGTGATACAGTTGAAGGCGGTGGTCTTACCGGCACCGTTCGGACCGATGAGGGCCACGATCTCTCCCAGATTTACATCCAGAGACAGGTTGTTCACGGCCACAACGCCGCCGAACTGCATGGTGACGTTTTCAACATGAAGAATATTTTCGCTCATTTCGCCACCTCCTGAGAAGCCTTTTTGGAACGCTTCCGGAACAGATCGGGCAGCTCACTGGTGCCCATAATGCCCCGGCTGAAGAACAGCACAATGATCATGATAATCACAGAGAACACAACCATACGGAAACCACTGCGGAGCAGAGGTACCTTGGTCTGACCGGTGGCTGCAAAATAGATCAGCCAGCCGAGCACAGCGCCACAGACACCGGCACCGACGCCGTAGCGGGTTCTGCCCTTGTCCTTGGGACGGATCAGCTTGTAGACCATCATGGCCAGAAGTGCCACAAAGATCACAGCCATTACCACCACGAAACGGGTCTGACCGGCAGAGGTAAGTACGGTCTCCTGATCCAGGAAACGGAGCCACCATTCGCTGGCGGCGATATACAGGAAGGAGGCGATCACGGAGCCGGAGATGGAGCCGATGCCACCGATGACCACGATCAGCAGGATCTCATAGGTCATGGCAGATTTGAAGATTGCAGCCTGCACAGAGGTCTGATACATGGCAAGAAGTGCGCCACCGATGCCTGCAAAGAAGGAGGAAATGCAGAAGGCAAGCATTTTGTGACGGGCAAGATTAATGCCCATGGCTTCAGCTGCGATTTCATCCTCACGGATGGCCTTAAAGGCACGGCCGTAGGAGGAATTGATCAACAGCAGCACCACAGCAACACAGATGCCCACAACGATGAAGTAGCTGAGGGTGGACTGGAATACGGGGAACTTACGAAGCAGGTTGGAGCCGTTGGTAATGGGGCCGAGAACGTCCCACTGGAAGAGGGCACGGATGATCTCCGCAAAGCCCAGCGTAGCAATGGCCAGATAGTCGCTCTTCAGACGAAGAACGGGAAGTCCAATCAGGAATGCGAATGCTGCGGCCACCAGACCGGCAAGGAGCAGAGCGGCAATTACGGGAATGTCGAACTGAATGACACCGCCGTCATAATACTGGTATACAGAGGCCCGTTCTGCGGCGGGGATGGTGAAAATACCGTATGCATATGCGCCCAGCAGCATGAAACCTGCCTGCCCCAGAGAGAAGAGTCCGGTGAAGCCGTTGAGCAGGTTCATGGATACGGCGATCAGTGCATAAATGGAGCCTTTTTTCAGAACCATGAAGAGCATATCCCAAGTGGGAGGTGCAACCTGTTCGGCAATGCCCACAAAGAGGTAGATCGCAACGATGATTACGGCGGTGATCAGCTTGCCACGGAAGTTTTCTGTTTTTTTCACAGCAATCACCTCATACTTTCTCGGTAGCCTTCTCACCGAACAGACCGGTGGGCTTGACGACCAGGATAATAATCAAAATGGCAAAGGTCACAGCGTCAGAGAAGGTTGCAAGGCCCAGATTGGAGGAGATTCCGATCATGGACAGCATGGTTTCCAGACCCTTCATCAGGTTTTCGCAGATACCAATGATAAACGCACCGATCACAGCGCCGGGAATGGAGCCGATACCGCCGAATACCGCAGCAACAAAGGCCTTGAGGCCAGGCATGGAGCCGGAGGTATATGTAACGCCGGTGTAGTTGGAGAAGTACAGCAGAGAACCGATGGCTGCAAGGAAGGAGCCAATGATAAAGGTTGTGGAGATTACGGAGTTGATCTTGATACCCATGAGCTGTGCGGTGTCATAGTCCTTGGAGACAGAATACCGCAGCAACAAAGGCCTTGAGGCCAGGCATGGAGCCGGAGGTATATGTAACGCCGGTGTAGTTGGAGAAGTACAGCAGAGAACCGATGGCTGCAAGGAAGGAGCCAATGATAAAGGTTGTGGAGATTACGGAGTTGATCTTGATACCCATGAGCTGTGCGGTGTCATAGTCCTTGGAGACAGCACGCATGGCCATGCCAATCTTGGTGTGATTGATCAGGAACACCAGACCAAATACCAGAGCAACCACGAGGAAGGGGGTAACGACGGTTACGACCTTGGTGGTGGCGGGGCCGATGGTGATGGGGTTGGAGATCAGGGGGAGTGCAGGATACTGCTGAGACAGACCGCCGGTGATATAAGCTGCCAGATTCTGAAGCAGGTAGCTTACGCCGATGGCGGAAATCATAACGGACATACGGGGGGCAGAACGAAGGGGCTTGTAAGCCACACGTTCAATGGCGAAACCGATGATGACCGTCAGAATCAGGGTGAGAGGGATGGCGACATACAGCGGAAGGGAGGCGGACAGATAAACCATCATAACGCCGGCAACCATAAATACATCACCATGGGCAAAGTTGATCAGACGGAGAATACCATAGACCATGGTATAACCGATGGCGATCAGCGCATACTGACCGCCTACTGAGATGCCCGACAGCAGATAGGGAAGGACAATACTCATGAAAAAACCTCCTAAATATATTTTGAGCTGTCTCGAAAGAGACCCATAAAGCTCCGGTATCTTTCGAGGCAGCCCAAATGTTCTTATGGGGAACCCTGCCCCGGGGAAGCCGGAGACCCCGAGAGGTCTCCGGCGGTATAGGATTCAAAGGAATACGGATTACTCTACGCCCTGCTCACGAACCAGATCCCAGGTAGCAGACTCGGTGTTGCACTTCTTGATGAATGCGGTGCTGCGGTTTGCATCGCCGGTCTCGTTGAAGGAGATGGCGCCGGTAACACCGGTGTAGTTAACAGAGGGAAGTGCGGCCTTAACAGCTGCGGGATCGGGGGAACCGGCTGCCTTGACTGCTTCCAGAGCGACGTAGTAAGCATCGTAGCCCATTGCGGAAACAGCTGCCAGCTGATCATTGCCGCCGTTGTTGGTCAGTGCGGTGGAATCCTCGTTCAGCCATGCCTTGAAGCCTGCGTCGAAGTCGGGGTTGCCGCCCTCCTGATAGAAGGTGGTAACATAGATGTCAACGTCCTTGCCCTGTGCAGCCTCGGCAACCTTGTTGTTGTCCCAGGTGTCGGAAGCCAGCAGGGGAAGTCCCAGACCCTGTGCATTGGACTGGTCAACGATGTTTACAGCAGCCTCGATGGAAACGGGGGCAAAGAAGACTTCGCAGCCCTGATTCTTGGCGTTGGTGATGTAGGAGGTGAAGTCGGTGGTGCCTTCGGGGAAGGTCTCGGAAACGACCTCGCCGCCCAGCTTCTCAAATGCCTCGACGAAGTAGTGAACAACGCCGGTGGAGTAGTCATCGCCCTGCTTTGCCAGGCAGTATGCCTTGGAAGCCTTCAGATCGCCATGAGCGAAGTTTGCAAGGACGGTGCCCTGGAAGGGATCCAGGAAGCAGATGCGGAAGTAGTGATCGTTGCCCTCAGTGACCTGGGGGTTGGTGCAGGTAACACCCATTGCAGCAACGCCGCCGTTCTTAAATACCTCGGAAGCAGCGATGGAAACGCCGGAGCCATAGGAACCAAGGACGATGGAAACGCCTGCGGAAACCAGCTGCTGTGCAGCGGAAGGACCCTTCTCGTTGGAGGACTGGTTATCTACGATTTCCAGCTGTACAGTGTAGGTTTCGCCGCCAAGCTCAACGGTGGGAGTTTCCTTGTTTGCATACTGCATGCCAAGGGTTTCCTGCTTGCCGCCTGCGCCGTTGTCGCCGGAAGCGGGCTCGTATACACCAATCTTAATAATTTTATCACCGGAAGCGGGAGCCTCAGCGGTGGAACCGGTTGCCTCGCCAGCAGAAGCAGCGGTGGAAGCGGCATCGCTGCCGCAACCGGCGAACATGCATGCCAGCATTGCAACGACCAGAAGCATTGCAAGTATTCTCTTCTTTTTCATGATTCATAACTCCTTTGCGATGTGATATTTTCACGCATTAAAGTGAGCGTGAATTAAAGGAATGTAGTCATTATATCGGCTGCACTTGCAAAAAGCAACTCTTTTTTTTGAGTTTTCCCTTGAAAATCAAAAGTTTGTGCATTTTTTTGATGACGGACTTGCATGTTTTTCAGCGGGGGACAAACGCGAGGACAAATGTACGCTCTAGGTGGACATGTAAAAAGTGAAGAATATTTTGCAGTTTTTCAGGAAAATAAAGTTTTTTATACGGATAAAACCGGTTCCCAAAGGGGAATCCCTATGTTATAATGTAAAAATGTTCGGAAAAACGTGAAAAGAGGAAAAATTATGATTGAACAGATTACTCAAATCAATGGTGCGATCAACGATTTTGTCTGGGGTGTTCCTGCAATGATCTGTATCATTGGCGTCGGTTTGTGGCTCAGCTGCCGTACCCGGTTCATTCAGATTCGGAAGTTCGGCAGGGCCATGAAGGCAACCATCGGCCGTATGTTCCGTAAGGAGAACGCCAGCGACGGCTCCGTTACCCCCTTCCAGGCGGTGTGTACTGCGCTGGCTGCCACGGTGGGTACGGGCAACATTGCAGGCGTTGCAGGTGCTATTGCACTGGGTGGCCCCGGTGCAGTGTTCTGGATGTGGGTCAGTGCCCTGCTGGGCATGTGCACCAAGTTTTCTGAGGTGACGCTTGCGGTTCATTTCCGGGAGCGGAACGTTCACGGAGACTGGGTCGGCGGTCCCATGTACTATATTAAAAATGGTTTGAAGAAAAAGTGGCACTTCCTTGCGTATCTGTATGCGGGCCTTGGTGTACTTACGGTATTTGGTACCGGCAATGCCACCCAGGTAAATACCATCACCGCATCCATTAATTCCGCCCTCCAGAGCTTTAACCTGATCTCTCAGGACTCTGTATTCGGAATCAATCTGGTGCTGGGTATCTTTATTGCGATTATGGTTGCCATGGTTCTGCAGAAGCAGCGGTGGAAGCGGCATCGCTGCCGCAACCGGCGAACATGCATGCCAGCATTGCAACGACCAGAAGCATTGCAAGTATTCTCTTCTTTTTCATGATTCATAACTCCTTTGCGATGTGATATTTTCACGCATTAAAGTGAGCGTGAATTAAAGGAATGTAGTCATTATATCGGCTGCACTTGCAAAAAGCAACTCTTTTTTTTGAGTTTTCCCTTGAAAATCAAAAGTTTGTGCATTTTTTTGATGACGGACTTGCATGTTTTTCAGCGGGGGACAAACGCGAGGACAAATGTACGCTCTAGGTGGACATGTAAAAAGTGAAGAATATTTTGCAGTTTTTCAGGAAAATAAAGTTTTTTATACGGATAAAACCGGTTCCCAAAGGGGAATCCCTATGTTATAATGTAAAAATGTTCGGAAAAACGTGAAAAGAGGAAAAATTATGATTGAACAGATTACTCAAATCAATGGTGCGATCAACGATTTTGTCTGGGGTGTTCCTGCAATGATCTGTATCATTGGCGTCGGTTTGTGGCTCAGCTGCCGTACCCGGTTCATTCAGATTCGGAAGTTCGGCAGGGCCATGAAGGCAACCATCGGCCGTATGTTCCGTAAGGAGAACGCCAGCGACGGCTCCGTTACCCCCTTCCAGGCGGTGTGTACTGCGCTGGCTGCCACGGTGGGTACGGGCAACATTGCAGGCGTTGCAGGTGCTATTGCACTGGGTGGCCCCGGTGCAGTGTTCTGGATGTGGGTCAGTGCCCTGCTGGGCATGTGCACCAAGTTTTCTGAGGTGACGCTTGCGGTTCATTTCCGGGAGCGGAACGTTCACGGAGACTGGGTCGGCGGTCCCATGTACTATATTAAAAATGGTTTGAAGAAAAAGTGGCACTTCCTTGCGTATCTGTATGCGGGCCTTGGTGTACTTACGGTATTTGGTACCGGCAATGCCACCCAGGTAAATACCATCACCGCATCCATTAATTCCGCCCTCCAGAGCTTTAACCTGATCTCTCAGGACTCTGTATTCGGAATCAATCTGGTGCTGGGTATCTTTATTGCGATTATGGTTGCCATGGTTCTGCTGGGCGGTGTTCAGCGGATCGGCAAATTTACTGAGAAGCTGGTTCCTTTTATGGCAGTGCTGTATGTGATCCTGGGCGTAGGCGTGATCGCCCTGAATCTGGATCGGGTACCCGGTGTGTTCCGCAGCATCTTTGAATGTGCCTTTACCCCTGCGGGCTTCACCGGCGGCGCTGTGGGCAACATGTTTATCAGTATGCGCCGGGGTGTGTCCAGAGGCATCTTCTCCAATGAGGCAGGTCTTGGTACCGGCTCCATTGCCCATGCTGCTTCTGACACCAAGTGTGCAGTGACACAGGGCTATTTCGGCATTTTTGAAGTGTTCTGCGATACTATTATTATTTGTACCCTGACCGCACTGACTGTGCTTCTGGGTGTTCCGGAGATTCAGTATGGTGTGAACGCAGGTGCGGAGCTTACCATCAGCGGCTTTGTGAATACCTATGGCAACTGGGTCTCCATTTTCACCGCAATTGCCATGTGCTGCTTTGCCTTCTCCACCATTATTGGCTGGGGACTGTATGGTGCAAGATGCCTGGAGTTTATTGTGGGCAGTAAGGTTAATAAGGTGTTTATGGTGATTTACTCTCTGGTGGCGATCCTTGGTGCTACCGTGGATCTGGGGGTTCTTTGGGGCATTGCAGATACCTGTAACGGCCTGATGGCGATCCCCAACCTGATTGGTCTGTTCCTGCTCAGTGGAACAGTGGTAAAGCTGGTCAGGGAGAGAGAAAAAACAGATTTGAATGATTAATCAGTGAAACCCCCGGTCAACGCAGGTTGACCGGGGGTTCGTTGTTTGGGGACTTATGAAACAATCTGATAAATCATAATGAAGTGGCAGACACTGCCCAGAACGATGAACACATGGAAGATTTCGTGACAGCCGAAATACTTGTTGTTCCGGCCGGGCCATTTCAGTGCGTACAGCAGTCCGCCGATGGAATAGAGAACGCCACCTGCGAGAAGCATGGCGAAGGACTGGGGAGTCATAACCCGATGCAGGGGAGACAGGGTGAAGATTGCTGTCCAGCCCATGATCAGATAGATGGCGGAGGTGAGCAGTCGGGGCATATTGATCCAGAACAGGGTGAAGGCAGCACCAAGCAGTGCCATGGACCAGATCACCGTAAGCATGATTTTCCCGGACACCATTCCGCCAAGAGAGATGGTGCAGATGGGGGTATAGGTTCCGGCAATCATGAAATAGATCATAACATGATCCAGCTTTCGGAGAAATACCCGGCCCTGAATGTCGGTATAAAGACTGTGATAAACAGTGCTGGCGGTGTAGAGGCACAGCATGCTGACTGCGTAGATGGAAACTGCGGTCACGGTTGTGGAGGCAGCGCCCATTTCGATGGTCAGGTGAAGCAGAACGGCCAATGCAAAAAGGGCAAATACAATACCGACCCCATGGGTCAGTGCGGAACAGATGCGTAAGCCGTCGTAGGGATTGCGACCCTGTTCGCTGAGTTTTTCTTTCATGGGAAGTGACCTCCTTTTGAATGATTATAACTGGAGTATACATCAAAAACTACGATAAGTCAACATCGAAACCTTATAAAATAATAATCAAAACTAGATAGAGCGGGGGCAACGTAAAAAATCGCTGCATTACTTTTTACGGTGATTTTACCAACCCGGGGTTTTGAAATTTACATTAGCCAGTTATGATTTGAGCGTACCGAAAATCAAAAAAGGAGATAATCATTATGAAGAAAATGATTTCCATGCTGGCAGCAGTGGCGCTGCTGGTAACATGCATGGCCGGCTGCGGCGCAGAGAATTCCGCCGAGGCAGCAAGCCAGAAGGCAAGCGAAAACGTTCAGGCAGCAAGTGAAAGCGTACAGGCTGTGGCTCCCGGATTCTCCGGTGAGATCACCGTAATTTCCCGGGAAGAGGGCTCCGGCACCAGAGGCGCTTTTGTAGAACTGATGGGCATTGAGGACGACGACGGTGACCACACCACAGAAACCGCAGAGATCAGCAACTCCACCAGCGTGGTAAGCCAGACTGTAAGCGGTAACCCCTATGCCATCGGATATATTTCCATGGGTGCTATGAGTGATTCCGTCAAGGCAGTCAAGGTTGACGGCGTAGAGCCCAATGTGGAGCAGGTCAAGGCAGGCGCCTACAGCGTGGCACGTCCCTTTGAGGTGTGCTATCAGGAGGCAAACCTGACTGAACTGGGCCGGGACTTCATCACATATATTATGAGCGCAGAGGGCCAGAAAATTCTCTCTGAAGAAGGTTATATCTCTGTGAACGACAGCGCAGAGTCCTACACAGGCAGCGGCATGCAGGGCAGCCTCAGCCTGAACGGTTCCACCTCTGTGGCTCCGGTTATGGAGGTTCTGGCAGAAGCATATCGGGCCATCAATCCTGATGTGACCATCGACATCCAGCAGACCGGCTCCGGCGCAGGTATTACAGCAGCACTGGAAGGTTCCTGCGAGATCGGCATGAGCAGCCGTGCCCTGAAGGACGAGGAGCTTGCCTCCGGGCTGACAGAACAGACCATCGCCATGGACGGCATTGCGGTGATTGTAAACCGGGAGAATCCGGTGGAGGATCTGACCTCTGAACAGATCCGGGCCATTTTTGTGGGGCAGACCACACAGTGGGATAGCCTGGGATGATCATCAGCGCCCGGCTGCTCTGAATAGGGCAGCTGGGCGTTCTGGTTGGAAAGGAAAATGAAATGACGGCTTTGAAAGAAAAACTGATGCAGCTGTGTTTTCTGCTTACCGCCTGTGTATCAATCGGTGCGGTGGCACTGATTTGTTTCTATCTGCTGGGAAACGGTATCCCCACGATTCTGAAGATCGGCGTGAGCAACTTCTTCGGAACCGTATGGAAGCCCAGCAAGGGGCTGTACGGCATTTTACCCATGATCCTGGCTTCCTGCTATGTAACCGTAGGAGCGATCATTGTAGGAGTTCCCATAGGGGTTCTGTGTGCGGTTTATCTCAACAGATTTTGCGGAAAACGTATTTATAGTGTGCTGAAGCCGGCGGTGGAGCTGATGGCCGGTGTACCCTCCATTGTATATGGCTTCTTTGGCCTGATGGTGATCGTTCCGGTGATCCAGCGTCTGACCGGGACCAGTGGCAAAGGACTGCTGACAGCCTCTGTGCTGCTGGGAATCATGATCCTGCCCACCATTATTTCTGTGGCGGAATCTGCGCTGGAGGCGGTGCCGGGACAGTACTACGAGGGATCTCTGGCTCTGGGAGCGACCCATGAGCGCAGTGTGTTCTCTGTGGAACTGCCTGCGGCCAGTTCCGGAGTGCTGTCCGGCGTGATTCTGGGAATCGGCAGAGCCATCGGTGAGACCATGGCGGTAATTATGATCGCAGGAAATCAGGCGACCATGCCCTCGGGACTGTTGAAGGGGCTGAGAACCATGACTGCCAATATTGTACTGGAGATGGGCTATGCCTCCGGTCTGCACCGGGAGGCACTGATTGCGACAGGTGTCGTGCTGTTCGTGTTCGTGCTGATTATTAACACCTGCTTCTCTGCTATGAAAAGGAGGAACGGGTAATGGAGCATAAAACATCTCAGAAAATCCGTACCCTGCTCCGGCATCCCATGTCTCTGGTGGAGTTCCTGCTGGTGCATATGGCGGCGATTATTACCGGGCTGGTGGTGGTGTTTATCATTGCCTATATTCTGATTACGGGCGTGCCCCATCTTACAAAGGATCTTTTCTCCTGGCGGTGGACCACGGATAACCAGTCCATGATGCCCGCCCTGATCAACACCATCTGCATGACTCTGCTGAGTCTGCTGCTGGCGGTTCCAGTGGGAGTTGGCGGTGCCATCTATCTGGCGGAATATGCAAAGCGGGGAAGCAAGCTGGTGAAGCTGGTACGTCTGACAGCGGAGACACTTCAGGGCATTCCCTCAATCGTATATGGTATTTTTGGCTATGTTCTTTTTAATGTAGAGATGCAGCTGGGCTTTTCCATGCTGTCCGGCGTATTGACATTGTCGATCATGATCCTCCCCCTGATCCTGCGTACCACGGAGGAAGCACTGCTGGCGGTTCCCGATACCTACCGGGAGGGAAGCTTTGGACTGGGTGCAGGAAAGCTTCGGACGGTGTTCCGGATTGTGCTTCCCGCTGCAATGCCCGGTGTTACTGCGGGCATTATTCTGGCCATCGGCCGAATTGCAGGGGAGAGTGCAGCACTGATCTATACCTCCGGAACAGGAACCGGCAATCTCAACTTCACAGGTGGCGTGTTTGCGCCTCTGTTCCAATCCACGCGTACCCTGTCAGTACATATGTATGCATTGATGAACGAGGGACTTTATACCGATCAGGCCCATGCAACGGCAGTGGTACTGCTGGTGCTTGTGGTGGGGCTCAATGCCCTGTCTTCCTTTGTGGCGAAAAAGCTTACAAAGGGGAAAGGAGATAATTAAGGATGGATAAAATCAGAATATCTGATTTGGACTTATACTACGGGGACTTTCATGCCCTGAAAAATATTAACCTGACGATCCCGGAACATCGGATCACCGCCTTCATCGGCCCCTCCGGATGCGGAAAATCCACCCTGCTTCGTTCCATCAATCGCATGAACGATCTGGTGGAGGGGTGCAGGATCACAGGCTCTGTCCGCTTGGGAGAGGATGAGGTCTATGGAGGCATGGATGTCAACCTGCTGCGGAAGCGGGTAGGTATGGTGTTTCAGAAGGCCAACCCCTTCCCTATGAGCGTGTTTGACAATGTGGCCTATGGGCCGAGAACCCACGGAATCCGGAACAGACAGAAGCTGGAGGAAATCGTAGAGACCTCCCTGCGCCGGGCGGCAATCTGGGATGAGGTGAAGGATCGCCTGAAAAAGTCGGCGCTGGGGCTTTCCGGCGGACAGCAGCAGAGACTGTGCATTGCCAGAGCGCTGGCGGTGGAGCCGGAGGTGCTGCTGATGGATGAAGCCACCTCTGCACTGGATCCGATCTCCACAGGCCGGATTGAGGAACTCTGCATGGAACTGAAGGAGCAATACACCATTGTAATGGTGACCCATAACATGCAGCAGGCGGTGCGTGTATCCGATGAGACTGCATTTTTCCTGCTGGGCGAAGTGATCGAACACGGAAGCACAGAGCAGATGTTCTCTGTGCCCAAGGATCAGCGCACAGAGGACTATATTACCGGCAGATTCGGATAAGGAGGCGTAGACATGAGAAAAACCTTTGACCAGCAGTTACAGCAGCTCAGTGAGGAAATGACCCATATGGGGTCTCTCTGTGAGACGGCCATTGCAGCCGCAGCACAGGCACTGAAAGAGAGAGATCTGGTGCTGGCACGTCAGGCGATACAGGCAGACCAGAATATTGATCAGGCGGAGCGGGAGATCGAACGGCTGTGCCTCAGATTGCTGATTCAGCAGCAGCCTGTTGCCCGGGACCTGAGACAGATCTCTTCGGCACTGAAAATGATCACGGACATGGAGCGGATCGGAGATCAGGCGGCAGATATTTCCGAGATCGTGCTGTCCATGTCGGAGACGGGAAAGATTCCAGAGCTGCATCACATCGGCAGTATGGCACAGGCCACTGCTGCCATGGTGACCCGGAGCGTGGAAGCCTATGCGATACGGGATCTGGAACTGGCGGCGCAGGTGATCGCAGAGGACGACCAGGTAGACCGGCTGTTTGATGAGGTGAAAGAGGAACTGATTCAGATTATCCGGGCAGATCCCAGCTGCGGTCAGCAGGCGCTGGATCTTCTGATGGTGGCCAAATATCTGGAACGGATCGGAGACCATGCAACCAATATTGCGGAATGGGTGGAATTCTCCATTCTTGGGCGGCATCCGGAGCTGGATCCGGAAACAGAGGCTGTTCTGTAAAAAAGAGACCGACTGAAAATGAGAAGATCATTTTCAGTCGGTGTTTTTATATTTCAGATATACCGGGGCGGGTGCAGGCTTCGCACCAGTGCTTTACCGGGAGATAATCAAATTCGTCCAGTACCTCCGGGAAGTACCCGCTGCATGGACTGATGAGTTCTCCGTCAACCACCACCCGGACGTCGGTAATGCAACCATCCCGACTTAGTGTCAGAAAAATCCGGTAAAAGCGGGTGGCGTGAACGTCCCCTTCCGGGAAGCCCAGCGCATCGCCCATGGTGTTGAGAACGGTCTTTTCACCGGAGAAGTAACGGCCGGTAAGGAATTCTGTGAGCTGCTGGTTATAGGATTCTTGATTCATGGGTTCACCGCTTTCCTGTGTTCTTGGTGCTATTGTAGCCTGAACAGCGTGAAAATGCAATATCAGATGTTCAGTTCCAGCACCCGGGTACACAGCCCGGGAAGCTGTACCCGTACTATATATAATGTATCCGGTGCAACAGGCCCCAGATAAAAACGGCCACGGTGGTCTGTCAGTGTGCTTTGAATCAAATCGCCCTGTTCCTGATCCAGCAACAGTACCAGAGCGTCGGGAACAGGCTGCTCTGTGGGGTCGAGGACGGTTCCGGTCACCAATGCGGCGGTCTCCGGAGAAAGGGCAATCTGCGCAGAGAGAATCTCGCCGGAAGCGGGTTTGACACAGTATTCGTAGTAGCGCATAGGTCTGACTCCTTTCAGAATAATCAAAAAATCTAATCCATACTATGCAAATTCCGTCAATGTGGGTCTTGAAGGCACAGCGGAATTGTGCTAATATAACCTTTATGAAACAACAGACGGTCGAGCCGTGACAATATGCGCTCCGGCGCGAAAGGATGAAATGTAATGGCAAAGGATAAAAAGGTTGAACAGATCACAGATATGGAGGTAGATTTTGCCCAGTGGTTCACTGATGTGTGCAAGAAGGCACAGCTTATTGATTACTCCTCCATTAAGGGTATGTTTATCTATCGTCCCTATGGCTATGCCATCTGGGAGAATATTCAGGGGATTATGGACGCAGAATTTAAAAAGGTGGGCGTTCAGAATGTATATATGCCCATGCTGATCCCTGAGAGCCTGCTCCAGAAGGAGAAGGATCATGTTGAAGGTTTTGCGCCTGAGTGCGCCTGGGTCACCTACGGCGGTAATGACAAGCTGGAGGAGCGTTACTGCATCCGTCCCACCTCCGAGACCTTGTTCTGCGAGCATTTTAAGAATGTGATCCAGTCTCACAGAGATCTTCCCATGAAGTATAACCAGTGGTGCAGCGTGCTGCGCTGGGAGAAGACCTCCCGCCCCTTCCTCCGGCACAGAGAATTCCTGTGGCAGGAGGGACACACCATGCATGCCACCGCAGAGGAAGCACGGGAGTTTACAGAGAAGATGCTGGGTATCTATGCGGACTTCTGCGAGAATGTACTGGCGATGCCTGTTACCCGTGGTCAGAAGACCGACAAGGAGAAGTTTAACGGTGCTGAAGCAACCTACACCATCGAATGCATGATGCACGACCGGAAGGCGCTTCAGGCAGGCACCTCCCACTACTTCGGTGACGGCTTCGCCAAGGCGTTTGAAATCGAATACACTGACAAGAATAATCAGAAGGTGAACCCCCATCAGACCTCCTGGGGTGTGTCTACCCGTCTTATTGGCGGCATTATCATGACCCATGGTGACAACAATGGTCTGGTGCTGCCTCCCAAAAT
>CAZFGL010000015.1:0-27091 GCA_964518645.1 uncultured Oscillospiraceae bacterium | reverse complement strand
CTGAAAATGCTGGACTATGACATGGTATCCATCCACATGTGCTACCGTGCAAACCTGCCCGCAAGAATGTTCTCTCCCCTGACCAACAAGCGTACCGACAAGTTCGGCGGTTCTCTGGAGAACCGCATGCGCTTCCCCCTGATGGTTCTGGAAAAGATCCGTCAGAAGGTGGGCAAGAACATGCTCATTGAAATCCAGTGGTCTGCTGATGATCTCGAGGGCGGATATACCCTGGAGGAGTCCGCTGCTTTCCTGAATGAGGCAAAAAAGTACATCGACATCGTTCAGCTCCGTGCCAACGAAGTGGATCATGCACATCCCATCGGCTTCGAGCTGGAGGAGGTTCCCTTCCTGAAGTTTGGCGAATACATGAAGAAGAACGTCCCCGGTCTGGTGATCGGCGTGATCGGTGGCTTCCATTATCCCGCCACCTGTGACAAGGCCATCGCTGAGGGCAAGGCCGACATCATTTATGCTGCCCGTGCCTACGTCTCCAACAACGATTACGGTCAGCTGGTTCTGGAAGGCCGTGACGACGACATCGTCCCCTGCATCCGCTGCAACAAGTGCCATGGCCGTGGCGTAAGCGATCCCTTCGTCTCTGTATGTTCCGTAAACCCCTGCATTGGTCTGGAACAGAAGATCGACCGCAT
This sequence comes from uncultured Oscillospiraceae bacterium, assembly GCA_964518645.1. Taxonomy (GTDB): domain Bacteria; phylum Bacillota; class Clostridia; order Oscillospirales; family Oscillospiraceae; genus HGM13006. The sequence goes on along the minus strand of CAZFGL010000015.1, from coordinate 26,438 downwards.
GCAGGTTCCCACCAAGGGTGGCAAGAAGGTTGCCATCATCGGCGGTGGCCCCATCGCCATGCGCTGCGCCATGTATCTCCAGGATCGTGGCCACACCCCTGTGATCTACGAGAAGGGTCCCGCTCTGGGTGGCGCTATCATCCACTCCGATTACGCTGACTTCAAGTGGCCCCTCCGTGACCTGAAGAACTTCCTGATCCATCAGATGGATAAGCGTGGCATCGAGGTTCACCTGAACACCGAGGCTACCCCGGACATGATCAAGGCACTTGACTATGATGTTGTGGTCGCCGCTACCGGTGCCACTCCCATGGTTCTGCCCATCCCCGGTGCTGATCCCGAGAAGCTGTTCTTCGCACAGGAGACCTTCGCACATCCTGAAAAGCTGGGCGAAAATGTCGTAATCATCGGCGGCGGCGAGGTTGGCGTTGAGATCGGCATCTATCTGGGCAAGAAGGGTCACAACGCTACCGTACTGGAGATGCGTGACCGTCTGGCTGCTGATTCCACTGCAATCCACTACTACTCCATGCTTCAGGAGGCCTGGGAGAACGAGCCCAACTTCCACAGCATCACCGGTGCAAAGGTTGCCGCAATCAAGGACGGCGCCGTTGAATACACCGACAAGGAGGGCAATGTTCATTCCATTCCCGCTGATTCCGTGGTCATGTCCGCAGGTATGCGTGCCAACAAGGACGAGGCTCTGGCCTTCTACGGCTGCGCCAAGGAATTCTACATGATCGGTGACTGCAAGAAAGCAGCTACCATCCAGCAGGGTATGCGTCACGCTTACGCTGTTGCCCATCGCATCTGATTTTTCAGCAGAAGACTGCACGGCCTCATGGTCGTGCAGTTTTTAACTTTCTATGAATTATCCCCCGTTTCCCTTGAAAAACCAGCTTAATTCAGTTAAACTTGAGCAGCAATAAATATGAATGTGAGGTGAGAATATGGACGGCAGTAGTTGTAGATTCGGACAATTATTCGTGGTCAACCCGAATTTATACGGGATACAGCTGCATGCTCCATGTCTCGCCTGATTCCATATAATGTCCGGGAGCCATTGTTTGTTTCAACGCTACGCTACGCACCCATGGCAGGTGTGTACGGTATGGTTGCAGCACACAGTGGTATTTCTATGCCCTTTTGTAGCCCCAGCACGCCTGCCTTTACAAAACCTGTGTAAAGGAGGCACAACCAATGAACAAAATCAAAAAACTGGTACGCCCGGATTTCCCCGGAGAAATCATCCACGCAGTCAGAAGCAGCACCTGTCCGGCTCAAATTCTGAACCGGATCTGCACCTACCACGAAAAAGACATTGCATCGGCTCTGACTCTCCTCTCCCCGGAAGAACAGCGCAGCCTTTGCCACATGCTTCCGGCAACAGATCTTGCAGAGATCTTTTCGTACATGGAGTGTCCCGCTCCTTTCTTTTCCTGTCTGGATCGCCCACGGCAGCTGGAACTGCTGTCCCATATGGATGCACATACCGCCGCTGCCCTTTTAGCACAGCTGCCGGAGGATTTTTGCTTCTCCCTGATCCACGGGCTGTCTCCGGAAAGACGGAACGAAATCCGCATGATCCAGTCCTTCTCCCACAACAACATTGGAAGCAGGATGTCCACAAATTTCATTGCCATTCCCACCACCGCCACCGTTAAGGAGGCCATGTCTCAGCTGATCCGGAACGCAGAGACAAAGGAAAACATATCCACCCTGTTTGTTGTGGATGACCATAATGTTTTTGCCGGCGGAATTGATTTAAAGGATCTGATCATTGCCCGTGACGGTACCCCGCTGTCTGATATCACCATGCTGTCCTATCCCTTTCTGTATGCCCATACGGAAACCGAGGCCTGTATCCCCATGCTCCGAGAATACTCCGAATGCGCCATTCCCGTACTGGATCAGGAAAACCGTCTCATCGGGGTCGTAACTGCTCAGGATTTTGCGGAAATACTGGACGACGAACTTGGGGATGATTACGCAAAGCTGGCCGGTCTGTCCTCCGGGGAGGATCTGTCCGAATCCGTTCTTTGCAGTGTCAAAAAGCGACTCCCCTGGCTCTGCATTCTTCTGGTGATGGGAATGGGTGTTTCCGCCACTGTCGGCATGTTTGAAGCCCTTGTTGCCCAGCTTCCTGTGATCATGTGTTTTCAATCCCTGATCCTGGACATGGCCGGAAACGTCGGCACCCAGTCGCTTGCAGTTGCGATCCGGGTGTTAATGGATGACAACGTGAAAAAACGCCATCGGGTCACGCTGGTATGGAAGGAGATCCGAATCGGCCTTCTGAATGGATCTATCCTGGGAGCACTCTCTGTGACAGCCATCGGAGGTTACCTGATGCTGAAGGGAAATGCCCCTGCATTCTCCTTCGCCGTATCCGGCTGTCTTGGACTTGCCATGATTCTCGCCATGCTGGTCTCATCCATGTCCGGTACATTGATTCCCATCTTTTTCAAAAGGATCGGAATCGACCCCGCCGTGGCCTCCGGCCCCCTGATCACAACCGTAAATGATCTGGTTGCTGTTATCACCTATTACAGTCTCAGCTGGGTCATCCTGATCCAGTGCATGCATTTCTGACATAAAAGAAAACAGACGCAGAGCAATTTGACCCGCTCTGCGTCTGTTTTTTATAATATTACTGCATCAGGCTGCACACCAGATCCGTATAGGCACTGGGATCCTCCAGAGGCAGATCTGCAATGAGAAGCGCCTGGGCATAAAGCAGCTTTGCATATTTTTCAGCCTTTTCCCGATCCTCAGCATAGGCATTTTTCAGAGCCACGAATGCAGGATGATCGCCATTGAGTTCCATCACACGACCGGTTTTCAGAGGCTCAGCAGGATTGATCCGGGACAGATACTTTTCCATCTCAAAGCTGAGGCCGCTGTCAGGCACCATGCAGACAGGATGGCTCTTCAGCTTGTTGGAAATACGAACTGCGGAGAGCTTCTCCCCCATGGTCTCCTTGATAAAGTCCAGCAGTTCCTGATTCTCCTCGGTCTCCTTCTCCTTCTCGGCCTTCTCTTCTTCACTTTCAAGGCCCAGATCCGCAGCGGAAACAGACTTGAATTCCTTCTCGTTGTAATCACGGAGGGTATTGGACAGGAATTCGTCCACATCGTCGGTGAAGAACAGAATGTCATATTCCTTATCCCGTACCAGTTCGGTCTGAGGAAGCTGGGAGAGCTTTGTGCGACTCTCGCCTGCGGCATAGTAGATATACTTCTGATCCTCAGGCATCTTCTCCACGTATTCGGCCAGAGTTACATACTTCTCTTCCTTCTGGCTCCAGAACAGAAGCAGATCCTTCACCATATCCTTATGGGCACCGTAATCAGAGACAGCACCATACTTCAGCTGTACACCAAAGGTCTCAAAGACCTTTTCATAGGCCTCACGGTCATTGACCAGCATTTTGTTCAGTTCGGACTTGATCTTCTTCTCCAGATTGGATGCGATCCGTCTGAGCTGACGGTCATGTTGAAGCATCTCACGGGAGATATTCAGGCTCAGGTCGGGGGAATCCACAATACCCTTGACAAAGCAGAAATGATCCGGCAGAAGGTCTTCGCAGTTCTCCATAATCAGCACACCGCCGGAATAGAGCTGCAATCCCTTCTTGTACTCCTTGGAGTAGAAATCATAAGGTGCATTGGTGGGAACAAACATCAGTGCCTTATAGGTGACTGCACCCTCAACGCTGGCGTGCATGCACAGCGCAGGCTTTACATAGTCACCGAACTTATCCATGTAATACTGGTCGTATTCCTCGGCAGTTACCTCATCCTTGTTCTTCTGCCAGATGGGAACCATGGAGTTCAGGGTCTTAACCTCGGAATACTCTTCATACTCCGTCTTTTTCTCTCCGTTTTCGTCTTCCTTTTCCACAGGACGGGAGGAGGTCATCTCCATGCGGATGGGATAGCGGATATAATCGGAGTACTTCTTGACCAGATTCTGAAGGGTGTACTGGCTGAGATAACGGTCATAATCCTCATCCTCAGTGTTCTCCTTCAGCTTCAGGACAATCTCGGTACCACAAGCGTCCTTTTCGCAATCTGTGATGGTATAACCATCGGCACCCTCAGACTGCCACATATGGGCGGTCTCCTCACCATATTTTCTGGTGACCACAGTGACGTTATCCGCCACCATAAAGGCAGAATAGAAGCCCACACCGAACTGGCCGATAATATCCACAGCCTCGTTGGGATTCTCAGCCTTCTTCATATCCTCCTTGAACTGGAGAGAGCCGGACTTTGCAATGGTGCCCAGATTGTTTTCCAGCTCATCACGGCTCATACCGATACCGTTATCTGCAATAATCAGGGCACGGTGATCCTTATCGATGGTCAGCTTGATCTCAAAGTCACCTCGGCTCATGCCGTTATCATCGGTCAGGCTCAGGTAGGCCAACTTATCAATGGCATCAGAAGCATTGGAGATGATCTCACGGAGGAAGATCTCCTTGTGGGTATAGATGGAGTTGATCATCAGATCCAAAAGACGTTTGGATTCGGCCTTAAACTGCATTTTTTCCATATAAAACACATCCTTCAATGTTATTTACAAAAAGAAAAGTATGTTTAGCACTCTCGAGCCCCGAGTGCTAAACATACTATAATACTTTCTATTCTGTTTTTCAATAGGCAATTGCAAACAAATTATGAATTTTCCACGGCTCGTCCCGCCAGCATCTCCACAAGCTGTGTTGCAACCCGGGGTGTCCGTCCCCCGTGGCGGATTTCCCACCGGTTCGCCTCCACCCGGATCTGATCGTCCGTCAAGGGAAGCTTCAGCCGGTGGCACATACTCAGCACCATGTCTGTATACTTCTGCTTGTCCAGAGCCAGGTATGCCAGGCGCAGGCCGAAACGCTGAGACAGGCTGGTTCTTTCTTCCACCGTTTCCTTGGCATGGATGTCGTCTCCATCCCGCTCCGAGAAGCTCTCCCGGATCATATGCCGCCGGTTGGAGGTTGCATAAATGACCACGTTCTCAGGACGGCGTTCCATTCCACCCTCCAGTGCGGTTTTCAGCGCAGAGAAGCCCTTGTCCTCCCGCTCAAAAGACAGGTCATCAATATAAACAATAAACTTCTGGGTGTGCTGACCCAACTGCCGAACCAGCTGCGTCAATTCGTCCAGAGAATTCTTCGCAATCTCGATCATACGCAGCTGGTAAAACTCCGGCATCTGGATCAGGCTCTTCACAGTGGCGGATTTTCCGGTACCGCTGTCTCCATACAGCAGTACATTGTTGGCGCTGCATCCGCGGATCAACGCCCGGGTATTTTCAATAACCGCGTTTCTCTGGTATTCATAACCGATCATCTCCTGAGGTGTCAGGGCATCCACCCGGTTCACCGGGGTCAGGATTCCCTTCTCCCAATGGAATGCCCGTTCCAGGGCAAACCGTCCGCAGCCGTTTCTCCGGTAGCTGCCGAAGATCTCCTCCTCGGTGAATTCTCTTCCCTGAGGAAGCTCCGCCAGATTCTGAATGATCGGCCCAAATTCCGGATTGATCCGGGTACATGCGGTGTAAATATTCCGTTTCAGCCCGGAACAGGACAGCATTCCCACGCTGGAAAGCCGCCGAATATCCATGGCCGCCGCATCAAACATTTTTTCGGACACCTTTCCGGTGGAGATCGCTTTTCCGATGAAGGAATCATCATATTTCAGATGCCAGCTAAAGCACTCCGAAAGGCTCTCGTAGCCATCGCTCCACACACTGTATATCAGGTCTGTATACGCCCGGATCAGTGTATCCGGTGTTTTTGCATCCGCCAGTCGCAGCAGACATTTCACCGGCTCGATCTCAAGCATATTCTTGTATACAGACAGGCTCATCAGTTTCGCCTTCATCAATTCCATTCTGGTTCATCCTTTCCATTTACCCGGAAGCTTTTCCGTCAAAACAACTGTAAAACAAGCATAATATAGCACAATTTTCTATCCGTTACAACTTTGCGATTAAACAATTTCATGGTATAATAATTCAAAATATATTATAAGGATGATAAAATGATTACAGTTACCAATCTCGGCGTTCAATATGGCGGAAGCGTTCTTTTCAAAAACGCAGACCTCCAGTTTAATGCAGGCAACTGCTACGGCATTATCGGCGCAAACGGTGCCGGCAAATCCACCCTTCTGAAAATTCTCTCCGGCACTCTGGAATCCACAGACGGTCATGTGGACGTAAAACCCGGGGTAAGAATGTCCGTGCTGAAGCAGGATCAGTTCCAGTACGACGCATTTTCCGTATTGGATACAGTCATCATGGGCAACCAGCGCCTCTATGAGATCGGCAAGCAGAAGGATGCCCTCTACGAGAAAGAAGATTTCACCGACGAGGACGGCATTCTTGCCTCTGAACTGGAGGCTGAGTTTGCAGAACTGGGGGGCTGGGAAGCCGAATCCGATGCTTCCAGAATGCTTCAGGGACTGGGCATTCCCGTGGAAGATCACGAAAAGCTGATGGGTGAAATGGACGGCCGTGACAAGGTCAAGGTGCTTCTGGCGCAGGCTCTTTTCGGAAACCCGGATATTGTCATGCTGGACGAGCCCACCAACAACCTGGACACCGCCTCCATCGAGTGGCTGGAGGATTTCCTTCTGGAGTTTGAGGGCATGGTCATCGTGGTATCCCATGACCGTTATTTCCTCAACACCGTCTGCACTCATATTGTAGATATTGACTACGGCAAGATCAAAATGTATGTGGGCAACTACGACTTCTGGTACGAGTCCTCTCAGCTGGTTCAGGCTCTGGTTCGCAACCAGAACAAGCGGAACGAGGAGAAAATCAAGGAACTGACTGAGTTTATCGCCCGTTTCGCAGCAAACAAGAGTAAAAGTAAGCAGGCAACCTCCCGCAGAAAGCTGCTGGATAAGCTCACCATCGAAGAAATGCCCGCTTCCTCCCGCCGGTACCCCTTTGTGGGCTTCAAGCCGGATCGTGAGGTTGGCAAGGACATTCTGTTTGTCACCGATGTCTCCAAAACCGTGGACGGGGTTAAGGTGCTGGACAAGGTCAGCTTTACCCTGAACAAAAACGACAAACTCGCCTTTGTGGGCTCCAACGAGATTGCCCAGACCACCATGTTCAAGATCCTTATGGGTGAACTGGAGCCGGATGAGGGTACCGTAAAATGGGGCGTTTCCACCTCTCAGGCGTACTTCCCCAAGGACAACACTCAATTCTTTGAGAACTGCGACTACGATATGATCAACTGGATGCGTCAGTACTCTGAGGATCAGAGCGAAACCTACCTCCGTGGTTTCCTGGGACGCATGCTCTTCTCCGGCGAGGATGTTTACAAGCCCGTCAACGTACTCTCCGGTGGTGAAAAGGTCCGCTGCATGCTGTCCCGGATGATGCTCTCCGGTGCCAACGTACTTCTGCTGGATCAGCCCACCAACCATCTGGATCTGGAATCCATCACCGCTGTCAACAAGGGCCTGACCGCCTTCCCGGGCAACGTCATTCTGGCCTCCCATGACCACGAGATGGTTCAGACCGTTGCAAACCGTGTCATTGAGTTCCATGAGGACGGCAGCTACACCGACCGTTCCATGACTTATGATGAATATCTGGAGTATAAAAAATCCAATTCGTAAAGAAGGTTTTATTATGAAAGAAGTAATTTTCTCCAAGGAAGCTCCCGCCGCCGTAGGCCCCTACTCCCACGCCATTGACTGTGGCAACTTTGTATTTCTCTCCGGTCAGGTTCCTCTGGTACCGGAAACCGGGCTCATTGCCGAAGGTGGCATTGAGGGACAGGCTCGTCAGATGTTTGCCAACATTCAGGCTGTGCTGGCAAGCTGTGGCATGACATTTGACAACGTGGTAAAGACCACCGTTTTCATGACCGATCTTGCCGATTTCACCACCTTCAACAACATCTACGCTGAATACTTCCCCACCAATCCCCCTGCCCGTTCCTGCGTACAGGTCGCTGCACTTCCCAAAGGCGCTCTGGTGGAAACCGAGTGCATCTGCGTAAAGTAAGGAGGGACGTTCCATGCCTGTAAATCTGAAAGGCCGTTCTTTCCTGACCCTTATGGATTTTACCCCTGCTGAGATCCGTTATCTGCTGGATCTGAGCCACGATCTCAAGCGAAAAAAACGCGCCGGGATCCCCGGCACCACCCTTCAGGGCAAGAATGTGGTGCTGCTCTTTGAAAAAACCTCCACCCGTACCCGCTGCGCCTTTGAAACCGCTGTACATGACGAGGGCGGTCAGGTAACTTATCTGGATCAAGGCAGTTCTCAGATGGGCAAAAAGGAATCTCTGGAGGACACTGCCAAGGTGCTGGGCCGGTTCTTTGACGGCATCGAGTATCGTGGCTATGAGCAGAGCGTTGTGGAAGCTCTGGCAAAATACTCCGGCGTTCCCGTATTCAACGGCCTGACTGATGTGGATCACCCCACCCAGATCCTTGCGGATATGCTCACCATGGAAGAGCATATTGCAAAACCTCTGAAAAACTGCAAGGTCGTCTTTGTTGGCGATGTCCGGAACAACATGTGTTACGCATGGATGTACGGTTGCGCCAAAATGGGCATGACCTTTGTGGGTTGCGGTCCCCAGTGCCTGATCGATCAGGTGGATCCCACTGTTCTTGAGCAGGTTGCTCAGGTTTCCGCCCAGACCGGCGCTCAGATCTCCCTCAGCAGCGATATTGCTTCCATCAAGGGTGCAGATGTGCTTTACAGTGACATCTGGGCCTCCATGGGCGAAGAGGATCAGATCCCCCAGCGTGTGGAGATGCTCACCCCCTACCGGATCACCGATGAGATGCTGGTCGCTACTGAGAACCCCGACGTAAAATTCATGCATTGTCTCCCCTCCTTCCACGACTTTGAAACCAAGATGGCAAAGACATGGATGGAAAAGGGTATCGACATCCGTGAAGTTACTGATGAGGTATTCCGTGGCTCCCACTCCATTGTGTTTGACGAGGCAGAAAACCGGCTGCATACCATCAAGGCGGTTATGGTCGCCATGATCGGCGCCTGATTATCTTTCATAAAACTCAGTTCCCCGACTGCACACCGCAGCCGGGGAACTTTTTTGTATATTACAGATTCATTGCGGTGTAGTACCCTTCCCGGATGGCATCGCCCATCTTTCTTGCAGCTGCACCGTCACCGATCACATAGAACTCCGGCACAACACCCCGCTGGAATTCTTCCACCACGGCGGTTCTCGCCCGCATACCCGCAGAGAGGATCACGGAATCTGCCGGCAGGAGAATTTCTTCTCCATCCTTTACCACCAGAACACCTTCCGCTGTCACAGCCTTGCACTGGGTAGAGGTCATGACCTTCACCCCCTGCATGCCCACACGAATGGCATTGGACTGGGCCGCACCACAACCGGGTGCAATCCCCGGAAGCATCTCCACCACGGTTACGTCCTTTCCGGCAGCCTTCAGTTCTGCCGCAGATTCACATCCCACAAGGCCACCGCCAATGACCACGACCCGCTCCCCGAAGTCCCGGGGCTCGTCATGCATCTGGGCTCCCACAATGACCTTGGGATCATCCAGACCGGGAATGGGGGGCTTTACAGGATCTGCGCCCACCGCAGCGATCACCACATCCGGTTTCATTTCGTTGATATAATCCGTGGTGACCTCCGTGTTCAGAAGCACAGTAACATCAGATTCTTCCAGACGGCGCTCCATCTGATGACGCCAGTAGGCCATATCCCGTTTGAAATACACATGGTCTGCAAACCGGATCGCACCACCCAGTTCCCCCGTCTTTTCACACAGCGACACTTTATGACCACGCTTTGCCGCAGTCAGCGCCACCATCATACCACCGGGGCCACCTCCTGCAACAAGGACCGTTTTCGTTTTTTCCGGTGCCGGGATCGGGAGTCTCCCCTCAAAGCCCACCTCCGGGTTCAGTGTACAGAGGAACCAGTTCTTTGCAAACAGGCGGTTATGACATTCGTTGCATCTGAGGCAACGATTACAGTCATCCCCCTGTCCCCGGGCAAGCTTATTGGGCATCTCCGGCTCACAGATCAATCCCCGTCCCATGAAAATAAGATCTGCGCTCCCCGCTGCAATGATTTTCTCCATGTCATCCGGTTCGTTGATTGCTGCAACTGTGGATACCGGAACGGAAACCCCATTGCGAATCGCCTCTGCATAACATACGTTGGTGTTCTTCTCCATGAAGACGCTGGGGGACATTCTGGCAGTTGCGTCCTGATGGAAGATTCCACCGGTGGAAACCTGAATCAGATCCACATAGGGCTCCAGCATCTGGGCGATCCGGATTCCCTCATCAATGTGATACCCCTCAGGAATCACCTCGTCACCGGTCATACGCATATCAATGGGGAAGTTTTTTCCCACCTTCTCCCGGATCTTCTTCAGGCACATAATGGGGAATCGGCACCGATTCTCCAGAGAGCCGCCGAATTCATCTGTACGCTTGTTGGTTCGGGGAGAGAGAAACTGATGGATCAGCCACCCATGTCCTGCATGGAACTGCACCATATCAAAGCCTGCATTTTTCAGTACCAGAGCAGCATTGCCAAAATCCTCGGCAACCTCTTCCATATCCTCAATGGTCATTTCCCGGACAGCCACCCCGCTGGGCTTTACATACGCCGATGCACTCATGGGCTGATTGCCGAAGTTATTTTCAGGAATACACAGGGCACCTGCATGGCTCATCTCCATAGAGATCTTACCGCCCCAACGATGAACAGCCTCCGCCAGATCGCAGAGGGAGAAAAATGCGCCGGGATTTGTGATGCGAAGCATAAAACTCTCGGAAGAGCCTGTCCGCTGAGATACACAGGCTTCACCCATGGTAATCAGTGCTACCCCGCCCTTTGCAAACTTTTCGTTGAAGGCAATGGTTCTGGCCGTATACCCTCCATTGTGATCCACCTCACGCAGGTTCATAGGGGCCACACAGATACGGTTTTTCAGCGTCATGTTGCCGATCTTAATCGGACTTAGCAGATTCGGATAGTATGGATTCATATCAGCCGCTCCTTTGCAGTTTTATCTGTCTTTATAGTATCATTATTTGTATGCAAACACAAACACAAAAACATGCATTTTTTCGAATTTGATCCCGTATTTCATACCTCCTATGGATAAATCTCCCGGCAGCAGCTGCTGTCGGGAGATTTATCTTACAATCAACGAAAACAGGATCAATCCACCTTGGGTGTTTCATAGATACGATAGGTGTTATCTCTGTCCATCGTCTTATAGGGTTCAGGCCATGCCACTGTATTCTGCACATGCATAATGGGGGTGTAGTTGTAATGGATCGGCCCGGGTACACCAACATGCACCTCGCCCTTGGCACCGCCGGCAGAGGTGGCCCCACGGGTTGCACCCTTCTCTTTGACCACCATACCGGGTACCTGGGCATTGCCATCCTTACCCCGGACTTCGCCTCCAGGGGCTCCACCGGGGCCACCGTCCATACCCTGAGGAGGTCCGCCTGCGCCGGGTGCGCCACCCATGCCCTGAGGAGGCCCGCCTGCGCCGGGTGCGCCGCCCATGCCCTGAGGATGAGGTCCGCCTGCACCGGGTGCGCCGCCCATCCCCTGAGGAGGTCCGCCTGCACCGGGTGCGCCACCCATACCCTGAGGAGGTCCGCCTGCACCGGGGCCACCGCCCATGCCCTGAGGAGGTCCGCCTGCACCGGGTGCACCCCCCATGCCCTGAGGAGGTCCGCCTGCACCGGGACCGGGGCCGGGGCCCTTTCCGCCGCCGCCAATGCCCATCAGTTTATTGTAGGCATCCTGACCGGGATTACAGGTATCCATGGGGCCACCCATATCCGGGCAGACCTGCTCATGGAGATACAGCCACTCGTCCGCTTCTTCATCGTAGATAAAATCAGAACCGTAACGCTCCCAGAGTGTCATGCCCCGCACCTTATGATTTGCATTGAGTGCAAAGAGCAGAATACCGGGCGTCAGGAAGGAAGCTCGAACAGTCTTACCGTCATCCGCCGCTTCCACAATATCCGTACCCAGTGTGTGCATGGAAATCTCACGGATAGAACGGGGATCAAACCAGGCAACTTCATTATGCTGCTTAATAATATTGATATAGCCCCGGAGACCATCGGGATCATAGTTGACCACGCTGTTATACCAGACCTCTTTAAATCCATTCATGACGCCGAACAGGTGACCCCAGGAGGCTTCTTCGCTGGTATCCCAAAACTCGCCCCACTCCTCCTTGCAGTAGGAGGTTGCATGGAGATAAGTATGCCGGGCATGGAGATACTCCGCCGCCTGAATTCCCTCCGCATTATGGATACGCTGGGAAAGACTCAGATGGGTTTTCATTTGGCATGCTCCTTTCTGTAGTTGGGATGACCCTTGCACCACTGGGGACGGCCCTCATAGCCATAGCCCTCAGCAGGATCGTAAGAATAATAGGGCTTCGGCGGTACTGTGGGGTAATCATCAGACCAGCCATAATCCCGGTTGTGAACCACATAAGGCTCTGTGGGCGCACCAAACTCCTGTTCCATCTCCGAGGGGATTCCGGTGAAGGTCTCCACATCTCCAACGCTGGTTCCTGCCTCATACTCCACATCGTTGGAGATCAGCAGATGCCAGATCTTCCAGGAACCATCGTCCTCTTTTACAAAGTCCGCACAGATCCGTTCCGGGCACCAGACTGCCTTCACGGTTCCGTCGGGATTTCCGGTACACTGTGCCCCCAGAGAATACCAGACGCCCTTGGCGGTTCTTCCGTCACCGGCCAGTACCACACAGGGGGTGGAAACATGGTGTGCGATCAGGTCACCATAGCCGAAATTGTCCCGGATATTCCGCAGGCCGGGGTTCTCCTGGCACTTTTTGTTCAGTCTCTCCTGCTGCCGGTTTGTATGCTGCACCACATAGTAGTTGGAGATCTCATCCATTCCCACATAGTAGCCCCAGTTGGAGCCCATGGATGCAGTCTTTTTATACTTCGGCTGGGAGACCCACAGGGTATCCAGTTCCAGACGGCGCTGGTCATTCATATTAAGGACCTGTCGCCGGGACATCAGATCCTTAATGGTTTCAATATCCCATACCCGAATGATACGTTCATCGTCGGAATAATACTGCTTTTTCATTTCCAGCCCTCCTGACTATCAGCCCCGTAGCTGAAGGTATTCTCAAATGTATCATAAGGTTCGGGCACCTTGGGGAGCTTTGTGAAGGGACGGGTGCCGGAATACAGCTTCCGCAGTTCCTTTTGCTCATTGGGCTGGGTCAGTACGACACCTTCCATGTCACCGAACTGCTCCAAGACGGGGAACTGTTCGATCACACCGGGATCGTCCCACTTCTTACCGGCGGGGGTATTTACATCCTCCAGGTAGAGCACATGCCACAGTCTCCACTGATCCTCCTCACGGATAAAGTCAATGCACAGACTGCCCAGAACCCAGTTGGACACTGCCCCCCGGGTGGAGATGTCCGTTACAAGACCGAATACATAGAAAAAGCCCTTTGCAGTCTTGCCGTCATCGGCAATTTCAATGATTGCATTATCCAGAGAACGGATCTCCATAGGGCCTCTGCCATAAAGCTTCTCGTCAGAATACTCTCCCAGATCCTCCGGAAATACCTTTTTCAGTACCTGTGCCTTATGCTTTGTGGCTGCATCCACAGACTGATAATACTCCTTCAGAGCCTTCTGACCCGCGTAATAGCCTGCGTTCACGCCAAGGGAGACATCCTCACGGCATGACCACAGATCCTCCATGATGGTAGGCTCACGCTTGAGAAGCAGACTCATTACATATTTGCCCGCCAGATTTTTTACGTCACGACGGTCTTCAAAGCGGCCAACCAGTTCTTCTGTGTTGAATTTCATGAACGACATACTTACGCTCCTTTCTTTTTTCTGTAAACATTATTATAGTTCACACCAAACTCTGTCGGAAATACGGAAAAGATATGCCCCATTCCCTGAAGTTATGAAAGCCGTCTCCCAAAGGAAACGGCTTTCGTAATATCACTCTTTTAAATTGTGGATTCCCAGACTCTTCTGGGTGCCAAAATCCCGCTCCGGAAATACCTCCGAAAAATAGTCGTCCAGCTCCCTGCCCAGGCCCTTGAAGTAATGGGTGGTATAATGATACAGCCTTGCGGCGTTGGACTGAAAGATCCTGTCCCGTCGTTTTGCCACAGAGAGAAGCCGCTTCAGCTCCACATCCGTAGAGCGAAGCACCCGCAGCCCCCGCATGTTCTTCCGGTAAATGAGACAGGCCGGCACCAGAGAAACCCCGAAATTGTTACGGAGTGCATCCTCGATCAGCTCTCCCTCGTTGCTGTGAAGATAGATCTTCGGTTCAAAACCGGCAAGCCCGCACAGCACCTTTACGATTTTCTGATCGAAGCTGGCTTCATTGATCAGGAAATTGTCCTCGCTGAAATCAGAGAGCTTCACATATTTTCGTTCTGCCAGAGGGTGTTTATCAGAAACCACAATAAAGATTTCTTCTTCCATCACCTTGATCTGCTCAATCTCACTGTTTTCAATGGTCACCGGGGTCACTGCAAAGTCCAGTTTGCCGGACAGAAGCTCACTCTCCAATATGTGTTCTTCATACAGATACTGATGGATCTGTACCCGTTCCCAGCTGGCCAGAAAGTCATAAATCAGATCATGGAGTACCCCCGCAATGGGTGATGCCACCGAGACCGTATCATCAGACTGTAGCTTGATCTCAGACAGCTTTTTCTCCCCCTGTTCCAGCACCTGAAAGGCAGATGACACATAATCATAGTACACCTTTCCCATGGAAGACAGGCTGATACGTCCCTTTCGACGTTCAAACAGGGTCACATCCAGACTCTTTTCCAGTTTGGCAATGGCTTTACTCAGCGCCGGCTGGGAGATATACAGCGTCTCTGCCGCCTTTGTAATGTTCTCCATTTCCGCAACCGTTTTAAAATAGTACAGAAGTGTCAATTCCATGGTTTCTGCCCCTTTCTATCCTTATTATTATACCCCATGCATCCGCCAGATTCAAAGTAACGAAAACTGCACTTTCACTCTCAAAAACCATACTTTCCTGCTGCGTACAAAACCCCGTTCCTGTACAGAACTGCACAGGAACGGGGAAATAATTATACCCGGATCAGAGGGGAAGATCCTTTCTTGTGAACCGGAGCGAGCCAACAATATAGCCCAGAATGCCTGCCACACCCAGAACGGCAAACTTCCAGACATAAGCATCTGTCCCATCGATGATGGATATCACATCGAACAGAGAAATGATGGTGGCATAGTTGAAATGATTCAGCGCATCCAGACGAACCACAGAGGGGATCACAGGACTTCCGAACAGCCCCAGCATGGCTGCCACAAGTGCAAAAATGGAGAGGCCGCCACCGATGGCCATAGAGCGCTTGCTTCTGTCAAAGACACAGGAGGTAAAGAAGCACAGACCGGACAGCGCCAGCAGCACAAGAAATGCACCCACATTCAGCAGAATCAGATTTCCATAGGTCAGTTCCACCTCTTCGGTCACAAGAGCAAGGCACACACAGCCCGTAGCCGTGGTCAGACCGAACATGGCCAGCAGTGATCCGATCAGATATACCGCCTGTGTAAACACCACGGTGCTTCTTTTTGTGGAGGTAGACAGTACATATGCCATGGAACCGCTGTCAACCTGCCCGGAGATCAGGTTATTGGAAGCCATGATCATGTAGATGATCGGCAAAAGAAGCCCGGCCAGCTTACAGAAAATGGAGCCTACGATCAGGGGATACAGGTCTGCCTGACCGATCTCCTCCAGAGCATCGGAAACCTGCTGAGGCAGGGTGGAAAGGAAGCTGGTGGAAATGTCGTCCTGTAGCTCAGCTTCCTTGCGGGTTACAGCATCAAGATATGCCGCATCATCTGCAAATTCTCCGTTCTGGTTCTTTTCCGCAAGGTTTTCAAGTTCATACGCCAGTCTTCCCTGATAGGTCACCACCGCGGTCTTTGCCATGTGTCTGATGGAATCGTAGGTGTAGCCGAAGGAATCATACTTCTCTTTTGTAACGCCATAGGAGGACAGTGCATCCATCAGCGCTTCCACATTTTCGGATTTTGTCATATTACCAGCCAGGAACACCGCCGCGCCATTCCCTGCACGATCCTGACGATACTCCACCCGGTCCTCAGACTGAATATACTGTTCAGCATCTCCGGCGCTGATATGGGTGATAATGGACATAATATCGTAGTCCTCGGGAACCGCTTCCCCGTTTTCCGTATAGAACTGGTCAAACATCCCATCCGGATTCAGGGTGTACATAATACTGCCCAGTCTCTCCTGCGCCTCATCAGAGTCCTCTTCATATCCAAGGTCACTGTTTACCTCGTCTATGTAATTCTGCAATTCGTCCGCTGCGGCTGCATAAGCTGCCGTAACTGCCTGCTCCTGATCTGCGGGAGAATTCTCCTTCCAGCTGGTGACAGCGGCCATATAATCCTCCAGAGAGGTAAACCCATCCTGCTTCGGCATCTCATCCAGCCATGCTTTCACCGTCTCGGCATAAGCTTTGCCGGTCTCCGTTTTCATCTCGGGTTCAGCTTCCTGCCATGCCCCCACAGCGTAGGAATACACGGTTGCATCGGGATAATCCGCGGTTGTGGGCATCTTGGATACCCACACAAGACAGGACAGAACATCCTCCGCATTTTCCGCAAACCGGGCATCAAACTCCCGCAGGCCGTCCTCCGCCGCAGAATAATAGGTAAGCGCCCTTTTCTCCAGCTGGGCATCCACTTCTTTTGTAATAATGGTATCCTGAATGGAATTCTTAACTTCCCCAATATTGCCGTTGCCGGAAATCAGCATGACACAGGCAAGCATAAAGCACACCGCAAAGGTAATGATCGCCCACATGGTACCATTTGCCTTACAGGATTGTTTAAATAAAGCTTTGCTGAACATAGTTTCATCCACCTTAACCTTTCTTCTCATCAGCCGAATGGGCAGTGAACAGAATATTTTTAAAATGCATCTCCAATGTATAGGGAAGTTCGGATATGAATTTCACATTGTAATCCTTCAAAACCCGCAGCAGGGCTGCTGTTTCTCCGGCGCCTATCCGAATTGTCACCTGATTGTACTGCTCCTGAAGCCGTATCGTTTCATATGGGGTCCCCAGGAACCGGAGATAATCCTCATATGTATGGAATTCAATTTTAAATTCCTTCACCGCCCGGTGCCTGATGCTGTTCATATCACACAGGTCAACAATATGACCGTTGTTGATCAGCGCCACCTTGTCACAGGTTTTCTCAAGCTCGTCAAAGCTGTGACTGCTCATAAAGATGGTTTTCCCCTTTTGATGCTCCTCTTCAATAATATCAAGGAATGTAGCACGCATCAGAGGGTCCAGTCCGGTGGTAGGCTCATCCAGAATAATGATCGGGGCATCGTTCATCAGGGCCGCAACCAGCGCCGTTTTCTGCTTCATGCCTTTACTCATGCGCTTCAGATTTGCTCTGGGATCCAGCTGAAGCCGTTCGATCAGTTCGTTGGCATAGGCCATATTCCGGAGCCTCAGGAAATCCGCCTGACACTTCAAAAAATCAATACCGGTTTTCAGATCCGGGAACGCAATTTCACCGGGAACATAACCGATCTGCTTTACGATTTCACTGGAATGCTCCCAGGATGATTTTCCATTGACTGTGGCATGTCCGGAAGTGGGCTTGAGAAAGCCCATAATATGGCGGATGGTCGTGGTCTTTCCGCTGCCATTGGTGCCTACATATCCCACCATCTCACCCTGACCAATGGCCAGATCCAGATCGAATACCCCCCGACTGTCACCGTAATCCTTCGTCAGTCTGTTCAGTTCGATCACATTCATTTCAGTGCACCTCCGAAATCCTTGTCCTCCTTATAGAACTTCATAAAATAATCCTCAAGGGTCTCCTTCCGGTTGCTGAAGGACTGCACCGGCAGGGCGGACAAAATCAGAATCAGTACGTTTAAATCCCGGTCTTCCACAGACAGATATACACAGTTCCCTTCCCGGCTCAGCAATTGCAGAGATGCGATTCCCATACTCTGTGTTTCGAACCGCTGTTTTGCCACCTCATTTTCAAAGGTCACCGTATAGTATTTTCTTGAGGCATGCTTCAGATCATCCGCAACAAACTCGGATACGATTTTCCCATCTTTAATAATTGCGATCCGGTCACAGGTGGAATCGATCTCGGAAAAAATATGGCTGGACAGCAGAATCGTCTTGCCCCGGGCCTTTTCATCATGAATAAACTGAATAAAGTTTTCCTGCATCACCGGATCCAAACCACTTGTGGGCTCATCCAGAATCAGCACCTCCGGGTCGGACATAAACGCCGTCACAACCGCAAGCTTCCGCTTCACACCCAGACTCATGCGCTTTGTCTCACCACAAAGAACACCATCTTCCAGTTCAAACAGATTGAGCATTTCCTCAAGGCGTACACGATTATGCACCTTCTGCATGTCCTGCATCATACGGATAAACTCCCAGCCGGTCAGTCCCGCAGGCAGTGCGATCTCACCGGGAATATACCCCACATGGCGAAGAACTCTACTATACTGGTCAAAGGTTTCAAACCCCAGGATCCTGCTGCTGCCGGCGTCCGGTTTGGAAAAGCCCATCAGGTGCCGGATCGTTGTGGATTTACCAGCACCGTTTGGCCCGAGAAAGCCAAAAACTTCACCCTGATCCACATGGATGCTCACGTCAAATATGCCTCTGCCAAACCCGTAATCCTTGGTCAGGTGGGAAGTTTCTATTACATGATCCTTTTCCGGATGAACACTCGTCTTTTTTGCCATTGTCACCACACTCCTTTTTTAACACTGTTGACATTTTGACTGTGTCGCATTATAATTCAGATGTAGTAAAAATAAAAGGACAGTTATTTGTGCAGCGTTAAAATTTAAACAATTGTGCAAAATCTGTCATTGCTCAGGGAGAAACACGCCATGAAAGTACAGAATTTAAACAACTCATCCCGAAAAACCAAACGATTGATCAAAAAAATATTTGCAGAAATGCTTTCAGAAAAAAGGGAGCTGGGAAAAATCTCCGTCAGTGAGCTGTGCAAACGCGCCGACATCAGCCGTGGCTCCTTCTACTCCCACTACGACGACATTTATGGGGTGGCAGAGGATTATGAAAATGAAATGATCGAGACTTTTTTCGATAACGCCCGGCTGGTGGAATCTCAGGATATTATGCATTTTATCGACTCGATTTTTGAATTCATCCGGCAAAACCATGAGAACTATCGACTCCTCTGCCGTTCAAATGACATTCTGTTTGCAGCAAAAAAGCTGGAACCCATCGCCACGGAAAAGCTGCTGGAGCTGTGCATGAATGACAGCCGGATCAGAAACAAAGCCCATATTGAGCTGGAGCTGCAAATCTTTCTGGAGGGACTTCTGTGTGAATATATCAAGTATTGCAGAGGCTATTCCGACCGGGATCTGAACGACCTTTATGCTTATACAAAATTCTGGGTCACGAACTTTATCGCGCACCGCAGTCAATGACTCGCAAAACAAAATAAGCCCCTGCAAAACCGCAGCTTTGCAGGGGCTTATACTTATCCATTATTCACACGTTGTGTCACTCCACAGGCAATGGGCACACCTGACTCAGCCTCTTGCAAGATATGCATCAATGGCTGTCTGATACAGCTCTGTGGCACGTTCAATATCAAAGGATGCGTAGGTCTCTTCCACGAAGCTGTCCCAATCATCCATGGACTTCTCACCGGTAATGAACTGGAGGCAGATGGTGCTGACATAGCTGCCCAGATCGGACATAATGCCGGCATACTCAGTCTGGTCATCCACAGTCCAAACGGCACCGGGTGCCATGGCGGAGGTGGTATTGCGCATCCACAGTTCCAGAGCCTTCACCTGTGCATCCGTATAGCCCAGGAAGTTACGCTCGTTAATGCAGATGGAGCAGGGAGTGGAGGAAGTATACTTGATCAGAGCCAAGGTAAAATCATAGCCATCGGGGTTGTTGGTCACCAGTTCAGTCAGTTCCGGCTCCCCGTCGCTGTTATACTCGAAGGTCACACCCTCAACGCCATAGTTGCTGAGCAGGATACCCTCGTCAGAGTAGAAATAATCAATGATCCGGCATGCCAGTTCCACATCGGAACCGTTTCCTGCCAGCGCAGCACCGCCCTTGGAGATACGGGAAGAACCGGCATCATCGAAGCAGTTCAGATCTCCCTCCTTCAGAACCATGGGACGGACAGGCTGTACATTGCTGTCAGGCTCATAGCCGGAGAGGTTGGTGATGCCATTGACAGAGGTGGTAAAGAAACCGGAGGCATTGCCAACGATCTGGTCATCGGTAGCGGTGTTGTTCATAGCCTGAGAGATAAAGTCCGGGGAGATCAGGCCTTCTCCATACCAGCCAGCCATCAGTTGAACATAATCCCGGAAGCCATCCATGGGCAGGCAATACTGAATCTGATCGTCCTGATAGAGCCAGCCGCCCAGAGAATTGTTGTCGCCGTTAACGGAAACGCCAAAGGCACCGCCCAGGGTGTTTGCACCGTTGGCTGCAATCCAGAGGGGATACTTACAGTCGTTTTCGCTCTGGAATGTTTTCAGAACCTGATACAGGTCGTCTACGGTAACAGGGGTTTCCAGACCGTCTGCGTCCAGCCAGTCCTGACGAATGGCAGGGCCGGAGGAAGGAATCAAGGTGGACTGGATATTACCTGCAAGGCCAACATTACCGTCCTCCGTATACACATCACGGGCAATGGAGGGGTTGTTGTCCAGAATGTCGAAATAGTTGGGCATAACATCCCGGTGATCCTCGTAGTTTACAATAATATCCCCTTCGATCAGATCATCCACGTTGGTTGTGTTGAACATACCGAAGTTGAACACAATATCCGGAAGCTCATTGGCCGCCACCATCAGCGCCATGGAATCACTGGCAGTCAGAAGATTGGCAGTGGTGAATTCCAGCGTCACGCCGGTGCGCTTCTGAAGCTCCGCATAAACCTGTCCATCGGTACCATAGTCCGTGATAACAGCCATCACAGGGGGTACCACATAGTCCCACGCGGTGAGCGTGGTCTCTTTCTCCACCAGAGGCATCTGTTCCGCCTCGGTGTAAGTACGGATGATCTCCGTGTCGGTGGCAGGAGCCTCTTCCACAGGCTCTTCCATCAGAGACGTCTCCTGGGCACTGGGTTCCTGAGTCTGAGGCACATCTTCCGCTTCCGGTGCAGCGGATTCCACCGATTCCGTGGCAGAGGCCACAACTTCGGAAGTCTGGCTGGTCTCACCGCCGCCACAGCCGGCAAACATCATGAGAACCAGCAGCACACTCAAAAGCAAACATAACACTTTTTTCATTTGACACACATCCTCTCAAGGGTACTATATACTAGTATATAGTACCCCCGGGAATCCGTGTTTTCCAATTCCGAAAACTCATAAGCCATAACCGGGAGTTATTCCATGAACTGCTGTAAGGGGCAGTTTCCCCCTCAAAGCTCAGTTTGACGCAGACTGAAGCAGCTCCTCTCGGGTCAAGCCCCGCTTCTCACACCAGATGCGAATGGCGTTTTCGATCAGTTCTACGCTGCCCTCAATGCCATACAGGGAGGTATCCACCGCCAGATTATAATACTTGGTATTTCCCCATTCCCGGCCAGCAAACTGCTGATAATGCCGGGCACGGCCTATATCCGTCCGCTCCATGTCCGCATATGCCTGTTCCAGCGAAATTCCATCGGAGACACTGATCCGTTCCGCCCGATAATCTGAGGGGGCATGTATGAAAATACGGAAGCTGTTGGGATCTTTATAGAGGATGTAATCGGAGCACCGCCCCATAATCACACAACTCTCATCAGAGGCCGCAATACGGCGGAGAATTCTGGTCTGCGCCGCAAAAAGCTTCTCCATAGGAGGCAGATCCTGGTTGTGCATGGCATAACCGGCAGTTATGAAATCATAGACCAGATTGTGTGCCATCCGTTGCTCATGGGCCTGAATAAAGCTCAGAGAAAGGCCGCTCTCCTCTGCCTCGAGGGGCTCCAGCTGTTTGTCATAGAAGGTGATGCCCAGTTTCTCGGCAAGCTTCTCCCCGATCTCATATCCCCCGGAGCCAAACTCCCGGCTGATTGTAATCACCAGTTTGGGCTTTCCGGCACGATCCAGAGGGATCCCCCCTCCGGCAGCAATGGCACGCTCCAGCTTGGTCTCGCGCTCCACAAACCGGAGCAGGAAGGGATTGCACACCCGCATCATACGCTTCATCACAAAGCCCACCAGCAGTGCAGAGATAACTGTACCCTCCCGGACACCAATAAGGCCGTGGAACGCCACCAGCGACACCCCGGCAGATGTAAGAACCAGACAGCAATCCACAATGATCTTACAGGTTGCCACCGGTTTGCCGATCTTTTTGGAAACCGCAAGGCTCAGCCCTTCTCCGGGAGTGGGCAGAATATTTGGTGCCAGATACAGCATAACACCAAAGGCCACCATGGGGATGGAGCAGAAAAGAAACAGCAACCGCATGGGGTAGGTTGTGGGCGCAGGCAGGAAATGAAACAGCGCCGTTGCCAGATTCACCGCAAATCCGAAAATGGTGGACGCCAGAATTTGCAGAAGCATTTTTGCCTGGAAATCTCTTCTGAGAATCAGGACTTCCACAAAAATATAAAGGCAATACGTCAGCGTAGTACACACACCCAGACTGAGAAAAGAGATTCCCCGGGAAACACCGAATATCTGATATACCACATTCGCCAGACAGGTCACCGGACTGACACCCAGTGCGGATTTTACCGAGAACACCACACCAATGGCCATTATAAAAAGGCCCAGAAAATAAACCGCAGCTCTCTTTAGCCACAAGACTACAAAAATTTTTTTCATATAAACACCTCTCACTTTCTGACCATACAGAAAAAGTCCGCCTCCCGAAGGAAACGGACACCGGAGACAGGGCGCACCTGTCCCATATACCGTCACCTTTTCGAAAAGGAAGGCTGCTTTGTTTCCAAACACAACCCCGGGTTCACAGAACCATCCTGAACACCATAGCAGTCCTTAGGTGCGCAGGCTCGGAGACAGTTTTATTTTCTCAGACACATGGAAAAATGTCAATATTGCATTTGTATCTCATGGGCTCCCGAAAGCCCACTGTTTTTCTTCTCTATGGGTGCAGACTGCAATGATGCTGTAACAATTCCGGAGACATATGGAACACACCTCATATATGTGCCCCCTCAGTCAAACTGTTCCACTTCGCAGATCTCCCCGGTATCAACATCCCGGAAGGTAAAAATCACCGCTGACCCCTTTTTACTTCGGGACAGATACTCCATGGGGAATTCTGTCCCATGGGCCATTCGGCTTCCTGTACCCATCTTGGATACTTCGTCCCTTCAATATGAAACGCATCTTTCAGTCTTTTACGCAATTCCTTTTTCCGCTGGCTTTTGGATTTGAACTCCCCTGAACAGCTTCGTATAGTTCAGTCACAAGTTTTTCCGTTCCCGGCCCCTCCATATAATCACAGACCGCATCGGTGATGATGTCATAGTCGTCCTGATAGACCTTTGTGGGAACAAGCTCCGGATAATGACAGGTCACCAGTGCGCTGACCATGGGATTTCACTACCGCCTCCAGCATGGCTTTCACATTATAAAAATGGCTTCGACCGCTGTACTTCGTCCCTTCAATATGAAACGCATCTTTCAGTCTTTTACGCAATTCCTTTTTCCGCTGGCTTTTGGATTTGAACTCCCCTGAACAGCTTCGTATAGTTCAGTCACAAGTTTTTCCGTTCCCGGCCCCTCCATATAATCACAGACCGCATCGGTGATGATGTCATAGTCGTCCTGATAGACCTTTGTGGGAACAAGCTCCGGATAATGACAGGTCACCAGTGCGCTGACCATGGGATTTCACTACCGCCTCCAGCATGGCTTTCACATTATAAAAATGGCTTCGACCGCTGTACATCAGGGATTGCATTCCAATCCCGGTATTCCCATTTCCCGCAGAATTAAAGTATGTACGATTCATCAGATCCTGCAAAAAGCTCTGCACCGCTTCATCTGCGAGATATGCCTCCATAAAATCTTCCACCGGAAGATTACCTTCTACAAAATCAAATACACACTGCATTTATATCCACTTCATCCATAATCAAAGTATTCATGCATCCCTCTGTGATCTCAAACCTTTTACGGCACATCTATGTAATATGGCTCATGGAACCAGCCGTCATAGGCATACATGTACCAGCGCTCCCCTGCTTCAAAGGGACAGTAGAAATAATCAAACGCCTCTCCCCCATCTGTTTCACAGAGCGCCGATCCGTGATAACCCCCGGTTTCAATCACAGTATAGTAGAGTTTCGTCCCGGCAGAATGATCCAGCCCCACGTTCATGGTAAGGAACAGCATCAATGAGATACCAAAAGCGAACGCCCCGAAGATTCCCATATGGTTCTCCCTTGCAGGGCGATAAAAGGCATAACAGAACAGCCCAATCAGCAGTGACAGCGTCACCACCATATAAAGCATTTTAACACTGATGTGCCCCCGGAAAGAAACAAGGGACCAGGAGAAAACCAGCATCAGAATCAGCCCGAAAACGTTCATCCCAAGCTGAACATGCCCATGAAAGAATCGGCTGGAATCAGTCCAGCTGGTCACCAGCCAAAATCCCACGCAGACAGCCCCCAGTCCCCCGGCTATGGCAACGCAGACAGTCAATCCCTGATACCCATTATCGGAAGAGGCAGCCGTAATAAACGGAAAGAACAGCAGGACGATCACAGAACATCCGATTAAAACTACATTCAGTTCGTTCACCCTTTTTGCTTTCTTGTGAGACAGCGCCACCGGTTCTACAGCCGGCTTCCTCTGTGCCAGAAAAAATGCCCCCAGCAGGAGAAAAACTGCCGTATGTGTCACATAATACACCCCGCCACGGAGGAAGTGTGCAGAAAGGCACCAGAAAGCCACCGCACAGAATAACAGAAAAAAGCTTATGGAAAACTGTATCAATCTATTTTTCATAAAACCTCCGGAATAACACAGGCACAACTGTGCTGTTTGATAAATCACGCAGTTACGGATATTATGAAAAAAGTCCTTTTGTCAAAAGACAAAAGGACTTTTGGTGGACGATAACGGACTCGAACCGCTGACCCTTCGCACGTCAAGCGAATGCTCTACCAGCTGAGCTAATCGTCCGGAGAACAGTATTTATTATACCACAATATTTAAATTTGTCAACAACTATTTATGTTTTTCTTTTTCAAATTCAGAACTCCAAGGGCAATCAGAACCAGAAGCATCCCCACAAGGGCAGACACCGTAGGCTTTTCATGGAATACAATCACCCCCAGCAGGGTGGCAACCACCGGTTCAACCGATGCCATAACGGAGGCAGCACCGTTTTCCACATAAGAAAGTCCGGTGGTATACAGGAGATACGGCAGCACGGTCGTGACCAGGGTGTACAGCACCGCAAACCCCAGAAAAAAAACAATTCCATGGTTCTCCAGTGCAGACAGAATCAATGAAAAATCCGTCAGAAACCCGCCAGCAATGGCAGCAAAGAGAAAGGTGTAGACAGTGATCGTCATAGACGAAAGCTCCTGATTGATACTGTATCTGGAGAAAATGCTGTAAAGGGCATACCCCAAACCTGCCCCCAGCCCCAGCAGAAGCCCCTTTAAGCTCATCCCGCTATTTCCCGAACCGATCCCGCTGACCAGACAGCACCCCAGAAAAGCCAGCACCAGAGATGCAACTTTGCGGGCAGTCAACCGTTCCCGAAATAGCACAAGACTCAGGAGCATCACAAAAATGGGGGCTGTATACAGCAAAATTGCCGCAACTGAAAGATCCATCAGAGAGATGGTGGAAAAATAGCAGAAATTAAAAAACACGATGCTGAACAATCCGGATGAAACCAGCGGAATCAGATTCTTCGGTTTCAGTTTTGCATTTCCCCGTATCAGGATCACGGGAAACAGCATCACCGCAGCAATGATACAGCGCAGCTCCACGATCTCCATGGAACCAAGCCCCATGGTATTCAGATGGCGCACAAACAGTCCCATGGTTCCCCACAGGCATCCGGCAATAATAATAAACAGCGGTGCGTACTTTTTCACGTTCCCATCTCCAACTGCAGTTTACTGAAATAAAGTATAAAACATCATTCTGAAGAAGGCAAGAATAATTTATATCCCCCTCCCCCAAAAACCTCCGTCCGAATCCCGTCAGTCGGCAAAAGAAAATCCCGGACGCTTTCGCGTCCGGGAAAATCATTAAAATTAGAACTCGCCCTTACCGATATAATCCTGAACGTTGTCCTTGGTGATATAGG
>CAZFGL010000014.1:0-27986 GCA_964518645.1 uncultured Oscillospiraceae bacterium | reverse complement strand
CCAGCAGGCGGCGCACCCATTCGAAGCTCTCCTCGCCCCCGTTTTTATTGATGCCCTCCTTGTATTTCCAGTGGGCAGCAATGCCGTATTCGGCGGTGTGGTGCATCTGGGCCGTCCGGATCTGCACCTCGAAGGGGGTGCCCTCAGAGCCGATCACCGTGGTGTGCAGGGACTGGTAGCCATTGGGCTTGGGGGTGGAGATATAATCCTTGAACCGCCCCGGCACCAGATTGAACAGGTCATGGATGTGACCCAGTACGTTGTAGCAGTCGGCAATATCGTCCACCACCACACGGAAGGCGTAGAGGTCATAAACCTCGTCCAGAGTCTTGTTCTGGGTGTACATTTTCCGGTAGATGGAGTAAATATGCTTGACCCGGCTGTACAGGGTGAAGTGGATCCCGGAGTCGGTGAGCCGCTTTTCGATCTTCTGACGGATCCCTGCGATAATATCCGCATGCTCCGCCTCCCGCTGATCCAGCTGGTTGGAAATATCCTCATAGCCGATGGGATCCAGATACTTCAGGGACGTATCCTCCAGCTCCCACTTGATCTTCTGCATACCCAGACGATGGGACAGGGGGGCGTAGATCTCCATGGTCTCAAGAGACTTGCTCCGCTGTTTGTTGGGTGTCTGGAACTGCATGGTACGGGTATTATGGAGCCGGTCTGCAATCTTGATCAGGATCACCCGGATGTCCTTGCTCATGGCCAGAAACATTTTCCGGAGGTTCTCCATCTGCTCCTCCTCCATGGACTGGAAGTTGACACGGGTCAGCTTTGTGACCCCTTCCACCAGATCCGCCACGGTCTTGCCGAATTTTTTGGAGATCTCCTCATGGTTGGAGTCGGTATCCTCGATGCAGTCATGGAGCAGCGCCGCCAGAATCGCATCCGTATCCAGCCCCATCTCCGCCACGATCTCTGCCACAGCCAGAGGATGGATGATATAGGGGGAACCGTCCTTCCGTTTCTGGTCAGCATGCTTCTGCTCTGCATAATGGAAGGCCGCATCCACCAGTTCCATGTCCACATAGGGGGTATATTTTTTTATGGCTTCCGCCATCAATCTATAACGTTCGGAAACAGATTCCATAAAAGGTCACCTCTCAGGAGCGACGCCGCAGCCGCAGGATAATGGCGGAATTCTGAAGATCCACCTTCCCGGGGCCGGGAGTCAGTTTGATGTAAACGCCGTGGGGGCCAGGCTCCATCCGGATCAGGCCCCGCTCCTCCAGCACGTCCAGACACACTCTGGTACGGATGAAGGAGACCGGGATCCCGGCACTGCGGGAAATTTTTCTGGAAAGGGTGCTCAATTCCTCCAGCATACTGCCGCTGAGGGCATTGGCGGTCAGATAGCGCCAAACTGCCGCAAATTCATTCCGGGGCGGGATCAGTTCCAGTGCCTCAGGGGCCGAAAGCCGGTTTTCCGTAAACCGGACATAGATCTCCCGATCCGCCTCGATCTCCCGCCGGCAGTCTGCCACCGGCCGGATGTCTGTAATATTCAGCTGCACGGTACGTAGACCCCGGAATTCATTGATCTGGGGGGTAAATGCCACCTCCACCCGGTCACCGGGGGCGATGGCCGCTTTGCAGGCATTGGTGGAGAAGAAAATGCCGTCCAGAACTTTTCCGTCCCGGGAAAGCCGCATTTTCAGGTGCTTTCCGCCTCCTACCTCCGACAGCTGTTCCACCTGCATATCATCCAGATACAAAAGGGGTCTGGGGAAGGCTGCCCCGAAGGGCTCCAGTATATCCAGCGCCTCCACATATGGCACCGTCAGCAGACGGGGAGACACGGAGCAGTCCAGCTCCAGTGCCGCACCGTCGGGATGCTCTGCCCGCCACTGAGCCGCCAGGCGGGACACCTGATCCCGGAACTGCTGGATATTATCCCGGTGAATGGTAAAGCCCGCCGCCAATTCATGGCCGCCGAAATTCTCCAGCAGCGGTTCCAGCTGCTGAAGGGTGGAAAACAGTGGGAAGCCTCCGTAGCTCCGGGAGGAAGCCTTGCCATGATCCCCGGTCAGGCAGATCAGGAACACGGGGCAGCCGTATTCCTCCGCCAGCCGGGAGGACACGATTCCCACCACACCCTGATGCCAGTTCTCACCGGCCAGTACAATGGCATCGTGCTTATGCTCTCCATCCAGCATATTCACAGCGTCCTCATATATCTCCGCTTCCACCGCCTGACGCTGCCGGTTCAGCCGGCACAGCTGGGCGGCCAGATTTGCCGCCTGCTCCCCGTCATGGGTGAGAAACAGTTCCGCCGCCAGCTCCACCTGACCCATTCTGCCCGCCGCATTGATCCGGGGGGCAAGGGTATATCCCATGGTGGAGGAGGAAATGGCCCCGGGCTGCACCTGACACTCCTTCATCAGTGCCAGAATGCCCGGCCGGCGGGAACGCTGCATGGCAGTAATACCGCCACTGACCAGGATCCGGTTTTCCCCCACCAGAGGCATAACATCCGCCACGGTGCCAAGGGCCACCAGATCACAGTATTCCGCAAAAACCGCCCGCTGATCCCCGCACACGGCGGCAGCCAGCTTGAAGGCCACGCCTACCCCCGCCAGATTGGGACAGGGGTACTGGGAATCCTCCCGGTGGGGATCCACCACAGCCACCGCATCAGGCAGCTGGGGCTTACATTCATGATGGTCGGTGATTACCAGATCGATCCCCAGAGCTTTGCACAGCTTCGCCTCCTCAATAGCGGTAATGCCGCAGTCCACGGTGACGATCAGCTCAACGCCCAGGGATTTCAGTCCCCGGATGGCCGTTTCATTCAGGCCGTAGCCCTCCTCCAGCCGAGCGGGGATATACCAGATACAATTTCCGCCCCGTTTGGTCAAAAAGTCCGTGAGAAGACAGGTGGACGTAATTCCGTCCACATCGTAGTCACCATAAACTGCGATTTTTTCGCCCCGCTCCAGCGCCTGACGAACCCGGCGGGCAGCCGTTTCCATATCAGGCAGCGCCATGGGGTCACACAGGGTGCCATGGCCGGAGGCAATAAATGCCCCCGCTTTTTCGGGGGTGTCATATCCACGGGAAACCAATACGGCGGCGGCAAGGGGTGAGATCCCCCCGGCGACCAGGCTGTTCGCCTTCTGTCTGTCCAGGGAGGATACGTTCCAAGTGCCGTATTTCAACTTCGATACACATCCAATTATAGTTTTTCTATTCATTATAGCAAATAAACATTGAAACCACAAGACGAAATACACCATCCCCGTAAAAAACCGACACCTGTTCCGGCCCCATTTCCCTCCATATACATTCAGGCGCACCGCAGTTTCCCACGGTGCGCCTGAACCCTTCTTTTATTCCTCAGGCCACACAGACCTCTTCCTCCCTATACTCGGCAATGCAGTTACGAATCCCTTTTTTCCGCACCTCTTCCATCCCCTCTTTGACCAGCTTCCATTTCTTTTTCAGGGGTGCGGACATAAATTCCTCCCGCTTCCGGTTGTCCGACACCGCTCTGGCGGCCATGCTCTTTTTCCGTTCCATCATGGCACGGTCTGCCATGGTCTCAGACTTCCGGGTGTCTGCCTCTGCGCTTTCCCGCATTTCAGGCTTCCGGGTGCTTGCCTTTGCGCTTTCCCGCATCTCCGGCTCTGCCGGGGACATATGCACCTTCAGCTTGGAGCCTGCCGGTCTTTCCTTCTTTTTCACAGGTTCCGCCCGCTCCACCTTCACAGTGTCCGCACATCCGTTCATCAGATCTGTGGCTCTGATCCACACGCCGGGATCCGGGGTCTTTGCCACAGGCTTCCGCAGCCGGGAATCTGTCACTTTTGTTTTGTGGACAGAAGCACAAGCCGTTCCGCAGCCTTTGCAGAATCCGGCGCCTTTTTCCAGCTCTGTTCCACACCATACACAACGACTTGCCATATTTTTGTCCTCCTTTTTTCTCTGTGATTGTAGTTTAGCATATCCACCCCCTCTCAGGGTCGCTCCATGAGCGACAACTGAAAAACACATCCCATTTCCATTGAAGGTAAAATTAATCTATGTTATAATGCACCTGAGGAAAGCCCCTCAGGGACAGCAGGATAATAAACCTGTGTTATAATTCCCACATAAAAAGTCCCTCAGGAGTAAGTAAAAAAGGAGGAAATGTTAATGGCTTTTTGTTGCATGTGTGGCAAGACGATTGCGGACACCGCCGCTTTTTGCCCATACTGCGGTTCTAAAACAGAACTGCGTCAGAACACCCCGTCCGCAGAACAGATTCCCGACACCGGATATGTAGCCCCCATGGATCATATCCCCACATCGGAGCCCGCCACCGGCGCTCCCGGATATACCACCGGAAACACCAGTACCGGCGCACCTGTGTATAATCCCGGCAACCCCTACGGTGGCGACCCGGCATACAATCCCGGTAACCCCTACGGTGGCGACCCCACATATAACCCCGGTTCCGCACCCCGTCATTCCATAGATCCCAGAGCCAGAGAGGCCGCTTCCTATGCTTCTCAGGCCGCCTCCCAGACCGTCAACGGTCTCATGGCCGCCTACAAAAAGGTTTTCTCCGTTCTTGTGAAAAAACCCATCACCCTCTGGGGCATCTCCCTGCTGGCAAATCTGCTGTCTGTACTGTCCGTGTTCTGCGGCATCCTGCCCATCATCTGGATTCCCATCAATCTGGTGCTGACGTTGGGCATGTCCTCTGTATTTATGGCCGGGCTTCACGGTCAGGAGGTTCGCTCCGACGACCTGTTTGTCCCCTTCAAGCATTTTGTGAAAAACGCCGCCGGTATGGGCTGGTGCTGGCTGTGGACATTTATCTGGACCGCCCTGCTGAGTCTCTGCGGTTCTCTGGGAAGTACCCTCATCACCACCGCCACCGCCGCCATGAGCCTTGGCCGTTTCTTCGGTCAGGTCGGTGGCCTGCTGGGACTGCTGGTTGTGGGCATTATCCTGATCGCCATCGCATTCTTTGTCTGCTGCAAGCTGTATTCCTACCGGTTCGTGCCGTACATCCTGCTCTCCGATTCTGAGATCGGTGGCGGTGAGGCACTCCGCCGTTCCATGGCGCTGACCCGGGGCTGGAAGCTGAAAATGTTCGCTTCTGAGCTGCTGTTTATTCTGGCCTGCGTCATCACTCTGGCAATCTTCTTCGGCCTTGTGGCACTCACTGACGGCTTTATTCTGTTCACCATTCTTGCCGTTGTGGTCGCTGTGATCATCGTCCTGTTTGCGCCCCTGTTTATGGGACTGCTGAAGGGCGCATTCTACGACATGGCCACTGCCGCCAGCGAGAAGTAATCCTTTCCCGAGCCGTATCTTCCCGGGCTGCCGCATTTGCGGCAGCCCTTTTTCTCAACAATCTCACCGGAACGCAAAAAACACAGGGACATGCAAAGCATATCCCTGTGTGCTGTTTTTTAAGCGATCAGCTCCGGGTGGGGAGGATCACAGTTGCGGCGATCACCTGTGCAATTCCGCCGTCGGGCCAGTTTTCGCCCCAGCAGATCAGGTCGATGCAATGCTCGTTCTGATCGTTGACATACTTCTTGGTCACATAGCCCTTGCCAATGATACAGTCGGAGCACATACCATGATGATCCACGCAGCGGCCTGCCACCTCGGGCACCTGCGCCAGGAAGGAATCGGGCTGGCCATCGTCGGACATAAAGTGCCAGTCGATATAACGGAGCCAGCCGTCATCGCCCATGTAGTTGGTCAGGAGACGGATCAGCATATTTCTGCCGGTGGTGTTGTAGAACATGGCACGGCCTCCGGCCTGATTCCGGTGGCAGAAATGGGCAGCGGTGTCGAAGTAGTAGATACCGTACTCATCTGCAAAGGGCTGCATCCGGGCACGGCCCTCCCTGGTCTTGATCACATCCCGGAGGGGGGTGTTGCCCATGATCTGCAGGCCGTGACCCTTGATCATGTCCATCTCTGTCCAGGGGCCGGAGCAGATGGGAGTGGGATGGTCGCCCACGTTTACATCCTCCCAGTACAGCTTCTCGCTGCCCCGGATATACTCCTTATCCCACATGTCAGCGATGAATTCCCAGTCCTCGGGGGTGTAGTGGTACACCTCCGGGTGATGCATTTTGGGCATCTTTCCACCGGGTCCTCCCGGGCCTCCGGGACCGCCGGGGCCACCGGGACCACCGGGGCCACCCAGCACGGAACCTCTGGGGCCGGTATAATCATCCTTGAAGAAGGAGAACACATTGTGTCCACGGGTAATGCCCCGCATAACCAGCTCGCCCCGCTGGTTATACAGGCTGCCGCTGCCCTCCAGCCGCATGAAACGGCCAGTGGAGCCCTCTTCCGGGGTAAGATCTTCAATAATCATGTCGTCGCAGACCGTTGTAAAGGTATCCCCGGGAAGAATGGGGGCATACATTTCAAAGGCACCGCCGTCGTTGGCACGCTGGAGCTTGTCGCCGTAGTTCATGGGCAGCATGGGGAACATGGCACCGGGCTCCTTCCAGCAGGGAATTGCGATAATGGAGCCGTATTTGGTGTTCTTTGCGTATGCATCATCGTTGAACAGGGGGTTCCATGGATCCCACGCATTGGCGTACAGCCGCATCAGAGTCCCGTCAGCAGGGGTGACAGGGAACATGGTGGGCTTGCCGATCTGGGCATTGAGCTGCTCTCTGGTCTCGTCCAGAATTTTCTTCTCCCGGTCGCTGTAGACACCGGGGTACAGGATCTTAAAATCGGACATGGGGTTTGCTCCTTTCTTTCACAGTGGACATGTTTCTTCCGGTTCCGGGAACCGAAAAGGCGGCGCGGAGAACCGCGCCGCCCGGATTTCAGGCAATATGGATTGGATCAGCGTTCCTCGTAGCGCTCGTAAGCGACAGTGTAGAACTCAATGATATCTTCAAGGCCCATATCCTCAACGCTCTTGCAGAATGCGTCCCAAGTCTCGTCGTTCAGTTCGGTCTCGCCCATCATGAACTTGGAAAGCTCGGTGTTGACATGGGTATAGATGTCGGTGTTGACAGCAGCCATATCCTCGGACTCTTCAGCGGTGAAGGACAGGGTGGGCATGCCGGAGAACACTGCCTTGGAGGTGTCATGGCTCAGCCAGATCTCCTTAGCCTCGAGGACATAATCCTCGGAAACAGGGGACTTCTTGTTGACGTACTGGAGGCCGGGGCCTTCGTCCAGAGAGTAGATAACCTCGTAGTTAACCAGGTTCTCGTCACGCTCGGTCATGAAGGGCAGCCACTGCTTTACGCCGTCAACCACTTCGTAGCTCTCGTCCTCGTTGAAGCCGAAGTTAACAGCGGAAACACCATCGGTGGAGTAGAACCAGTCGAGGAAGGTGACAGCCATCTCGGGCTCTTCGCAGTTGGTGGTGATGACGATGTTCTTCATGGAGGAGTTACGCTGATAAGCGTACTCGTAGGAGTTCATCTTGGGAGCCTCGGAGCCCTCGGGCCAGGTCATGGGAACAGCCATCAGATCCAGGCCGTAGCTTTCCTTCATGTTGGTCAGGTCACGGTCCATGCCGCCGAACAGAGCAACTGCGCCGGAGGTCTGGAGAGAGGTGTCGAACATTGCAGCATAAGCATAGTCGGGGTCGATCATGCCAGCCTTGAATGCCTCGGAGAAGAACTCCAGGAAGTCACGGCACTCCTGAGAGGTAGCGTCGTAGATCATCTCGCCGGTAGCGATGTCGATCTTGAAGGAATGGCCGCCGCCGGTGCCGAATGCGTTCATGAACATGCCGCCACGGATGTCACCGCTGCTGCCAACGCCCATGGGATACTGGACGCCGTTGGCCTTCATAGCCTTGAACATTTCCATCCAGTCCTCGGTGGTAACAGGGTCAGCAAGACCGGTCTCAGCCATGTAGTCGCTGCGAACCAGGGGGCCTTCGCGGACGCCCTGAGGCTGGTCGTAGAGCATACCCATGGAGTACAGCTTGCCGGTATCGGTGGTCAGGTCCTTACGCAGGTTCTCATCGGAGGAGATGATTGCCCAGTAGTTGGGTGCATACTCGGGGATGAGATCGGTGAGGTCAACATAAACCTCATCTTCAATAGCCTTGTCATAGCCGCCGTTGTAAACGGAGGTGGAACCCATCTGGCCACAGTTGGATTCGTAGATCAGGTCGCTCATATCGCCGGAAGCGATACGCAGGTTATACTGCTCGGAGCAGGTAGCCTCGCCAACCTGGTCGAACTGGAGGGTAACGCCGGTGGCTTCCTGAACTCTCTGCCAGAACAGAACGTCCTTCTTGTCGGGCTGCTCAGCGCCACCCATGGCACCCAGCTTTACCCAGTAAATGGAGAACTCCACTTCCTCATCGAACAGAGGAAGGTCGTAATCCTTTACGCCAACATGCTCAGTGTAGAAGCCGTTGGAGGGTCCCTGTGCAACAGGAGCTTCCTCGACCACGGAACCTTCTTCCACAGCGGAACCAGCAGCCTCGGGAGCCTCGTCTGCGGGTGCCTCTTCAGAAACGGCAGGTGCAGAGTCAGCAGGAGCGCCGGATGCTGCTTCACCGCCGCCACAGCCTGCGAACAGACACAGAACCATGGTCAGGGCAAGAAGCATTGCGATCAACTTTCTTGACATTTTTTTATCTCCCTTCTTACTCAATTTTGTAAAGAAAAAGAATCAGACCCCTTTACAAAATTGTAATAAATACAGGGCTATTATACAAATCGTCGTTTGCTTTGTCTATCGTGGATTCCGCACAATTTTTCAAGTTCCAATTTGTATATCTTCGCCAAGGAAGAAAGTTATCCAGAATTTCCACAGAGTTTTCCACAGCCCGGAACCACCTGAAAAATCAGGAGATTCCGGGCTGTTTCCCCGTTTTTTATTCGAAAAACGCAAAAGTTTTGCACAAAGATTTCCACTTACCGCAAAAACATCCGGATCAGCTTCTCTTTCATCGGTGTGTACCGCTGATACCGCATGGGCAGGTCCAGCCAGCAGCCTTTGTCCACCGTGCTTTTTTCGTGGGTAAATGTGTCAAAGCCGTATTTTCCGTGGTAGCTGCCCATGCCGCTCATGCCCACGCCCCCAAAGCACATTTGGGAGGTTGCCAAATGGATGATTGTATCGTTGACACAGCCCCCGCCATAGCTGATATTCTGCTGGATCCAGTCAATATGGCCCCGGTCTTTGGAAAAAATATAAAGAGCAAGGGGTTTTGGACGGTTTTGTACAAAAGCAGCCGCCTCTTCCAGAGTTTCATAGGTCATCACTGGCAGCAGAGGGCCAAACAGTTCCTCCCCCATGGCAGAGCCGTCCGCCGATACGGGCCCAACCACTGTGGGAGCAATTTGCAGGGTATCCGGATTCCGCTCCCCGCCGAACAGCACCTGCTCCCCGTCGATAATGGCGGTGAGGCGGTCATAGTGCCGCCGGTTCACGATTCTGCCGTAATCCGGGTTTTCCAGGGGCTTCTCCCCGTACATCTCCCGGACGGCATCATAGAAATATGTCAGGAATGTCTCCTTTACATCCCTGTGGATCAGCAGATAGTCCGGTGCCACACAGGTCTGGCCGCAGTTTAAGTATTTGCCGAAGGCGATCCGCCGTGCTGCCACCTTCAAATCCGCAGTCTCGTCCACGATACAGGGGCTCTTTCCCCCCATCTCCAATGTCACCGGAGTAAAATGCACCGCCGCCTTTTCCAGCACCAGTCTGCCCACGCCGGTTCCTCCGGTGAAGAAAATATAGTCAAAGGGCTGTTCCAGCAGGGCGGTGTTCTCCGCCCGTCCCCCTTCCACCACAGCGACCAGTTCCCGGGGGAACACCGCCTCCACCAGCTTCAGGATCACCCGGCTTGTCTCCGGGGCGTAGGCGCTGGGTTTGAGTACCACCGTATTTCCTGCCGCCAGCGCGTCCACCATGGGCTCCATGGTCAGAAGGAAGGGATAATTCCAGGGGCTCATTACCAGCACACAGCCGTAGCCCTCCTTTAATATATAGCTTCTTGAAGGGAACTGGGCAATGGGTGTGGCCACCCGTTTGGGGGCGGCATACCGTCCCACATGCCGGAGCATATGGGTGATCTCGCTGAGGGTCATGCCCACCTCGGTCATATAGCTCTCCACAGCACTTTTCCCCAGATCCGCCTGAAGCGCCCTGTTGATCTCCGGCTCCATCTCCCGGATCTTTTCGTACAGTGCCCTGAGGTATTTTTTCCGCACCTTCACATCCCGGAGGGCTCCCTCCCGGAACGCCTGCTTCTGGGCCACGATCAGTTCCGCAATGTCCATAGGCTCACCATGCCTTTCTCAAAATATCCAGAATATCCTCCACCCCGGCCGCCTTGGGATTCACAATGATCGCGCCATCGGAAACGGCCGTCTGTGCCACCTGCTGAAGCTGCTCCCACTGCACCTTCCCCGTGTCCCGGAGACACTGGGGCACACCCCAGGAGGCAAAGGCCCGCACATAATTCCGTACCCAGCTCACGCTGGCAGCAGCTCGCTCCCCCTCCGGTGTGGAGACGTATTTCTCCGGCCCCACCAGATGCAGGTACAGCCGACTGTACTCATTATAACACCGATCCAGATTATATTCCATCACATGGGGCAGTAAAATACTCATTGCGTCCCCGTGCGCCACATGACACACCCCGCCCAGAGCATGGCCGATGGCATGGACCAGCCCCACCATGGAATTTCCGAAGGCAGTTCCGGCCATCAGGCTGGCATTGGCCATCCCCAGCCGGGCGGTTTTATCCCCGGGATGCTCCACCACCCGGGCAAGATTCTCCCGGATCAGCCGGATGGCCGCCTCCCCGCAGGCATCGGACATTGGGTTTTTCTGCAAACAGGTATAGGCTTCAATGGCGTGGCACAGGGCATCAAGCCCGGTGATGGCGCTGATTCTTGCGGGCAGGGTCATGGTCATCTGTACATCCAGCACCGCCACATCCGGCAGCAGATGGCCGGAGATATATTCCTGCTTCACTTGACGGGCAGGATTGGAGATCACAGCCACCGGGGTGACCTCACTGCCTGTGCCGGCGGTGGTGGGGACTGCCACGAAGGGGATATGTACCCCGGCAGTCAGCACCTCACAGCCCATCAGATTCTCCACATTCTCCCCCTGCTGGGACAGGAGCATCCGGACACCCTTGGCGGTGTCGATCACACTGCCTCCGCCCACCGCAAGAATGCTGTCACAGCCTGTCTCCCGGTAAAATGCCCCGATCTCATTGACCACCTCGGTGGAGCTGTCCGGGGGAATCCGGGTATACTCCGCCCCGGGCTTCAGTGGTGCGATGGCCTTTTTCAGAATGTCCACCACCCCGGCGGACACCAGCCCCGGGTCACTGAGCAGCAGGGGCTTTTTCCCATTTAGGGTGTAGAACTCATAGGGGATATTCTCCAGCGCCCCTTCCCCGGAGAGAATTTTTACAGGGTTGTGATATTCATAATAAACTGGCAGCATAAGCTTCTCCTTTTCTCACGTTCTCATGGTTTTTATCGGCCGGGGAGCAGTCGCAGATATACCAGCGGCACCGGGTACTGTCGCCGGGGCAGTGCCTTCAGGATCCGTTTCCCCATAAACCGTGGGAACAGATACCCCTCCACCCGTTCTATGATCCGCACCACCCCCATGGTCTCGTTGATATTCCCCCGGAGGACGAAGCTGTGGGCGGCATAGGCCCCTGCCACGCTCATCCTCCCGGTAAACACCCGGAAGGCCATTTTCTCGCTTTTGAATATAATATGTATGTCCGGGGGCAGTTCTGTCTTTTCCGGCACACCGCCATATACCCGGAAGGACAGATCCGGCCCTTCCAGCGCCGTCACGGAGATCCGGATCACCACCCCCGGGGGCAGCTGAGACAGTTCTCTTTTTACCTCGCTGTCCACCTTTCCCAGAATCCGAATCCCCCGGTACAGCACCTCCAGCACCACACCGCAGATCTTCCCTCGATAGCCCATAGCGTCCCCGTCCTTCCTTTATTGGTTCATTTTACGAACTGTTCATTTTTTGAATCAAATTTTATCACAGGGCTGCCCTCTTGTCAATCCCGATTTTACAGGAAACTGATACCATAAAAAATCGAAAAACTGGCGCTTTTTAAAATGCCAGTCCCGTTGTATACTGTATTCCATCCAGATTTGCGCAAATCTCCACTTCTTCCGAAAGAGGAGATTTCTGATGAGATCCAATATCCATCGGCTTACCATGGCTGCAATGGGTGCAGCTCTGGTGGCCATATCCACCAGTATTTTTCAGTTTCAGATCCCCCTGGGCTATGCCCATCTGGGAAACTGCATGATCCTGCTGTTTGCCGTCTACTGTGACCCCTGGACAGGGGCCTTCGCAGGTGGGATCGGCTCCATGCTGTCAGATCTTCTGAGCTATCCCCAATGGGCGCTGCCCACCCTGATCATCAAGAGTCTGATGGGACTTCTTGTGTCCCGGATCGCAAAAAAGCCCGGGCAGATCCCGGCTCTGCGCGCCCCGCGGACTCTGTTTGGGGTACTTGCGGGGATCCTTACCATGGTGGCCGGATACTTTCTGGGCGGATCCCTGCTCTATGGCAGCTTCGTCACCGGGGCAGCCCAAATTCCCGGCCTTGTGGCAGAGGGGCTCGTGGGGATCCTGCTGTTCTACGGGATCGCTGCCCCGCTGGAGGCCGCCGGACTGACGAAATACTTCCGGCACGGCGGATAAGCTGCCCGTCCTTTATAAAGGGAGGAAAACCATGTCCCATAACAATCAGAAAAAAATCGCAGTGATCAACGATCTGTCCGGCTTCGGCCGGTGCTCCATCGCTGTGGCGCTGCCTCTGATCTCCCATCTGGGGATCCAGTGCTGTCCCCTGCCCACCGCCATCTTCTCCAATCACACCGGCTTTCCCAGCTTCCACCGGGACGATTATACCGACTCCATGGGGGCATATATGGCCCAGTGGAAGAAGCTTGATCTCCAATTTGAGGGGATCCTTACCGGGTTTCTCGGCTCTGCCCGGCAGATTTCTCTGGTGGAGCAGTTCATCCGGGACTTTGCCACAGACCGGACCAGGGTGATCATTGACCCGGTCATGGGGGACTACGGCAGACCCTACCCCACCTACACCCCGGAAATGTGTCAGGGGATGAAGTCTCTGGTGGGCTGGGCGGACATTCTCACCCCCAACCTCACAGAGGCCTGCATTCTCACCGACACCCCCTATCAGGAGCATTTTTCCGAAAAGGAACTGCTGAATATGGCCCGGCGGCTCTGTGAGCAGGGGCCGAAAAAGGTGGTACTCACCGGGGTGCCCCGGGGTGAATTTCTGGAGAACTACTGCTATGAAACGGATCTCGGTCCCTCCATTCATCGGACTCGCCGGGTCGCCCCCCAGCGCAGTGGCACCGGAGATGTATTTTCCTCCATAGTCGCCGCAGGAGTGGTCAGGGGTGTTCCCTTCTCTCAGGCCGTAAAAACCGCTGCAAATTTCATTAAACTGTGCCTGAAACGCTCCGCAGAGCTTGACATTCCCACCACCGATGGGGTATGCTTTGAGGAAGTAATCGGAAAGCTGAGATTTTAAGCTGTTCATGATAATATAAGGAGACGTCTTTTATGGAAATCCTGTACCGTGTCCACACCGGACTTTATGTAAACCTGACCAACCGCTGTTCCGCCGCATGTACCTTCTGCCTCCGGCAGACCATGGATCATGTGGGTGAAAGCCACTGCCTCTGGCTGGAACGGGAACCCACCGCCCAGGAGGTGAAGGAGCAGTTCCTCAAGGAGGATCTGAGCCAGTTCACCGAGATCGTATTCTGTGGCTTTGGCGAACCTACCTGCGCATTGCCTGTGCTGCTGGAGGTGGCCGCGTGGCTGAAGGAGCGGACGGATCTGCCCATCCGGATCAACACCAACGGCCACGGCAGTCTTATTGCAGGCCGTGACATTGCCCCGGAGCTGGCAAAATGCGTGGATGTGGTGTCCATTTCTCTGAATCACCCCGATCCCGTGCGGTATCAGGCACTGGTACGGGGCAAGTTCGGAGAGCAATCCTATCCGGGCATGCTGGCCTTTGCAGAAAGCTGCGTCAAGGCCGGGCTGTGTGTCGTCATGACCACCGTTGACACCACCATCACCCACGAGGAGGAGGCACAGTGTCAGGCCATTTGTGACCGGGTGGGTGCCCGGTACCGGATCCGTCCCTGGGAGGACTGAATGAAATAACAGGGGGCTGTCCTGATTGCAGGGCAGCCCACATTTTTATTTGCAGATTGAAATATTCCCCCCCGGCGAAGGCAATGTACTGCCCGGGAAACTCCGGCGTTCCAATCCCTCAGTCAAAACCTGCGGTTTTGCCAGCTCCCTTTGCACAAGGGAGCCAGCCGGGACATATAAAAACCGCAGGGGCATGATAGTTCATGTCCCTGCGGTGCTGTTTTATGGTTCTCTGCCAAATCCGGCAGGGAAGGATTTATGCGAATCTTCTCCGGCGGAGCATCAGTGCCGCACCTGCTGCAAACAGCATGCACAGCCCAATGATCTGGCCGATCCGGTTGCCGGAGCCACCGGTCTGAGGCAACTCATAGCCACCGGTATTGATGCATTCCACCTGAGTACCATTCTGAACGATCTCACCGGTAACGGTCTCCCCGTTCTGGATCTCCCCTTCATCCACCATAAAGGAGGTGGAGTAGCCCGGTGCCTTCACCTCGGTGATGCTCCAAGGGGTTCCGGCGGGGATATCTTTCAGGGTAATGGTCTGTCCCGGCTTCAGGCTCACCGTCCCATTGCCGGAGGCATCAAAGCTGAGTGTTCCGGTTTCTTCCCCGATCACAGTTGTGCAGTCTCCGGTAAAGCCACCCAGATGGATGTTAAAGGTAAACTCCGTGTCGGCATTTACAGGCCCTGCCACGGTCTTGGTAAGACTGAGGGAACCGATCAGGGTGTTTTCAAAGGCCGCCGTCTGGTTGCCGTCCGTCTGGAGTTCATCATCCTTATAGAATTCTGTGACGGCAGCGGAGAGGGTTCCGTCCTCCTGCCGTTTCACCTCGACCTTTGCCATATAGACCGATTCATCCCAGTCCACGGTGGCATCATCCGGGTCTGTAACCTCGGTGATCCGGTAGCAGAAGGTTGCGGGCAACTGGATTTCCTGTGCATCCAGTGCCGTTTCCACATAGTTCAGG
This sequence comes from uncultured Oscillospiraceae bacterium, assembly GCA_964518645.1. Taxonomy (GTDB): domain Bacteria; phylum Bacillota; class Clostridia; order Oscillospirales; family Oscillospiraceae; genus HGM13006. Next base: position 12,861 of record CAZFGL010000014.1, on the reverse strand, counting down.
ACAAAGGCCGTCTCTGCCTTGGTTTCCCCTCCGGAAAGGATCACCGTTGCAGTCACCGGGTCACCCAGAGTCTGGGACGGATCATCAGGGTTCACCTGAACCATACTGAATGTATACTCGTACTCGCCCTCCGGCAGCGGGTTGGTCAGGGTCTTTGTCACAGGCAGGGTCACCGTTGCGCCCTTTTCCTGATTGGTAACCAGGAGTTTGATCTGGGTACTGCTCTTGATTTTCCCGGTGCAGGGTGCACTCTGCTGTACGCCGTCGATCTGATAGGTGACCACATACCCCTTGGAGGAGGCATCCGTCTCCCGAACCTGGAATGTGGTTCCGCTGAGGATATTGGGAATAACTGCGGTCTCCCCGGCTTTCAGGGAGATCATGCCCACGGTCTCTACGGTTTTCGTCTCGTCCCCCACCATATAGGGAGTACCCACCGGGAGCAGGGCTCCATCCAGAGTCACTTCCATCTGGAATTCCCGTTCGGTCGAGCTTCGGGTGTAGCTTTCCACCGACTTTGTGATTTCAAGACTGCCCAGCTTTTGGGTGGTGATCTGGTTGTTGAAGGTGAACAGGGTGGTGCCGTCCGACATGTCCTTCACGGGGCTGTGGAGCCCGGTAAACTGCTCATTGCCCACCCGGACATTCAAGCTTTCTGTCGCGGCAGTACCATTGACCTTAATGGTGCCGTACTGATCAAAGTCGCTCTCGTCCAGCAGTTCCCGGACAACGTACTCGCCCTGATTCTCCTTGATTCCGGCGAACACTGCCCGCTGACCGGCCTTCAGGGTAAACACACCGTTTTCACCGGTGGTGCCGGTGCCGATTTCCTCACCCTTCTGATTCAGGATCTGATAGGTCACTCCCGGGCCGATGAACAGTTCTTCTTTGTTGGCCCTGAGCACCTGGAACCGGAAATCAGGATTGCCCAGAATGGGCGTCAGTTCTGCATCGGCAGACAGTTCCTTACCCACGATGATGGAGTTTTCATGGAGCAGGGGGAAGTTGAAGTTCATCCGGCAGACACCGGAACCTGCGCCACGCTCCATGTAGTAGAAGTTAAAGGTATGGCTGGTGTAATCCTCAAAGGCACCATTTTCATTGAGCCCCTCTGTGGAACCAAGAATCTCCGCAAAGGTGACTGTTTTGTATGGATCTTTGGCCACATCGCCGGTCTCTTTGCTCAGTGCGTAATACTTGACCAGACCGTTCTGGAAGTCGATCTCGCCGCCCACATGCCGGTGGATGCCGGACAGATCCAAAAACAGCTTGTTGTCCACATACACCCACACGTCGTCGTCACCGGTGAAGTAGAAGTACATGGGGTAATCCGGGATGCCGTCAGCATTGGTATCCTTACCGGTCAGGCCGTCCTTGGGCTGGATAAACTTCATCTTCATCTCCATGCCGAAGTAGAAGTCTGTGGGTTCGTCATAGTCAATGGAGTAGATATTTGTAAGATCTGCCTTGGTAAAGGTTTTGGGGATACCTGCTTTTTCAAAATATGTATTCACACATTCTACAGCGCCCCACGTTGTATTTTTCTTCTGCGCATCCATGGCCGTGACAAAATCACTCATCGCCGTTTTCAGAGTATTGTACTCGTCACCCTTGCCAGCCTTATACTTCGTCTCAGCATCGGTCTTAATGCCGTCGAAATAACTCCGATTAATCGTGCTTGCCTGCGTGGCCTGCGTCCTGATGTCGTTGAAGGGCAGGAAGTTTCCGAAGGGATACATGATGAAGTTGGAGGTAATAATCTGATCATACAGAACAAAGGAATTCGTGCTCGCATCAAACTGGGCATGGTTCTCCCGGCTGTTAAAGCTGTAGGCGCCAGTGGTGTCGTTATACTTGAACAGGCCGTTGATGCTGGCGGTATTCTGTTTCGTGGCATAGGTGTTCTGGGTGAAGAGATAGCTGAGGCTGGTGCCGTCCGCAAGGGCAGGATAGCCGTCTTTTCCCAGTGTGGACTGCATCGCATCTGCAATGGGGCTGTTTGCACCATTTGCTGTCTTATTGATATCGCCGCCCTGATTGGTCACGCTGCCATTTCCCGCCGCAAGATCCGCCGTGATATTGTTGCCGAAGTTCATGCTGTATTGCCCAATTGAGCTTACGCCTTTCGTACCATTATCCTGCTGGAAGCCGGGGTACTTTTTGTTGCTGTTATACAGGGTGTTAATATTCGTTCCGTAGTCGTACAGGTTTACCTCAATCAGCTTACTGGTATCCGCAGCCTTAACCACAGTAAGCCCCGTATTTGCGGCTCTCCCGGCTCTGGCACCGTCAAAGGACACCACACCATAGCCGCTTGCCTGATAAGGGGATGTGGTTTTATAGTCAAAGTCCACGGTGACCGGATCGTCCTCGGCGGCATCCACCGGGGTATTGTACAGCAGCAGCACGAAGCCGTCCTCGGTCTCCGCCTTCAGCGTCTGCTTATTGCTGTTATCCTGAATGTACTGGGACACATACAGATTTCCATCGCTGTCCGCTTCCACCACAATGGCATCCCACGCCAGGAACTGCATATCTGTCCCCAGCGCTTCCTTCACAGAAGCACCATAAGCTATGGTGGTCACAGCCTGTTTATACTGGTTCACCTGATAGACCTGCTGTTCCGCAGTGTTCTCAAGGGTCTGGGCTTCCCAGAGCCATGTCAGGCTCAGGAGTTTCTCCCGCCCGGGCACCAGCTCCTGCAGGGTCTCATCCAGTTCCTCATACCAGGCCCATACAGTCAGCGCCTGCCGGGAGAGAGCCAGATAGTATGCTTCAAGAGCATCCTGATCCTCGCCCGCCTCCAGAGTGGCCAGTTCTGCCTCGATCTGATCCACCTCGGGAAGCTGTCCAATCAGCTCTGCCACATAGTCGATCCGGCTCTGCTCCTCCTCCGTGGGGACATAGGGGGGCTTCACCAGACAGGTTTCGTCATGGATATGGGCCTCCAGAGGACATTCTCCACAGTCGTCGTGGATATGTCCGGTCTTGCCGCAGTAGAACGCCTGCTCCGGCAGACGGCCGTAGCCCATGATCCGGCTGTCATCCAGATCATAACGGACATACTGCACCCGGTCACCGGAGTTTCCTTCGATGGTGCGCACCCCGGCGACGGAATGCTCCGTAGCGGGGATAAATTCACATACCAGACCCACATGGTCTGCGTCGGGATTTTCGTCCCAGTTGAAGAAGATCACATCTCCGGGAACCGGCTCATACCCGGCGGTGGAGACGTAATATTTATGATAATTCTCAGGATCCGCCTGATAGCTCAGCTGCTCCCGGATCTCAAGTTCCTGAATCCAGCTCTGGCAGTTTGCATCCAGCGGAAAATCCTCCACCTCGGCATAATGGAGACAGAAGGACACGAACATGGCGCACCAGTCCCCATAGGCATCCCCGTACCAGTCACCGTACCGGGTATAGCCCTTGAGGGATTCATCCTCTGTCACCACATAGTTCCGGGTGCTTTCGGTATATCCCAGCTGGCTCTCCGCCATCCGGAGCGCATCCACGGTATATTCTCCCGTCAGCTGCTGGGGCAGGGTGGCCTCCCAGTCCGCCGCCGTCTCCCGATCCGCATCCGGGTCGGAATAACAGCTCTCGGAATGGGTATGCTCCTCCAGATCACAGATCCGGGTCTTTTCATAGCATGCATCCGTATGTACATGGTCCGAGGCGCTGTGGTTGTCCACACCGCAGACCAGCACCTCCTGATTGCTGTAGCAGCTCTCAGAGTGGGTATGTCCCGGGGTCTCCTCCATACCGCAGGTACAGGTCACCGTCTCCCGGAAGCAGTCCCCTGTATGGGTATGTCCCGGCGCTTCCTCCATGCCACAGGTATACTCCACGATCTGGGTATAACATTCCCCGGTATGGGTATGGGTCTCCCCTTCCTCCAGCCCGCAGACGCATTCCTCCCGCAGGGTCTCACATGCCTGGGTATGGGTATGGCCGGAGGACTCAGTCAGGGTACAGATCTGCTCCTTCTGAACCTGCCGACATGCATCGGTGTGGGCATGTCCCGGGGTCTCCGTCAGGGTACAGGTCAGCACCCGGTGGGTCTCATAACAGTCCCCGGTATGTACATGGGACGGATCCCCCTGCACCTTCCCGCAGATCAGGGTCTTTTCATAACATTCATCGGTATGCTCATGGGCCTCTTTGCCGCAGAAAGTCTCCGCCTCCGCAGTGATTGCGGGAAGAATCAGAGCATATGTGGTGCAGAACACCACCACGCAGGCCATAGCCACCAGCGCGTTTTTCCACCGCCGTCTCCGGCGGCGTCTCTTATTCAGTTCCTGTGTTCTTGTCTCAATGGTGCGATCCACCTGGAAGCCTCCCTTTCCTTCAGGATAAAATCACAGGCTGCGAGTCCGTTTCAGGGACTGCTGATCGAGCAGGTTCCGTTTCAGTTCCGGATGCTGCTCCATATATGCGGTGAATTTCCCGGTAAGCTCTGTCCAGTAGCGCCGGGCCTCCTGCTCCGCCTTTTCCGTTTTTCGTCTGCACGCCTCTTCCGTCTCCCGGTCAAGGTTCTCCGCCCGGCGCTTTGCGTCCTCCAGAATCTTCTGGGCCTCCTGCCGGGCCTCGTCCAGAATCACGTTCCGGCTGCGTACATTTTGCAGGTACTGATCCGCCGCCTGCTGGGCTGCGGAAAACACCCCGTTGAGCTCCAGGGCCGCCTCTGCAAGACTGCCCGCCTCCTCCACCTGAATACTGCGTGAGCGAAGCTGCTCACGGGCATTTTGAAGCTGCTGCTCCAGATCATCCGCCCGGCGGGTCTGCTCCAGAAGCAGCTCCAGCAGCTGCACCCGGCTCAGTTTTTTCAGTTCCTTATCTGTCATACAAACGCCTCCACAGGCATGATGATATAACTTATCTATTTTAGTAAATTACATTATAACGCCAAGGAAAAATCCAGTCAAGACCTGCTGGCATGAAGTACAAAAATTTTTACGTTTTTTCCCACATTTATCATTTAGAACCCAATACAAAAATTCCGTTTTTCATGGATAAACAGACCATCCGGGTTTCATCCTGTAGTTGTAATGCCCCTGAAATCCTGATAAAATAAGATATCGAAATAATCTGTCTGCAAGGAGGATGTTTATGAATCACAAGTACAAACACCTGCTGACCCCCATCCGGGTCGGAGACGTTGTGATCCGTACCCGTATGGGTATGAGCAAGTGCAACTCTCAGGAACAGCAGGGCCCCGAAAACTTCCCTGCTGAGGGTACCATCCGTTTTGTGGAGAACGCTGCCAAAAACGGTGCCTCTGTCATCACCATGCCCTCCGCCACCCTGACGGAGATGGATCGTGATCTGTGGGGCGACGCTGCTCTGTTCCCCATGAACAACGCCTTCGTTCATAACTACGTCATCCGCATGATCGACCGGGTACATGCCCATGGCAGTCTGTGCCTGATGCAGTCCCATCGCCGCATGCCCTCCAACCTGAGCTTCTCCGAGCCCAAGGCCGGCGGTGGCTTCGGCCCCTTTGGCCCCGGCGGTCCCGGAGGCCCTCCCGGTATGCACAAGGGCCCCAGAAATCATAAGATCGGCACCGAAGGCCGTCCCGGCATGTCCTCCCGTGGTATGGGTGGCATGGGCTTTGGCGGTGGCCCCGGCGGAGAAAAGCACATGGCTTCCCCGGAAGAACTGAAAAACTGGATCGAAGACATTGCCAACGACGCGCTGGAATATCGTGGTCTCGGCTTTGACGTGGTGGAGGTCACCCCCATCGGTGATCTGTCCGCACAGGCCAACACCCGTACCGACCAGTACGGCGGATGTCTTGAGAACCGCTGCCGTGCCACCACAGAGATGCTCCAGAAGATCCGGGAGCTTTGCGGCCCCTATTTCCTGATCTCCATGCAGCTCACCGCTGCCTTTGATCCTGAGTGGATCGACATGCTGAAGATTTGGGACGAGTATGTGGACATTTATCATGTCCGTCCCCCCAGAGCCTACGGCGAGCACCCCGCAACCTACATCTTCCCCGAGGATGCACCTCCCGCACTGGAATACACCGCCCAGCTGAAGGCTGCCGGTGTCAATGCGGTCATCGCCCCCGCCTGCGGCTTCCAGGATCCCGACGTGATCGAGAAGGCCATCGCAGAGGGGAAGGCCGACATGGTATTCATGGCCCGCACCTACAACTGCGATCCCGATTATCTCCTGAAGATCATCGAAGAGCGGGGCGAGGATATTACCCCCTGCCTCCGCTGCGATGCCTGCCACAGCGCCATCTGCGCCGTGAACCCCATCTTCGGTCTGGAAACTGTCTATAAGGATATGTTCGCCCCCTCCAAGGGTGGCAAGAAGGTTGCCGTCATCGGCGGTGGCCCTGCCGGTCTCCGTGCAGCCATGGTCTGTGCTGACCGGGGTCACGATGTGACCGTTTACGAGAAGTCCGACGTGCTGGGCGGTCAGTCCATCCACGCCGACTACACCTACGGCAAGTGGGGCATCAAGCGATATAAGGACTGGGAGATCGAACAGTGCCGGAAGAAGGGTGTCAAGTTCCTGATGAACACCGAGGCCACCCCCGAAATGATCGAGGCAGAGGGCTACAACGCTGTCATCGCCGCCACCGGCGGTGCGCCCATGCGCCTTGACATCCCCGGTGGAGATACCGCCCTCCATCCCATCGAGGTATTCGGCCGGGAGCAGGATCTGGGCAAGAAGGTCGTGGTGGTTGGCGGTGCCATGAGCGCCATGGAATGCGCCATGTACCTGACCGACACCGGCCACGAGGTCACCCTGATCACCCGCTCCACCATGGGCAACAACATCGGTGGCCATGACGCCCCCAACACCCTGCGGATCCTGAAGGAGAAGTACAAGGCCATCCGGGAGATCGACCATGCCCAGATCCTGTCCGTGGACGGTGGCAAGGCTGTTTACCGGCTCAAGGACGGCACCATTGGAGAAGAGACCTTCGACTCCGTGGTTGTCAACGGTGGCGTGCGTCCCTGTGTGGACGAGGCTGAGGCATTCTTCGGCACCGCACCGGAATACTATGTGGTGGGCGATGCCCAGATCACCCGTGCCCACGGCATGCAGTCCCAGCAGCTGCTGGATACCCCCAACCAGTTCCTGAAGGGCAACATGCGCTACGCAAACTACTCCGCATTTATGGCGGCAAACAACATCTAAATTCACGGAAAGGGTCTGCCGCGAAATGCAGCAGACCCTTTTTTCTACCCTTTTGGGGGTAACAAAATGCCCCCGCTTCTGTTAGAATAACCCCGGGGGCTTACCATGTCATGATGACCCCCAGAGAGAATATGCAGACCAGCGCAATTACCCCGTCAACCAGCAGGATTCCCAGAATCCGCAACCACAGCCGTGGACTGCGGGTCAGCGGGAACTGGTTCTGGACCCCCAGATAGTTCCCCGTGAACAGGATGATTCCAAAGGCCATCGCCCCGAAGAATATCCCGCTGAGCGTCCGCTCCATCGGTGTCTTTCCCCCCATGCTGGCAGCCAGATCCAGCAGGAGAAAATACCCCAGCCCCGACAGCAGCCACACAAGGACATTGTCCCCCCGAAAGCCGGGCGGGAGAAATCTACGCCAGCTGCCGGAACCGGAGGGCTGCTTTTCCTGCTGTCCCAGCCTGTCCAGCGCCGCAAGCAGCTCGTCCATGCTCTGATACCGGGCATCCGGGGACAGCTCCACACATTTCCGGATCACCTTCCCCAGCCTGCCTTCCACGTTTATCCGGCCGGGAAGCCCGCCGGTGCACATTTCATTCATCAGTACCCCTACCCCGTAAATGTCCGTGAGCACATTGGAGGGGCCGAAGCCATACTGTTCCGGGGCGGCGTACCCGGGGGTACCCAGCAGCACCGTGTCCTTCCGTGCATCTGCCCGGATCCACTTGGCTGCATTCAGATCCACCAGCTTCACCACCCCGTCCGGGGAGATCTTAATATTGGAGGGCTTGATGTCCCGGTTCACAATGGCCGGGGTGCCGTTGTGGAACGCCTGTAAAATCCGGCACAGCTGCCGGGTGATGGATATGACCTCCCCTTCGGTCAGCACCCGCCGGGCTTTCAGGATCTCCTCCAAAGTATCGCCGGGGATATATTCCTCGATCACTGTCAGGCCGGCAGTATCCTCTGCCACATAGTAGATTCTGGGGGTATTGGGCACCGGCCTTCCCCAGAGCTGCCGATAAACGTCGGCGCTGTATACGGTCAGATGCTTTTTCACATAGAATTTTCCCGTCCGGACATGCTGCACCAGACTGATCCCGTGATCCGGCTGAATATCCGCCACCTGCCGGTATTCGGAAAGGACAAGTTCCTGTTTCAGCGTCATGCTTTCTCCCTCTTTCACCATTTTCTGTCCCGATTATACCATATTTTCATACAGGAGGAAACGTTATGTCCCAAAAATCCACCGACGAGCTGTCCCACATCCTGAAAAGCACCACCGGTGCGGACGCTTTTCTCAGAGAAAATCAGGAGGAGCTTCTGGAAGGAGACCGGCTCTTCTCCCAGTACATGCACAAAATGCTGAAAAAGTACGAAAAAACCCAGCAGGAGGTCTTTCTTCTGGCGGATCTTCCGGAGCGGTTCGGCTATAAGCTGCTCTCCCAGGAGAAGCACACCCGTCAGCGGGATTATATCCTCCGGCTGTGCTACGGTGCAGGAATGGATCTGGAGGAGACCCAGCGGGCGCTGACCCTCTACGGCATGGCACCCCTGTATGCCCGGATCCCCCGGGACGCAGTGCTGATGATCGCCTTCAATCAGCACCGGGGCACCGTGCTGGATGTAAACGCCAGGCTCTCCGCCCACCGGCTTCCCACTCTGAAAACCTCCGGTTCTCTGGACTAATTCCCCCCTTTTGGGGGCAACATCCCGTCTGCTCCTTTGCTATAATAGGGTCATCGAAGGATAAACTGTTACAAAAAAGGAGCGATATGACATGAAAAAGGTACTGAAAACCGCGCTGCTTCTTCTTGGAATACTGGCCATGCTGCTTACCTCGGCATGCTCCGGAAGCAATGACCTGATCCCCCCGAACTCCGCCCCTGCCGCCCAGTCCACAGCTGAGGCCGGAGACGACACCCAGACCTCCCCCGCCGGGGAAGCCACGGAAGAAACCGCAGGAAACACCGCCGAGATCACCGTTGCAGAGACGGTCATCTATGACGAGGGCGGTGTAAAGGTCACCGCCACCGGCTATACCGACGGCTGGCTGGGACCGGAGATCACCTTCCTTCTGGAGAACAACACCCAGCAGAACGTGCTGATCACTACGGAAGATCTCTCCGTCAACGGCTTTATGATGCCCTACACATCCCTGTACGCCACCGTTGCCCCGGGGAAGAAATCCAACGAGACCATCACCCTGATGAACTCCACCCTGAAGCAGTCCGGCATCACCACCGTGGCAGAGCTTCAGTTCTTCCTGGAAATTCAGGACGCTGACACCTGGGACACGCTGGCAGTCACCGATCTGATCTCCCTGCCCACCTCCGCCTATGGCTATGAGCAGCCTCTGGACGAATCCGGCAATGTGGTTTACGATCAGGGCGGGATCCGGGTGATCTGCCGTGGTCTGAAGCAGGATCTGATCTGGGACGGCACCGTGGTATTCTTCATGACCAACAACAGCGGTCAGAACGTGAACATCTATGCGGAAAACGTGTCCGTCAACGGCTTCATGGAGAATGTGGGACTCTGGTCCTCCCTCCGGGACGGCACCCATCTGGTGGACGGCATGTACATGATGGATCTGAGCGATCTGAATCTGGACAGCATTGAGCAGGTGGAAACCATTGAAATGAACCTGCGGATCACCAATGCAGACACCTGGACGGAGATCGTCACCACCGATGTGATCACACTGGACTTCAACGGATAATTTCCCTGTAATACCGGTCAGGGAAGTGTCAAAAACCGACCTGCCGAAGCAGGTCGGTTTTTTCTGCAATGGGGACACTTGCGCACCGGGGGTGACTGAGGGAGTGAAATGCCGGAAGTTTCGGGAGAAGGAAAAGAAGTGGAGCCGGTCGGCTCCACTTCTTTGTTAATCGTGGGGGGTACTGCTGCCGGAGGGACTGTCAGAGGCAGTTCCGGCAGAAACGGTATCGGCGTAGTTGTAAGTGATCAGGCCGTCATCTGCCCGCAAGACATAGTCCTTTTCTCCATATACCCCTTCCGGTAGAATGGTATCCACCATATAGACGGAACAATGGTCAGGGCCATATCCAACACCTGTAATCGTGTACATAGTGTCGCATATTGTTTCAAAACTGGAACAGAAATCATACCATGATTCTGTAGACTCAGTATCTTTTGAAGCCAGTTCCGCCCGTAAATCCTTGTTTTCATAGGGCGATTCGATATAGATATTCACACAATTGTCTGTGTCATTATACTCTATAGCATAGTCAGCGTCTTCAAAACGACTGGTTACAATCGCCCCCAGATCCTCGCACAAAGTCTCATATTGACTTGTTTCTGCGTATGACGTTGATTCTTCTTCGACAAAATCATCATCCCGGATCAGTATTTTTTCTATGGCTCCCTGAGAGATATACAGTTTTTCAGCCCCAATATGAACCTCAAACCCCTCTGAATCCCCATCGGCTCCGCCTTGCACCTGGGTATGGAATTCATAGATATAGCCGTCTTTGGTACTGTAATTCAGAATTCCATCCTCAAGCTCACCCGGAGCATGACTATAGCTTAGACGACAGTACATACCGCCATCGCTCAGATAAAAAGTTGCGTCCGCGATATATACGTCAAAAAAACGCCCGGATACTCACGCACAAATCTGCCACTGCACTGGTGCAGCTGCGTCAAATTTGTAATCAGTCCCTGTATCCGGGGATCATCCGATTCTATCCCCTGAATCATTTCATAGTCAGCTCCGGCATCCAGATACTCTGCTTCCATAATGCTGGTGTAGATTTCCTCTGCATCATGCCCCGTTGCCGTGGTCGCTGCCGCAGGCTGCTCCTCCGGCACGGAAACACTCTGGGCAGGCTCCGAAGGTACAACTGACGAAGCTCCTTCATTTGATGACGGGCTGTAGGTATCGCTGCTGCATGAAACAAGCAATGTCATGAGCAGCACCATCGGTACCAGCCGTTGCAGTTTCATATTATCCCTGCTTTACGTCCAGTGCAGCGACCACATCCAGGTCAATATCGTTTGCACCCCAGGTGTAAGGAATTTCAAGAACGATTCCAGTCTCGGTGTAGGTACACATAACGTAGCCGTTCATTACCTCGTATGTTCCGCTGTTGCTGACACCCAGAGCTTTTACACGCATCTCAAAGCTGTTGGGCTCATAGAACTCCAGTTCGTAAGAGGTAGAGTTTACATAGGCAGACCAGTAATAACCGTTGATCGCTGCTTTTACCTGAGAAACCGTTGCAGCGTCCGCAGGTGTCCGGTTATAGAGTTCCAGCGCATAGCCCTCCGGATCTACAATTTCTGCAATGGCTTCGGGGCTGTCACAGAACTGAATGTCGTCTGTAGAGATTCTGATTTTTTCAATATCAGGCACCTGACTCTTTGCCAGTGTAATCTCCTTGCCTTCGCTCAGCTCCCCAACGGGAACCTTAATGGTCTCGACCACCTTCAGAGTATCCCCTACATAAACATCTTCCAGATAAGAGCTGTAGTAAAAGCTGGGCATATAGGTGCAGGTTCCGCTATAATGTTCCGACTCATAGGTGTTGACACCACCGAAGGTCAGCTTTACGGATTTGCTGTCCACACGAAGGTTTTCTGCCGGGGTAGTCAGGGTATAGAACAGGTATACCATGCGAATACTGTCAGAGTCCTTGTCCACATAGGATTCGTCCACAAAAATACCGTCAATGGTCATATAGTCGGTAGACGTAACCGTCTCAGGTTCTTCCACAACAGGCTCCGCTTCGTCTTCTCCGACAAGGGACTCTTCCTCCACCGGCTCTTCTGCTACGCTTTCTACCGCTTCAGCCGGTGCGCTTTCCTCTTCTACCATGCCGGAAACTGCCTCAGAAGCGGATTCCTGCACAGCAGAGCTTGCCGTTTCTCCTCCACAGGCGGCCATGCTCAGCATCATAGCTACAGCAAGAACCAGTGCCATCCATTTTCTCATTATGACGTCCTCCTTAAAAAATAACAAGTGCGTTACCCCCTGCCAGCAAAAAACATTTTCTCTTGCTGCTGGTAGGGGATACATATAAGCCTAGTCTATCAAAAAAAAAAAAAACAATAAGCTGGCAGCATAGGGTTGGCACTTTATTTTCAGACAGGATGGGCGCATTTTATCTTTCCACAGCGTCCACAGGAGGGTGGACGCTTCCTGCAATATGTTCTGGTTTTGACTGAGGGAGTGGAAGGGCGAAAGTTTCGGGGGCAGTTCGTTTTTACCTGCATCGTTGAAACCTAAGTAAGTGTCTCCGACGGCCCCCTTTCTGTGTTGACAGAAAGAGGGGAAAGAGCAACCGCGTCCTCGCAAGCTTTATATCGCTTGTTTCCGGCTGAAGCCGAAAAGCGCGCTCATGCCGCTGCTCGTCCTTTCCCAAACAGGTTCGCTGCGCTGGAACCTGTTTGGGGCGTCCCCTCTTGGAACACCCCTCCTGAGACAGTTACTGCGCCTCGTTTCTACGACGGCGGCTGGCTACGCAAGCGCCGCTCTCCCGGTGGTTGCGCAGGTGCGCTGGTAACAACGTACAATGTTGAAAGTTTCAGAGCATCAGAGGCTCCCTTGTGCAAAGGGAACTGGCAAAACCGAAGGTTTTGACTGAGGGATTGGAAGGCTGAAAGTTTCCGGGGCAGTTTGTAATCTCGCTGCGGTAACAACCCCTCCGGGGCGGTTTCACCGCCCCACCTCCC
>CAZFGL010000013.1:0-29135 GCA_964518645.1 uncultured Oscillospiraceae bacterium | reverse complement strand
ATCATCACCCTGGGCGACAGCGTATTTGAAGTCACCAATGTACAGAAGGACAAGGCTGACAAGTACCTCCACTATGGCAAGCAGGTCTCCGGCAGCCTGACCGTGGAAAACACCGTGACCGGTGAAGTCTCTGCCGAGCGTCGTCAGGCCATCTCCCGTGCCCATTCCGCAACTCATCTGCTTCAGGCTGCTCTCCAGCATGTTCTGGGCGATCATGTCCATCAGGCAGGTTCTCTCAACACTCCCGATCACCTCCGTTTTGACTTCACCCATTTCTCTGCCATCACCGATGACGAGATCCGTCAGATCTCCGAGTTTGTCAATGACGCAATTCTGGAAGGCTACGACATCAACACCCGTGTTATGTCCATTGACGAAGCCAAGAAAGAAGGCGCAATGGCGCTGTTTGGTGAGAAGTACGGAAACGAAGTCCGGGTCGTCTCCATGTGCGATGTATCCAAGGAGCTTTGCGGCGGCACCCATCTTACCAACACCGGCAGAATCGGCGGCTTTGCGATCATCTCTGAGGGCTCTGTTGCTTCCGGCGTACGCCGTATTGAAGCAGTTGTAGGCAAGGAAAACCTGAAGCTGGCAGTTGCCAACACCCAGCTGCTCCGCCGTGCATCCGCAGCACTGAAGACCACCCCTGCAGAGCTTTACACCAAGATGGAGCAGACTCTGAAGGAAACCAAGGAACTTCGTCAGCAGCTGGATCAGATGCAGTCCAAGCTTCTGGCCAGCGATGCAGAGCGTTTCCTCTACGCTGCAAAGCAGGTAGTTGGTCTGAACGTAATCACTGCCACCCTGAACAACATGAACGCCGGCGCACTGAGAAAGATCGGTGACATGCTCCGGGATAAGGACGACAAAGTTGTTGCTGTTCTCTCCGCCGTCTCCGACGGAAAGATCACCTTTAACGCTGTCTGCGGCAAGGAAGCCGTGAAGCGGGGCATCAAGGCCGGCGAGCTGATCCGTACCGTCACCACCATCACCGGTGGCAGTGGCGGTGGTAAGCCTGATTCCGCAATGGGCGGTGGCAAGGATCCTCTGATGCTGGACAACGCCCTTGCTATGGTGGATAACTTTGTTTCCGCACACGCTAAGACAACGGAGTGATTGCTATGGAAAACTGTATTTTCTGCAAAATCATGAACGGGGAGATCCCCACAACCAAGGTATATGAGGACGAGTTCTGTTTCGCATTCAAGGACATCGAGCCTCTTGCCCCCACCCACTTTCTTGTGATCCCCAGAAAACATGTGGCCTCTGCCGCTGCTGTCGATCAGGAGATGGAGCCTGTGATTGGACACATTTTCGGCGTCATCGCCAAGCTCAGCGCACAGATGGGCTTCCAGGATGGATTCCGTGTGGTCACCAACTGTGGCGCAGATGCCGGCCAGACCGTACACCACCTGCATTTCCATGTGATCGCAGGAAAAGAAATGGGCAGCTTTAATTAAATCTTTCATGGCAGCACCGAACATCGGTGCTGCCATGTTGTTATACTCGACATTTTTTCTGTAAAATGGTACAATAGCTCTGAAGGAGGGGGTAAACATGCGTGTGCTGATGATTTTTCTTTCCGCACTCTGTGTGGGTACACTCTCCTGCCTTGTACAGGCACCGCCTGGGCTGATGCTCCTGCTGGTGGGGTTATGTCTGTGCGCCGGTGTCGTGCTCCTGCTTCTCCGCCACTCCAGAGAGCTTCGGCTGATTTTGATCCTGTTTGGTGTCGCCGTCGGCATTCTCCTTGGTCTGCGCTGTCAGGTATTTACCGTCTCTCCCGCCCGGAAATATGCAGGCTCCACAATGCCTGTCACCGGAGAGGCCGTGGACTACAGCACCCCGACCGCCTATGGCATCCGGGTTCGTGCGAAGCTGTATTTCCCTGATACCACACAAAATGCAGTTGTATGGCTCACCACGGATGAAGCTTTGAAACCCGGGGATCAGTTTACCGGAACCCTGCGTCTTTCTGACAGTGCTTCCGAGGGTTCCTTCTATGCCTATTCAGAGGATGTGTTTCTTTATGGATACGGCAGAAAGGACATTTTCATTCTCCCCTGTGACAGCATCCCATTCAAATATCTCTCTAAGGTAATCGCCCACAAGCTGGAAATATCTCTCTCACGGGCTTTTCCGGCAGATACACTGGGCTTTGCCATGGCACTGACCACCGGCAACCGCAGTCAGATGACGGACCTGTCCACTGCAAACTTGAAGGCCTCAGGGATCTATCACGCCCTTGCCCTTTCCGGCATGCATCTTTCCGTGCTGCTGTCCATGGTGTACATTCTGGTTCTGAAACACCGGCGTCTGAAATCTCTGATCGGCATTCCCATAATTATCGGCTTCACCTTTATCACCGGGTGCAGCCCCAGTATGGTTCGTGCCACCACAATGCAGAGTCTTTTGCTCTGTGCTAATCTCTTTCGACGGGAACGGGATGTCCCCACCAGTCTTTCTCTGGCACTGTCCATTCTTATGGCCGAAAACCCATGGTGTATCGTAAACTGGGGGCTTCAGCTCAGTTTTCTGTCTGTAATCGGCATCACCCTGTTTGACCGGAAGCTGCTGAATCTTTTTCTCGGGAAGAAACGGAAGGGCGGAAAGATTCGCAAACGTCTGCGCAGATTCTGTGCATCTTCCATGGCTGTTACCTTCTCCGCTATGGTAATGACGATTCCCCTGACAGCTGTCTATTTTGGAAGCATCAGTCTTGTATCTCCGGTTACCAATCTGCTCACCGCACCTGCCATATCCATATGCTTCGGCGGTTCATTGGTCACTGCACTTCTGGGACTGATCTTTCCCGGGGCTGCGTCCATTGGTGGATGGGTCATATCCTGTTTCTTCCGGTATGTGGATCTTGTTGCAGGGATGCTCGCCCGGCTCCCCTTTGCACAGCTATATACAGACAACGGCATCAGCGTGATCTGGCTGCTTCTGCTGTACTTTATGATCTTTTTGCTGACCCGTCCCCAGCCTGTCCGCAGAATCATCCCTCTTTGCTGCACCGTATGTACCCTTTTCGTCACGATTCTTTTTATCCAGCTGGACGGGCTGACCCCATCCACCACCATTCTGGATGTGGGACAGGGGCAGTGTATCCTGCTCCAGAGCCATGGTGGAACTACCGTAATGATCGACTGCGGTGGAAATATTTCCGCTGTGGGAGACGTAGCCGCAGATCATCTTGCCGCCCGGGGACAAAACCGGCTGGACCTTCTGATTCTCACCCATTATGACGACGATCATGTGGGCGGTGTTCCCCAGCTGATGCAGCGGATCCATGTGGATGTGATTGCGCTACCTGATATGCCACACGAAAACCGGGATGAGATCGTCAGTCTGGCAGAGGAAACAGGCACCCGGCTGTATTTTGTCACCGCTGACGCAGACGTGTCCTTTGGAAGTGACACGGTTCATATATTTGCGCCGGTCAACGACGGTGAATCCAACGAAGCGGGGCTCAGCGTTCTGGGAACTGTAGGAAACATCACCACACTGATTACCGGGGACATGGACGGCGACACTGAGCGAATGCTGCTGCAACAGAAAGAGATTCCAGACGTGGATGTGCTGATTGCCGGGCACCATGGCTCCAAATACAGCACAACGGATGCGCTGCTCACCGCCGTCACACCGGAACAGGTCGTCATCTCCGTGGGAGATAATCACTACGGGCATCCTGCACCGGAGACTCTGACACGGATTAATAATATCGGTGCCACCCTTTATCGAACAGATTTAAACGGAACAATTACCATCAAGGTAGAGTAAACAATGGCAAAAACAAAGAAAAGCGATGCCCCTGACGGGTATCAACTGTTCAAAAAAGACCTGAAAACCGGCGAGTTCGCTCCCATGTATGTGTTTTACGGGGAAGAGAGTTTTCTGATTGAGACCTGCCGTAAAACGCTGAAGAAAAAACTGATCGACCCTCTCACAGAGGATTTTAACTATCACCGCTTTACCCAGGAGAATTTCTCCATTGAGGCCTTTCAGGAGTCGGTTGAGGCGATTCCCATGATGAGCGAACACTCCATGGTGGAGCTTACGGACATTGGCTTTTTCTCCTTTCCGGAAGCTGACCGGAATGCCATGGCGGAGATTTTTTCCGATATACCGGACTACTGTACGTTGCTTTTTGTCTATGATGCAGTGGAGTGGAAGCCTGACAAACGTATGAAAAAGCTGTACGGGGCCATGGAGCCGGTCTGCCGTCAGGTATCCATGAATCATCAGCCAGAACGGGAATTGATCCCCTGGATCCGCAGGCAGCTCTCCGCCGCCGGAAAAACCATGAAAGACGACCTGTGCCGGTATCTGATTCTTCAAACCGGCGGTTCCATGACCGTCTTAAATGCGGAGCTTGACAAGCTTGTTCACTTTACCGATCAGGAAGAGGTCACCCGATATGACATTGATCAGGTGGTCATTCCGGTTCTGGAAGCTGCCATCTTCGACATTACAAAGGACATCGGCAACAAGGACTTTGACTCCGCACTGGTAAAAATGCAGGATCTGCTTCGACAGGATACTGAACCCATTATGATCACCGCCGTTATCGGCAAACAGATGCGCCAGATGTATACTGCTCGGGTGCTTTCCGAAAGTGGAAAAGATGCTTATGAACTGACACAGATTTACGGGATCCGGGATTTTGCTGCCAGAGAGATCTATTCCCAGGCCCGGGGCTTTAAAAAACCACAGCTCAAAGAGGCCTGCAAGCTCTGCGCCATGACAGACTATCAGATGAAAACCTCCAGCAGTCAGGACGATGCGCTTCTGGAAACACTGGTACTGCGTCTGGCTCAGTTGGGGGGATAAATATGGTCGCAATTCAGGAAGCCATTCTGGTGGAAGGTCGCTACGATAAAAACACCCTCAGTCAAATTGTGGACGCTGCAATTTTTGAAACCGGCGGATTCGGTATTATGAAGGATCCCGAAAAGATCCGTTTTCTCAGGAACGTTGCAGAAAAGCGTGGTCTTATCATATTCACCGACAGCGATGGTGCCGGGTTTGTAATCCGGAACCGTCTCAAAAGTCTGCTTCCTCCGGACAGGCTTTTGCAGGCATATATTCCTCAAATACCCGGAAAGGAAAAACGCAAGGCAAAGGGTGGCAAAGAAGGACTTTTGGGTGTGGAAGGCATGACCCCCGAGGTTATTATTGACGCACTCAGAAAAAGCGGTGCCCATTTTCTTGGAGAAAACGCCCCCTCCCCCAGGGGAAATATCACCAGGCAGGATCTGTACCTTATGGGGCTTACCGGCGGTGAGGGCAGCCGGGAAAAACGGGAACATCTGAAAAATTCCCTCGCCCTCCCCTCTCATCTTGGAACCGGCGCACTGCTGGATGCACTGAATATGACAATCACAAGAGAAGAACTTTACCGTCTGCTTTCAGCGTCTGAGACGATATAAAATTGACGATATAAATTACGGTTCACCGGAAGCAAGCGCTTCAAATACTGCTTCGAAATGCGAAAAGCCACCACGACAGGTTTCATTCGTGGTGGCTTTGTTTCCTTTACTGCAATAAAAACCCGGCAGGAATACTCCTGCCGGGTAGCATCTGTGAAAACAATCGGGGATCAAACTTCCCAGCCACTGAGATACTTCTCCTGTGCCTCGGTCAGGGTATCTACCTTCAGTCCCATTGCATCCAGCTTGATTCTGGAAACCAGAGCATCGATCTCCTCCGGCACCTCGTAGACCTGATTGGTCATTTCACCGTGGTGCTCCATAAGATATTTCAGGCTCATGGACTGAATTGCAAAACTCATGTCCATAATTTCAGCAGGATGGCCGTTGCCGGAGGCAAGATTCACCAGCCGTCCCTCTGCCAGAAGATTCAGTGTTCTGCCGTCCTCCAGCTCATAGCCCATGATCTCGTCCCGACGGAGATACACACGCTTTGCCATGGCCGCCAGCTCTTCCCCGTTTACCTCCACGTTAAAGTGGCCCGCATTGGACAGAAATGCATTGTCCTTCATCACCGTAAAATGACGCTTTGTGATCACGTCCCGGCAGCCGGTGGCGGTAACAAAAATATCGCCCAGCGGTGCTGCCTCATCCATGGTCATAACCATATAGCCGTCCATGGTGGCCTCCAGCGCCTTGATGGGGTCGATCTCTGTCACGATCACTGTAGCACCCATGCCCTTTGCACGCATGGCAATTCCACGGCCACAGTAGCCGTAACCGGCTACAACCACGGTTCTGCCAGCCACCAGAAGGTTTGTGGTATGCATGATTGCGTCCCACACAGACTGGCCGGTACCGTATTTATTGTCATAGTAATGCTTGCACTTTGCATCGTTTACGTTCATCATTGGGAAGGGAAGCACCCCTGCGGCAGCACGGGCCTTCAGCCGGTGGATGCCGGTAGTTGTCTCTTCACAGCCGCCCAGAATTCTGTCCCCGTATTCCTTACAGGTGGTGGTAAGCAGCTCCACAAGGTCACCGCCGTCGTCAATGAACAGATCCGGGTGACAGCTGAGGGTCTGGGTCAGATGGGCAATATATTCTTCGTCGGTTGCCCCATGCCATGCGGCAACATGAACCCCAAGAGAGGCAAGGCCGGCAGCCACATCATCCTGCGTGGACAGCGGATTGCAGCCGGTTGCATAAACCTCGGCACCTGCGGCCTTTAAAACCGTAGCAAGATATGCTGTTTTGGCCTCCATGTGAATGCTCATGGCAATGGTCTTTCCCGCAAAAGGCTTGGTCTCCTCAAACTCCTTCTTGATGGCACTCAGAGCAGGCATAAAATCCTGCACCCACTGAATCTTCATTCTGCCCCGTTCCTGCAGGGACATGTCTCGTACAATATTCAAAACGGATCTACCTTTCCTTATTGATTTCCCGGCTAGTATAACACAAATAATTACCGGGAACAAGAAAGTTTACACATTTTTCATGGACTTTTATGAGATAATCGCATAGAATAGATTTTACCAAAACAGCTCACCCGGGAGGTTATCACTGTGAACAATCTGCGCCGAAAATGGAATCGGTTTTTATACAACAATTCAGGAAAGGGCATCCCCAACCTGATGCTTTACCTCAGCATCGGAACCCTGATCATGTGGTTTATGATACAGGTGGATCCCAGCTACGCCCTGTACAACTTTCTCCGCTTTGACCGGAATCTGATCCTGCAGGGTCAGGTCTGGCGACTGATCACCTACATTCTGATTCCCCAGGGCAGTGGCATCTGGCTGTTTCTTCAGCTCTTTGCCTACTACTCCATCGGACGTATGGTGGAGACCGTCTGGGGAACTCTGAAATTCAATCTGTTTTACCTGACCGGCGTTGTACTCATGGACGCAGCCGCACTGATTCTGGGAACCCGTGCCAGCGTCTATTTCCTGAATCTCAGTCTTTTCCTTGCCCTTGCTACACTGTATCCGGATAACCGGGTGCTGGTCATGTATATCATCCCTGTAAAAATGAAATATCTTGCATGGGTTTATCTCCTTTATGCAGTGATCGACGTTGCCCGTGGGGATCTGTCTCCCCTGTTCGCACTGCTGAACTATTTCATTTTCTTCGGAAAGGACTGCGTTAACGTACTCCCCGGTGCCGATCGTGTGGGTAAGAAAAAGTTTGACTTTGGATACCGCACCAACTCCAAAGCCGGTGCAAACTGGGCAAAAACCTATCAGCATCGCCCCACCGCTTCCCGAACCGGTTCCCAAAAGAAAGTGGTGGACGCTGCTCAATACCGGCACAAATGCACCGTATGCGGAAGAACCGATGTTTCAAACCCGGAACTTGAATTCCGCTATTGCAGCAGATGCAGCGGTTACTACTGTTATTGTCAGGATCATATCAATAATCACCCCCACATACAGTAATCATGTATTTGTTTTAAGCATCCGTACCCTGATGGTGCGGATGCTTCTTTATTATGGCGCAAAACTTCCCGGTTCTTTTCAGGGTAATCCTCCGTATTCTGCAAATACTATGAAAAAAACATGGAGGAATTCCCTATGAGCAAACATCTGGGACGGCAATCCGTCCGTTTTGATTTTCCGCCTTCCATCCACGCTTATGCCTCAGTGGCAGGGAAAAAGGAGGGCGAAGGCCCCCTTCGTGCTTATTTCGATTATGTCAGCGGAGATACCAAATTCGGTCAGGAGACATGGGAAAAAGCCGAAAGCAAAATGCAGTCCCTGGCGTTGGAGACCGCACTCCGGAAGGGGGCTGTCTCAGAGGCAAATATCGACATGCTTTTCGCAGGAGATCTGCTGAACCAGTGTATCGGCACCAGCTTCGCCGTCAGAGGCACAGACATTCCCTTCTATGGACTGTACGGTGCCTGTTCCACCATGGCAGAGAGCCTGTCTCTGGCTGCTATGGCCGTGGAGGGGGGATATGCCAATTATGCCACCGCACTGACCTCATCCCATTTCGCCTCTGCGGAACGGCAATATCGTCTCCCCCTTGAATATGGCGGACAGCGTACGCCCACGGCTCAGTGGACTGTTACCGGTGCAGGGGCTGTGATCCTATCCCCCTACGCCCAGCCGCCCTATATCCGGGGTATCACCACCGGCAAGGTCATTGATCTGAAAACAACCGACGCAAATAATATGGGAGCAGCTATGGCACCGGCCTTTGTGGACACAGTCGTTGCCCATTTTCGTGACACAGGACTCAAGCCTTCTGACTATGATCTGATCGTCTCCGGAGATTTAGGCGCTGTGGGGAAAGAACTGGCACTGGAGCTTCTGAAACGGGAAGGACTGCTCATTCCCAATCTGGTGGATGACTGTGGCACAATGATATTTGATCTTGCTGAACAGGATGTCCATGCCGGTGGCTCCGGCTGTGGGTGCAGTGCCACTGTACTGTGCGGATATTTGCTTGAAAAAATGAAAACCGGGAAATACCGGAACATTCTTTTCTGTGGCACCGGCGCCCTGCTCTCCCCCGTATCCACCCAACAGGGGGAATCCATCCCCGCCATATGCCATGCGGTTGCCATTTCCATGGAAGGAGGAACCATGTGATGGAATATCTTCGTGCTTTTATTTGCGGTGGCATTCTCTGTGGCATCGGTCAGATTCTGATCGACAAAACAAAACTGACACCGGCCAGAATTCTGGTCACTTATGTAGTCTCCGGGGTAATTCTTGGCGGTCTGGGGCTATATGAACCCATTCGTCAGTGGGGCGGTGCAGGGGCAACTGTCCCTCTGACCGGCTTCGGTTATAATCTGGCAAAGGGTGTCCGGGAGGCCATCGGAACGGATGGCTGGATCGGAATCTTTACCGGCGGTCTGACCGCTGCTGCCGGCGGAATCACAGCAGCGGTTGTATTCGGGTATTTGTGCTCCCTGCTCTTTCATCCAAAGGATAAATCCTGACAGACCGGGCATACTACACCCACGGAGTGATCCGATCACCGTAAGGAGGAAAAGAATTATGAACGAGAATCGTAAAGAGCAGACCCAGAATCAGCGGGAACAGAAGCAGAATAATCAGCAGAACCGGACTCAGCGTGAGCAGAGCCAGAACCGCAGATAAAAGTTTCCCGGCGCACAAAGGAATGTGCACCGGGAAACTACATAATATTTTTATACTCTTTTTCCCTTAGATATACGGGGCTATGTAGTCAGGAACCTCAAGCAGGCTTGAAAGCTGCCCCCAGAGAAGCTTTTTCGTCTCCTCATCGGGCTGCTTCAGATCCGGGATCATCAGAGGCATACAGTCTGCACGATGGGCAGCCAGAATGCCATGAGGAGAATCCTCCAGCACAAGGCACTCCTCCCCAGGAACCCCCAGGAACTCCGCTGCCTTGAGAAAAATATCCGGTTCCGGTTTCCCATTCTGAACCATATCCCCCGTGACAAGGGCACTGAGTCGGTTCAGAACGCCGATGTTATCCAGCCGCCACTTTGCGCGGTCACCTTTGGTGGACGTGGCAACCCCATAGGGGATCCCATGCAGATCCAGAAAATCAATCAGCTCATAGAGGCCCGGCTTCACAGGCACCCCATTTTCCTGACAATATCTCCGGGAACGCACCCCGACCTCCCCCAGAATCTCCATATAGGGGAATTCCGGCCCAAGCATGGTATCAATATACCTGCGGGTGGAGCCGTGATCCAGTCCGATACAGTGGGTCAGAATCTCCCGGTACTCCGGCTCTCCCCGTTCTCTCATGATCTCACACCACAGATCCAGAAAAAGCTTCTCCGTATCGGTCATCAGTCCGTCCATGTCGAAAATAACGCCCCGTATCATAATTGAACCTCCTCACCCGGATACAGGAAATACAGGATCATTTCCCGAACCGGTTTATGAAAAATCCGTTCCAGTGCGCTTTTATAGGTCATCAGCTGTCCACGGTAGTGTTCAGCCCTTGTCTGAATGGCCGTTCCTGTGACACGATCGGTTTTGAAATCAATCACAGTCACCCCGTCCTCTTCGATAATCGCCGCATCCACAACGCCCTGCAAAAGCACCTGTTCTCCTTGCATGCCGGGATACCAGACCTCTGCATCCGTCAGCATGGAGAATTTAAATTCCCGGACAAGCTGTTCTGCCTGAAGCAGGCGCTCTCCCAGAGGAGACTGAAACAGCCCACAGATCTTCTTCTGATCTACGCTGTCGGCCTGCTGCTCGGTCATATATGCATCATCCACCAGCCGGGCAGCTTCCTCCCAAACCCCCTCTGGGGTTCGAAGGCGCTGAAAATCTGCATATTGCAGGAACAGATGTGCAGCGGTGCCCTTCTCCGTCGGTGACAGGCCGGTATCCTCCAGAATAAATTTCGGCCGGGCCAGCTGGGGCACAGTTCGTGCAGCAACGGTATTATCCGCCACTTCCTGATCCTTGTCCCGTCCCTTGAGCTGGTTCGCCGTAACTTTGGAGGGTGTGACCGTGGCCTCCCGGTAGGGATACTCCCACTGCAAGGCACGGATCAGCCCCTCTGCCGTGGGTACATAAGTGGGACCGTCAGTTTTCTCCACATCTCCGGAAACATAAACGGTCTGTGGAATTTCCTCAAGCTCCATGAAATTGATCTCCCAGGGATAATTCAGGGACATGCACTGACACTTTGGCCGACCCGTTACTTCAAACAGCGCTCCCCCTTCGATCTGATTCATGGCACCCAGCAGAACCCAGTCTCCAAGGCAGTTGGCACCGGAGGCGGCCCACTTCTCCGCAGGCATTCCGGCACCATCCACAAGCCGCTTCAGATGCTTTATACCGTTACCGGTGGCATAGGTCATAAACAGATAATCTCTGGGACGGGTCATTGCCACATAGAGCACCCGAAGTTCTTCAGAGAGTAGTTTCTGCTCTTTCTTTACTTTCAGAGCTTCAAAGGCGATTCCGGTATAACGGCGACGCTGTTCCAAATCGGTGATTCTGGCGCCAATACCGTCCTCCCC
This sequence comes from uncultured Oscillospiraceae bacterium, assembly GCA_964518645.1. Taxonomy (GTDB): domain Bacteria; phylum Bacillota; class Clostridia; order Oscillospirales; family Oscillospiraceae; genus HGM13006. The sequence goes on along the minus strand of CAZFGL010000013.1, from coordinate 17,717 downwards.
GTCCACAAGGATCCGGTCTTTTAACTCCTGCGTGTTAAACTCCCTCGAAAGATCACTGAGGAACACCACAGGATACTCCAGACCTTTGGATTTATGTATGGTGGTCAGCGTCACGCCGGAATCTCCCGCTGCTGCCCCCGGTACCCCCGCTACCGCCTGCCGTTCCAGATAACGGAGCAGCTCATACAGATAGATATGCTCCCCACCGGCAGCGGTGCAGGCCAGATTATAGACCGTCAGCAGATTATTTCTCCGTTCCTCACCCCCGTCCATGGCGCTGTAGGCCCGCAGAAGCCCGCCTTCATTCAGCAGATGCCAGACAAGGCTTTCCCCGGATAATCGCCGCGCAAGGGCTTTCAGCTCCTCCAGACGGCCCAGCGCATCCTGAACTTCCGGAATTTCTGCGCTGCACATTGCGTCATAGAACCTTCGGCTCTTACTCTCCATACGGATTCTGGCCAGAAGCTCATTGGAAAACCGGAACAGTGGACTGCACAGCACGGAGAGCAGCGGCACATCCTGCCGTGGGTTGTCCAGAACCCGCAGCAGATTCATCAGCACCTGCACCTCAGGTGTCTGGAAAATATCCTCCCCGCTGTCGGACAGAACCGGGATCCCAGCCCGATTCAGTTCCCGTGCAAACACCGCCATAGGATCCCGGGAACGGAACAGTATGGCAACATCCTCCGGACGGACGGGACGAACCCCATCGCCATCACGGACAGGCGCACCGGAATTCAGCAGTCTTGCCACCCGTCCGGCCACCCATCTGGCTTCCTTCTGATATTTATTGGATTCATCATCTCTGCCCTCATCGGAACTCACAAAGGACAGTACATTCAATTCCACATGCTTTTCATGATCCTGAGGATAAGCGTCCAGCCCCGGGTACAGCATCTCCCGCTCATCATATTCAAGTCCTCCAAGCGCCGGACTCATGACCGTTTGAAATACATGGTTTGCCGCTTCCAGCACCTCAGGACGGGAGCGGAAATTCCGTGAAAGCACCAGATAGCGGGGCTCCCCCGGTCTGGCCTTTGCGCCCTCCTGATAGGTCTGGTATTTTTCCAGAAACAGCTCCGGTTCTGCCTGCCGGAAGGAATAAATAGACTGCTTCACATCACCCACCAGGAAACGGTTTTGATCCCCCGGGCCGGAAATCGCCCGGTATATCAGTTCCTGCACACGGTTGGAGTCCTGATACTCGTCCACCATGATCTCCACAAACTGATTTGCAACCTCCTGAGCCACTTCCGTAGGCTTTCCGTTTTCACGTACCAGCAGCCGGATCGCAAGATGCTCCTGATCCGAGAAATCCAGCAGATTCTTATTTCGCTTTTCCACTGAAAAGCGTCCATACAGCCGTTCCACGATCAGAAGCAGGGCTTCCAGCGCCGGAGCAATCTGATTCTGTTCTCCAATCAGGGTCTCAGCACTCCGGGAAAACTGTTTTTGCAGCTTGATAAGCAGCTTTTTATTATCTTCCTTGATGCTTTTGATCTGCTCCAGCAATTCCTTATCCGGATAATCCCGTACAGATGCAGGCGGAAATGTCATGGTCATGGAGGAGCCGATCTGATCCCACGGCCCATCAAAAACCAGCAGCATGTCCTGAAGCTGTTTTCTCTGGGATTCATAGGCTGGAAGATACTTCTTCATCAGCTTTTCATCCACTTCCATAACCTTGATTGCCCAATCATACCGTTCAATCAGCCAGATGATCTGCTTTTTCGCATTTTCAATAAGAATTCTGCCCCAGCCTGTCTGCCCCAGATCTTCAGATGGGTCCAGGGTAAGCTTCTGATTTTTCAGCCATTTTTCCGGATAGGGCTGGGACAGGAGCTTTTCAAAAACATCCTGAACCATTTCCACCAGCCTGTCGTCATTTCTTCCAGCACCCAACGTGTCCACAAGAAGCTGGAATCCAGGTGTCATTTCTTCATAAAACTCATCCAGAACATCCGTCAGAATACGCTGGAGCATTTCCGACCGCTCCGCCTCTTCCAGCATGGCATAATCCCCGGGGATCTCCAACAGATAACCATACTGACGGATCAGATTTCCGCAGAAGGAATGCACTGTAGAAATCTGGGCAAGGGAGATCAGATTCATCTGTCTCTGAATATGCCGATTGGTGGGATCCTGCCCCAGTGCACTGACAATGGCGCGGGATATTTTACTGCGCAATTCCGCTGCAGCGGCATTGGTAAAGGTAATGATCAGAAATTGGTTGATATTTCTGCCATCATGGAGGATCCGATCCATGACCCGATCCACCAGGACTTTGGTTTTTCCGGAACCGGCCGCTGCGGATACCAGCAGGGTTCCGCCCCGGTTATCTACAACAGCTTTCTGCTGGGGTGTCAGTTTCGGTTCACTCATCATTACCGCCTCCCGTCTTTTTCCAGAAATCCTCCGGTGTCATTTCCTCATGATAGTGGGTTCGTCTGAACTGTGGATCCCGCTGGCACACTTCCAAATAGTCACAATAGCTGCACGGATCCTTGGATCTGCCCCGATAGAAGGGGTTTGCGGAAAAATCTCCGGAGAGGATATGATCCACCGCTTCCCCCATTTTCGATTCTGTAAACTGTCTCAGCTGTTCCATCTTCTCCCGGGACACCACATAGTCACCCAGCCCCTTTCGGCCGCTGACCGGCAGAAAACGGCTCTTTTCACTGTGTTCCATGGCCTCAAGCACCTGAGGTTCTTCCAGAATCAGACCAGAGCGCTTTCTGGATTCCTTCTCCGCGTCCTGAGATGTAACCTGAAGCTTCGCAGGCATATACATGACACCGGAGGGCACCACATTCTCCTTGGTCATGGCAAACAGATACAGCAGCATCTGCATGCCGATTCCGCTGTAAAGCTCTGTATAATCAAACTTCTTCGTTCCGGTTTTATAATCCACCACCCGAAGGTAGGTTTCCTGTTCCGTCTCCCAGATGTCTCCCCGGTCTACAACACCGGAGAGCTTGCCGGCACCCAGCTTTCCATTCACCGTCACCGCAGGATAAGCCCCGCCATCTCCGAATTTTAATTCAAAATATCTGGGACGAAAATCCGAAAGACTGAATTCCTCGGTTATTTCCTGAAGGATGGCCGATGCCTCATCTCCGTTCCGCGCAAAGAGATATTTCTCTCTGGCACTCCGCTCCATGTCCCCCATCCGATTTTTCGCATATTCCTCCAGATGTTCTCTGACCATGGCGCTGCTCTCTTCCCGATCCAGCGGGGTAATTGTCTCCTTCTGAGACAGCTCGTTCACAGTTTTCTCCAGAATATAGTGGACAAATGTACCGAATTCAGATGCATCGAAGGAGGCCTCCTTACGAATCCGCGCTTTCAGACCATAATTCAGGAAGAAATTCAGGGGGCATTTCCCCAGCTGATCCAGCCGGGAAGCAGTCAGGGCAACGGGATCCCCAAACAGAGCTTTGGCGCTCTCCGCCGTGACCTGTTCGCTTCTGGGCTCGGCTCCCTGCCGTCCCTGAAGAATCGCCTCTGCCAGGAATGTAATCTCCCGGGCTGCCTGTCCGATCACCACCGTAAGGGTATTATAATCAAGATCATCCCGATGAATGAGATAATCCTGCGCCGCCTGTTCCCCGGTATATTCCGTTTCTACCGGCAGGGAGACCCCCCGATTAGGGAACAGCTTCCCCATTCGTTCCGTCAGGAAGGATGGCTGCGCCGTGCCGTTCTGACTGCACCAGGAGACATACAACTGCTCCACCGGTGCTGTCAGGGCGCTGTAGGCCGTCAGCAGCTGCCGTTCCATATTCTTTTCACTGTCCGGGGCAAGGGTAATATCAAAATCATCCCGCAGGATTCCACGCTCACGTTCGGAAAGGAAGCTCCCTCCCCCAACAGCCGCCGGCATAAGACCTTCATTGGCTCCCAGCACATAGAGAAGCTTCGGTTCCGTTCCCCGCACCTGCTCTATGGAGCCAAAGTTTACCGCATCCAGCACCGCCGGGATGGTTCCAAGCTGATACTGGGAGAGTGCCAGTTTAATAACCCGGAGAAGTTCCTCCGTCCTGGGGGTCGTTTTTCCAAGGACACCGTTGATCTGCTTGAGGCACTCCAGAAGGGTGCTGTAGACCTGTGCCGTTTCCTGAGCAGCCTCCAGCCGGCCTTCCTCAGTGTCCCGGGCAATCTCCCGCTGAAGCAGGTCGTAAAGTTTTGTTTCTTCCAGAAGCTGATAGATAGCCTTCATCTGTTCCCGGGCATTTTTCGCTGTCCGAATACTCTGCCGCAGATTCAACAGGGGCGCAATAACCGTATCCTTGGTCTGGTTCAGCTGTTTCAGTTCCTCTTCCACCTCGGGCTTTATGGCACCGTCATATCCATCCGGGTGCATTTTCCATTCCGTCTGCCACTTACTTCCCCGGATTCTCCAAACCACAGCGTAATTCTCGATCCGGTCACATTCCTCAGAAGTGGCGCCACTGTATCCTGTTTTCAGATAGGCGGTCACCGTTTCCGTATCAAGATTATCCACAGCCGCTTCCAGGGCCTGAAGCACAAAGGCTGCCGCCGGATGACTGAGAATACCCCGTTTGGTGCTGCGGTACAGAGGGATCCCCATGGTCCGGAACACTGCCTCAAGCAGACCGCCGTACCCGGCCTCATCACAGGCCGCCACAGTCATATCCCGATAACGCATTCCCTCCATGGCCTGCTTTTTCAAAACTGCTCCACACCGGCGGCACTCACTGAGTCGATCCAGAAATTCTCCCAATGTGATACAGTCCGCATTGCCTTCATAAGGCTCAGCGCCGTAGTCAAGGAGGTGTTTTTCCAAATATGTAAGGGCCTCAGGAAGAGGTCGCTCATAGTCCGCATGGATCACCTGCACCCGCTTGCCACAGGATTCCGCCATCTGAATCAGGCGCTGCGCCGTTTCTCTGCCCGGGTTAAACAGGGGGTCGCTGCCGGTCAGATCGTCACAGGGAACAGTTACCGTCATATCGTCGGAATCCCGGAGCAGCTGGGAAAGCACATGGATCTCCTGTGTTGAGAAGTCTGTAAATCCATCTACGAAAAAGCTTCTTCCCCGGGCGTAGCCCCCCTCCTGAAGCATTCCCACCAGCAGGCTCAGATGATCTCTGGGATCGAATGCGCCTGTTGCAGTAAGGGCTTCGTAAGCAGAGAGAATCAGGGCGATCTCCGAAAGCTTTTCCGCAAAAATCCCCTGGGACTTTCCGGCGGTCTCCAAAAGGATCTGGGGGGTGATCTCATAACGCTTCAGTTCGTCGATCATCTCCACCATATTCCTCAGGAATTCACTTCGTCCCGAAGCTGCGGCAAAGACCTTTAATCTATGTCGAATGCTGTCCAGTGCCAGCTTCGCAGTCAGAATACGTCCGGTGGTATCCAGCGTATTTCTCGCCCCGCCACCGTAGATGGAGCAAACCCGGTTATAAAGGCGGGTAAAGCTTAAAACCTCAGAAACAAAGCTGATCTCATCCCCGCACAGAGCCGAAAGCCGTCGTTCCGTTGAGTGGCTCAGCTGTTCCGGTACAATCACGATCCGCTGGGCCATATTCATCCCCGGGCAGTTTTTTACCCGTTCCAACAGTCTATAGGTCTTACCGGTTTTTCCCCGGCCGATGATCAGTGTGAGCATGGCTATCCCTCCCGGAAATATTGACCCTATTATAGCATATTTCCCCTTTATCCGGAAGTGGGAATCCCGCCGGTGCGGCTTCTAAACCACACCAGAAGGTTCTCGAATATCTCGAGGGTTTTGAATTTCAGTTCATACCGGGGCGTGGTCTGCTGGATGGTATTCATATTTTCCTCAGAAACTCCGCCCATCACCGCCACGGCGCGCTGTTCTTCTGTGGCGGACACAGTACAGATCTGGGGATACACCACACACCACCAGTTTCGCCCCTCTCCCGCACCGATGGTAACGATCAGGCTGTTATAATATCCCCCGGGAAGGGAAAATCCGTCATAATGCCGCGTCCCAAACAGGCTCCGTCCGAAACGCACCTGTGCTTTTCCTTTGCCACCCAGGGTTTTATTCGCTGCATCAGCCAGTTCGTCCACCATGTCCCGGAGCAGCCTGCCGGCACTTTCCGCATCTTCCGCACTGGCCACAACAGGCTCTGCTGCCGCCAAAACCGCGTCCCGAACCCGCAGTTTCATGGTCTGATCCTCCTCCGAATCAGAATTGGCGATCACATGGAGCCGGATCACCTCTCCCGCAAGAGCCTGCTGCTGTTGTTCCAGGGCTGTGCCCCATGCAAATACTGCCGCCAGAATCAAAAGAAAGCACAGTTCCAGCTTACATGTCTTTTTAAGCATAAAAAAATCACCGTCCATTATGTAATACAGTGACTACATTATGGACGATGATCTCTGAAATTATACCGGTCTTGTCAGGAACGTATCCCGGAACACAGCTTTCAGTTCCCGGAAGCAGCTTTCAGCCACCCCTTTATCAAGAAAAATTCCAAACACCGTTGGGCCGGAGCCGGTCATACAGGCATTGAGGGCACCGAAGGAGGCCATGGTCTCCCGGATCTTTGGGATCTCCGGATGCTCCCGGGATACCATCGGTTCAAATACATTGTAAAGGCTTTCAGCCACCCGATGGATATTTCCGGCCGCCAGCGCATCACACATTCCCCGGGTATTGGGCCGGGTGTGGATATTTTCCTGATCTATGGCCCGAAACAGAGCCGGAGTAGAAATGGGAAACGGGGGCTTGCACACCAGAATCCAGCACTGGGGCATAGCCGGGAGTCTGGAAAGAACCTGTCCCTTCTCCTCTGCCAGTGCCGTTCCCCCAAACAGAGCGAAGGGAACGTCTGAACCGGTCTGTTCTGCCAGTCGATACAGGGTCTCTTCTGCAAGGGGACAGCCGTAATGGTTCTGAAGGAGCTTCAGAACCGCAGCACCATCCCCGCTGCCGCCCCCCATACCGGCACAGACCGGAGTTTGCTTTTCAATCTCCACGGTCATTCCATCAGGATCCAGTCCGGTTGCCTCAAAGAAAAGCTTTGCCGCCTTGATGGTCAGATTGCTGTCATCGCAGGGAATGTCCACAGATCCGGAAATCACCCGCCAGGGCTCTCCGGTACCTAATGTCAGGGTGATATGATCCCCCAGTTCGATTTCCTGCATTACCATACATAGGTCATGATAGCCGTCAGGCCGCTTTCCCAGCACATCCAGCGTCAGATTCAGCTTCGCATGGGCACAGGCTTTTAACACTGTCATCTCCGTTTTTTCCCTTCCAGATAGTAGCGTTTCTCTCTGGCATGCCCCATGGAAAAGGTCTTTCTCGGCAGCACACCTCCCTGAAGCACCCCGGGGAACAGGGCATCCTTATCCATTCCCGGAACGATCAGCCCAACCGTATTGGGATCCCGTGCAAGATCACGGACAACATCCTCCCCGTGGATATAATCAATCACACCGTCGTTGTCCCGAATATAATTGTCCAGTATGGGCTGCAGGATGGAAAGGGCCAGCGGGCTCTCCTCCCGGGGCATGTAAATCGTCTCTTCCTCCCCGTTACAGATCATCTGAATGGGGTATCCCTCTGTGGCGGACAGATCCTGAAGAATGGTCACAAGCACCTCCGGAGAGGATGTGTTCACCACCCGGTGGATCGGCTCAAACTCAATGGCCTCATCGTGGACATTTTCCAGCTCCACCAGCGCAAAGCGGGCAGGATGTTCCTGCTGCTCCTCAGGTGTGAGGGTGGGCTTGATCTCCTCCCAGCAGGCCTTTGCGGAAGCCAGAGAATGATTTCCGTCGCCCACCGCAAAGCTCATGGCATTGCCCGGTTCCTGTCCCGCCTCCGTCGCAGCGATATAACGGCTCACTGCACTGTTCACCACAGACACGCCCAGACCGGAAATGAGATAACCGGTAATATGGCCCCCATCCTCCATCAGGTCAAAATCGTACAGCTTTTCTCCTGCCATCTCCTTTGCGGCAGTGAGAATTTCATCCTTCTTGTCGTCGCACAGCAGCAGCACATGGGGAAATTCCAGCGCCGCATTCCGCAGAAGTTCCATTCTGGGGGGGATCCGGTCACGAACAGTTCCCTCGGTCGCCCGGATGTGCGCAGGAGAGCCGGGATTAAAATCATATTCCTCCAGATCAATCTGGCCCATCAGTCCCCGGCGGATCTTTCCGTTTTCCATGGTGCGCTCCAGATATACGAAGCTCCGGCGGCAGCAGCGGAACAGGCCCTTTTCCAGATATTCTTCCATATGACTGTGGATCGAATTCAACCGTTCCTCCCTGTCCCCAGTGCGAAGCATTGCCTCAGGGAAGATCATATGATATGTGGAAGGCTCATCCCCCACATATTCTTTCACCTTTTCCCAGTATTCCGGCTGAGACGAAAACTGATCGCAGGCCACACAGGCCCATTTTTTCATTGAAATCTTTTCGGGGATTAAAATATCTCCCCCGTGAAAGCAGTTTCTCATAGTTTCTCCACCCAGTTTCCGGCCCCGGAACAAAATTTGCGGGGCCAATTCAATAAAAAGGGGCCGGAATTGCGTCCCAGCCCCTTCCAATGCTATAAGCTTATCACTGTTTTTTCAGGCTGTCAAGAAAAAGCCCGATACGGCGCAGTGCTTCCTTCAGGTCATGCATGCTGGCCGCATAGCACATACGCACATACCCCTCGCCACTCTCGCCAAAGGAATTGCCCGCAATGCATGCAACCTTCTGCTGAACCAGCAGCTGCTCACAGAATTCCTCCGAACTGAGGCCGGTGGATCTGATACAGGGAAAGACATAAAATGCCCCCTTGGGTTCAAAGCAGTCCAGTCCCAGCGCCCGGAGACCATCCACAAGATACCGTCTCCGTCCGTCATATTCCTCCTTCATGGCTTCAATATCCTCGTCGCCATAACGGAGAGCTTCCACAGCCGCATACTGACTGGTGGTGGGTGCGGACATGATTGCATACTGGTGGATTTTAGTCATGGGGCCGATCAGTTCCTTGGGACCGCATACATAGCCCAGCCGCCATCCGGTCATGGAGTAGCTCTTACTCATACCATTGACCACCAGGGTCTGATCGTACATCTCGGGAATATTCGCCATGGACACATGCTTCCCGCCGTAAGTAAGCTCTGCATAGATCTCATCGGAGATCACAATAATGCCCCGTTCCTTCAGAATGGGCACCAGCGCCTCAAGATCCTCCCGTTCCATGATCCCGCCAGTGGGATTGGAGGGGTAAGGGAGCACCAGAGCCTTGGTTTTGTCCGTAACCGCAGCCATAAGCTGCTTAGGGCTGAGCCGGAACTCATTGTCCGCCACCAGTTTAATGGGAACAGGCACACCGGAAGCCAGAGAGACCATGGGGCCGTAGCAAACAAAACTGGGCTCGGGAATCAGCACCTCATCCCCCGGATTCACCAGACAGCGGATGGCACAGTCTATGCCCTCACTGCCGCCCACGGTAACCAGAACCTGATTTTCATAATTATAGGACAGGTCAAACCGGCGTTTGAGGTAATTGCAGATCTCCCGGCGGAGATCCGTCATACCTGCGTTGGAGGTATACTTGGTAAAGCCCTTCTCCAGAGAATAAATACCTGCGTCCCGGATATGCCAGGGGGTGGGAAAATCCGGTTCGCCAACACCCAGAGAGATGGCGTCATCCATATTCTCCAGCAGATCAAAAAACTTCCGGATACCGGAGGGCTTGATATTCTGAACCCGCTGGGAAACAATCTGATTATAATCCATCATGAGAAAATCAGCCTTTCTTTCTGCTCCACCTTGGGTTCAAAGACGATTCTCTGCTCCTTATACTTTTTCAGGATAAAATGAGTAGCGGTGCTGATAACACCGTCAATGGTGGAAAGCTTCTGGGACACAAACAGCGCAACCTCCCGGAGAGTCTTGCCCTTGATGATAACGGTCAGGTCATAGCCGCCGGACATCAGATAGCAGCTTTCAACCTCGTCGTACTGATAGATCCGCTCTGCGATCCGGTCGAAGCCCTTTTCACGCTGGGGGGTGACTTTCACTTCGATCAGTGCCTCCACCATGTCAATCCCGGTCTTTTCCCAGTTTACCATCGCTTTATATCCAAGGATCACCCCTTCATTCTGAAGTGCTTCCACTCTCGTCGCAACATCCGCCTCGGTAGTATCACACATTGATGCCAGCTGATCCGCCGCCAGGGTGCAATCCGTATCCAATAATTTCAGTAACTTGTGGTCACGATCATCCATAATTGACGCCTCCAAATTAGAATTCCTGCTTATTATACTCCACAAATCAGCAATATGGAAGTGATTTTTCATCTTCATTTTTGCCGGGTTTTGCATGAAAAACTTACTTTTTTATTATTTTTATTCCGAAATATAATCTTTTTCTTGCCCTCTGAAAAAAGGTGGAGTATAGTATAAATATGAAAGTGAGGTGCCCCTCATGGCTCAAAATCCCCAGACTCCACAAAGAAAAAAGAAACCTCTGACCCGTGCCCAGAAGAAGCTCCGTTATGACATTCGCCGTTTCTCCATTCTGGGCGCACTGGGTTTTTCCGCAATTGCGGTTCTGGTTTTTGCGGTGTTTCTGATTTTCCTGCCCTTCCGGCTCATTTTCGGTGGCAGCACCGAGGATGCAGTCCCTTCCCCCAGCCCATCCCCGGTGATTGCTTCTCCCTCTCCCTCCCCGGAGATCACCCCAACTTCCATCAGTTTGATTGCAGTGGGGGATAATCTGATCCACAGCACCCTGATCGAGTACGGCCAGCAGGCGGACGACAGCTATGATTTCACAGACATATATTCCTATATGCAAAACGAGATCGCCGCAGCGGACATTGCCTGCATCCAGCAGGAGACGATCTATGTAAAAGATCCGGCGGAATACAGCAACTATCCCATGTTCGGCACCCCCACGGAAATGGCCGATTCCCTTGCCAAAGTGGGCTTTGACGTGGTATGCCACGCCTCCAATCACACCTATGACAAGCTCATGACCGGTATCAATGACACGCTGGAAGCCTGGAAATCCCATCCGGAAGTCACGGTACTGGGCATTCACGGCTCTCAGGCAGATGCGGATACCATCCCCATAATCGAGAAAAAGGGCATTAAAATCGCCATGTTCAATTATACCTACGGAGTAAATGCCTCGATTCCCGAAGAGGAATACACCATTGATTTTCTCTGGGAGGAAAACAAACCCAGAATCAAAGCCCAGCTGGAGCAGGCTCAGGAGCTGGCAGATTTTATCATTGTATTTATGCACGAGGGAGACGAGGATGCCCTGACCCCCAACGAGAATCAGAAGGCATGGGCCCAGTTCTTTGCAGACAACCACGTTGGACTGGTGATCGGCACCCACTCCCACTCGGTGCAGCCCACCGATACATACACCGGTACGGACGGAAACAAAATGCCGATTTTCTACTCCCTCGGAAACTTTGTATCCAGCCAGAAGGACACCGTAAATATGCTGGGCGGACTGGCGCAGGTCACCATCACAAAGGACGGAACCGGAACCTATGTGTCCGATTATTCCCTCTCTCCCCTTGTAACATGGATCCAGAGCGGTGGCACAGTTGGCACAGGTTATATCTTCCACACCCTGAGACTGGAGGATTACACCGAAGAAATGGCCATGACCCACATCCGGGAAGCATGCATGCCGGAGGATTTCAAGGCACTCTGGGCAGAAATTCAGGAAAACGGCCCCATCGAAGGCCCTTAACGGTGTATAAATATCGAAAAGATGCCCCATAATACCCATATACTGTTACATGGAGGGATCTTTAATGGATACTACCGCACTGCTTCTGACCATTGTGGGTGCCCTGAACTGGGCGCTGGTGGGGATTTTTCAGTTCGATCTGGTGGCCTGGCTGTTCGGCGGGCAGGGTGCCATTCTCAGCCGAATCGTATACACGCTGGTGGGGCTGGCCGGAATCTGGTGTATCAGCCTGTTGTTCAAGGATCGGCCCTTTGGCTCAGACGAGACCAATCATCAATTTGGATAAAAATAGTCCGGAAACATTCTACGTTTCCGGACTGTTTCTTTACAGAAGTTCACAGCGCACCGTCACCCGGCTCTGTCCACCCACGGTACAGGTAAACAGGGTCAAGTCCCAGTCGCCTTCGGTCATATACTGGGTATCCCGGGGCTGTAGGGTCTCCTTCCCGATCACCTGATAGGTAAACCGGTTCCCGTCCCCGTCCACAAACAGCACCTGATCCCCCTGATTCAGGTTTTTGATCCCGGAGAAGAAGGAGCTGTAGTTGTGGGCGCATATGACCATATTATTTAAATACGCCGAACCGCTGTAACGGCAGGGCGCAATATCCAGCGTGGGATAATCCCACTGGGCAGCAACCGGCAGTTCCAAATCCAATGCCGGAATATACAGCATGCCTATATAGGGAACTCCTTCCACCTCAAGCACCGGCATTTCCATCTCCGGATTCTTCACATAATCCGGAAGTTCCGGAACGTAGACCCCGTTTTCCCCGGAAGCTTCCACCCCTGCTGTGGGCTGCGCCCCGTCACGGGTATGATCTCCGATCATGGTCTCAAGCTGCACCCCGGCATTCTCTGCGGCACGCTCAGCGGTGGCATTGTCGTACAGATTCCGCCCGGTAAAAAAGAGGGCCGCTGCAATCAGCAGCAGCCCTGTTACAATACATATGGATCCTTTAGTTTTCACGCTCTGAACCTCTCCTGCGAATCAGCCCAACAACCACCAGAAACAGCCCTGCACACAGCAGCACCGGCACAGGCCACCACAGCTGCCCGGTCTGGGGCAGATTGGGGTTATTGGATGTGGTTGTCTTACTGCATGTATTGGTGACAATAAACTGGTTTCCATTCTGCTCCACCTCCGGGGTCTTATATCCCTCAGGGGCAGCTTCCGTAACCGTCCATTTATGGTTCACGTCAAGATTCTCCCAGGTGTGCTCCCAACGGCCGTTTTCCGGCAGGGTCACCGGATCTCCATACGGCTCGCCGTCACACACCAGCTGGATCTGAATGGATTTCGGTCTCTGAGACTTGTGACATTCGTCCTTCCAGATTTTCAGAACCTTATAATCCTGCACCACCGGGTTCTGTTCCGGCTTTGCGTTGGCAAAGACCTGATAGTTCCATGTGTTACTGGTCAGATCCTGCTCTGGAAGCATCACAAAGAAGGGGGCGGTGGTATATACATAACCATCCCGTTCAACGCCGTTACCAATCACCAGATACAGGCCCATAGGAATATCCATAAAGGCTGCAATGCCATCCTGATCCGTCAGAGCAGTCCGGGTGGGCTTAACGTCTTCGCTCAGCAGGATCTCACGTTCCAGTTTGGACGCCATCTCCTGCCACGCCTCGTCCTGTTTTCCACGGATGTCCAGTTCCCCGGCATAGGCCTCGTAGCGATCCAGAACAGTCAGCTCACCACAGTCGTCCACGTTGGAGATCAGGTAAGCATCAAACTGCATCCCGGACACAGGCTTTTTTCCAAAAACGGCAGAGACCTTCAGGGTCACATCATTGTTCAGATCAATATTCCCCGCTGCAAACACAGCCGTTGTCATCAGACAAAGCAGCACAAGTATATAACACAGTCGGTTTTTATACCTCTTCAAGGTCACTACCTCCCTCATTATCTCGGTTTTTTGGGGATCAGAAGAATAATCAGCAAAATCAGCAGCAGCGGAATGGCTGCAAAGGGTGCAACCAGCAGTGGCTCGATCTGCATTGCATCGGCGGTAATGCGGATGGATTTGGAGGACTCAATGTTTTCAATCCGGTGTCCACGCACAAGGAGCCGGTGAGAATTGATGCCGTAAGGGGTGCAGGTAACCAGAGTACAATAGTCCTTCCCCTCTTCAATCCGAAGGGCATCCGTATCCTGAGGCTCCACGATCAGAATCTGATCCACCTCATAAGTCAAGACCTCATCCAGAACCCGGAGCAGGAAAATATCCCCCTCCCGGAGCTTGTCCAGATTGGTAAAAAGCTTTGCACTGGGCAGTCCCCGGTGACCGGAGAGTACACAGTGGGTTCCAAGTCCCCCCACTGGGAGGCTGGACCACTCCAGATGGCCGATGGCAACCTGAAGCACAGCTTCGTTGGTGCCGTGGTAAATGGGCAGAGAACAGTCGATCTCCGGAATCTCAATATAGCCCATGACCCCCAGCCCGGAAACATCCAGCAGGGTCTCATAATCTGACTTCTGCTCCTCCGTAAGGGCAAAGGCCGTCAGTCGCCCGGAAAGTTCCCGGTTATAGTCCCGGGCCGCATTCATATAATCGTCATACTGAACGTCATCCAGATTCGCCACCTGCTCGGCATAATCAGAAATCGCCCGGGTCTGGTGCAGGGAGTTCCAGTAATCACTGAAACTTGGATACAGCAGCAGGGACAACCCCACGAGAAGCACCAAAACCAACAGCATATTGACAAAAGCGGTTTTTTTCTTCTTCATGTGGGACTCTCCTTGCCACTGAGGCCGGAGAGGGAGTCCCTCTCCGGCTTTCAGCGGATTGATTCAGTTTCATCAGCCTCTGGCAGCCATGCGCTTTCTGGTGATCAGCAGAACTGCTGCGCCCAGAACCAGAACGGCACCAACGATATAGAAGATCTCAGTGCCTCTGCCACCGGTGGAGGGCAGCTCAGTGCCGGAATTGTTGTTGATCTTGACCACAAGGGTCTCATAGGTCAGCTGGTCATCTTCTCCGGCGGTAGCGCCCTTGATCACTGCTTCCTCATCTTCACTGAGAATGTTAAAGCCTGCGGGTGCCTTAATCTCACGGAGATAGTAGGTGTCAGCGTCAAGACCATCAATATGGATCTTACCATCATCGCCGGTCGTCAGCTTGGATGCGTCATCCCATGTTTTCTCGTCAGAAGGAACATCTACCCAGCCATTAAACTTTCCTCCGTCGAAGGTTGCAACCTTTGTCTTATCCTTATTGAGCAGAACGAACTCAGCGTCAGCCAGAGGGGCTTTCTCGTCATCATTTGCATACTTCAGGACTTCCATGTCCCAGGTGTATGTAGTGGTCTCGCTCTCCGGGGTGAAAGTGCCGTGGCCATCATTCACCTGTTCGCCGTACTCCAGCTTGCTTTCGTTGGGGTTACCTTTGAGGCCAACCACCGCATTTTTATTCAGGGTAGCAGTATAGGAGATTACGATCTCATCGTTTGCCTTCAGGGTATCACAGAAGTCCTGTTTAAACACAACCTCAAAGGTGCAGTCGTCCGTTAAATCAGTTGTTTTGACAGTATAGTTTTCTGCTGCAACGGCATTGCCATTCAGGGTGATACCGGTAACAGAGCCGAATGTCAGGCCGGCAGACATTTTATCGTGGAACACATAGTTCTGGGCACCGGCCTGTGCAACGATGGTGCTCTTGAAGTTCACGGTCTGTGTAAAATCAGCGTCGTTCGTTTCACCATACTGGTTATCGGAATCCTCTTCCACTTTCTTTTCGTTCGTGGGAACACCGCTCTTTTCCTTGATGATTACCTCAGGATTGGTGGTATCCAGAGAGCAGACGGTACCCAGGGTGGAGTCCACCAGATAGTAGCCAAGGTTCAGGCCCGTAAATTCAACGGTAGTTGTCTCGGCCTTCTCAGATCCCTGATTGGTAGAAAGTGTAGCAGCATGCTCCTGTGCAGCCTTGGCAAATTCAGCAGCATCAGCATCCTTAACCCAGGTCACATAGCCCTGATCATCAATGGTTACATAGGTTTTCTGCGTTGCAAGCCAGTCAGCCCAACCATCAGCAGCCTTATAGGAATATGAATCTGTTGCAGTGTTGTAGCTTTCCAGTACCAGAATCTGATACAGGGTGTAGGTCTGTCCAACAACGGCGTTGTCAATGGTGATCTTACCGTTATTGTCGTTGGTGCCTTCAACAGCGAAAGCCGTAACGCTCAGGCTGAACATCATGGCCATCACCAGCAGGAGACATACGATTTTCTTTGTGTGCTTCATTTAAAACCCTTTCTTTCCTAAAAGATTTTTGTTCTGTACCTTGGGAATCCCGCAGCACAGTCTTTTATATCGTCCGGATGTCGCCACTCCCCGCAGCCAACTCCGGCCTCTATACACATTAAATATAACAAATCAGCTCAGTGGCCCGGCCTCCAGCAGAGGCCACACCCGAAAGGCGATCTTGCCCACGATCTGTTCCTCAGAAACACAGCCGACCTCCGTATGTCGGGAATCCACCGAAGTGGAACGGTGGTCACCCATACAGAAGTAGCGGTTATCCGGCACCTGATAAGGAAGATCAATATTACAGTCGCCCAGAGACTTTTCCGTTAAATAAGGCTCATCCAGCAGTTCGCCGTCCACATAGACATTTCCGTCTGCATCTATATCTACCCACTGCCCCGGCCCGGCAATACACCGTTTCACCAGAATCTTGTTGCCCAGATAAAAGGCCACCAGATCCCCCTGCTCAAACTCTGCACCCTTCAGGGAAAAGACGATATTTCCTTCATTCACCGTTGGGGTCATGGAGGAACCGTAAATCTGAAGGACAGGCAGCCAGATGGTAGCAACCAGCACCGCAATGGCCGCAACCACGACCAGTGTATAAATGGTGCTCCGCATCACACTGCGATAGCGGGAGCGGTATTTCACCCGGTTCACTTCCGCTTCAAGCTGGCTGGCGGTGGGCAGTTCCAACTTTTTTTTCATATAAAACCCTGCCACGAATCATAATACCGTACAGTAAAACACACGGTATATATTCCATTTCTTAACTCTTATGAAGAATAATATCACCATTCTAAAATGAAATCAAGTATTTTGCACACAAAAAACTACAACAAGTAGCGGATTTTTTCATAAAATTCAAAGGGAATCCACCACCCCTTGTGCCCCAGCCCTGCCAGAAAATCAGACCGCCGGAATAAAACAACCGTAGCCCCCTATAAATATGCACATAAACCTTCATTTTTTGAATAAATATCTCCGGTCGTTTCATAAATCCCGTGAAAAGCACGAAACTTTGCCAAAAAACAAAATATCTTTTGCAAGTTAGCACTTTACTCTTGCAATGTAAAGAATCGTGGTGTATAATGATACCCAACAACGCATCCTATATGCAAGAAAATTATTAGGAGGAACAATCATGAAAAAGCTTCTCGCACTTGTTCTCGCCACCGTCATGGTTCTCGGTATGTTTGCCGGCTGTGGCGAAGCCCCTTCCATTGCAGAAAATCCTGCAGCAGCTGTTGATTCCACCCCCGCAACCGAGACCGGCTCTGTCGAGGAAGTTGCAACTTCCGACGTAACCGCTTCCCTCACCATGGGCACCGGCGGCGAGTCCGGCACCTATTACGCCTTCGGTGGCGTTGTAGGCAACTATGTCAACCAGAATTCCGGCATCGCCATCAATGTGGTCTCCACCGGCGGTTCCAAGGACAATCTGGTATCCATGAATGACAATGTTTATCAGCTGGCTACTGTTCAGTCCGATGTTATGACCTATGCTTATAACGGCACCAACACCTTTGCTGATTCCGGTGCAATTACCTCCTTCCGCGTTGTGGGCGCTCTGTACGCCGAGACCGTTCAGATCGTCACCGTTGATTCCGCTATCACCTCTGTTGCTGACCTGAAGGGCAAGTCCGTATGCGTTGGCGACGTTGGCTCCGGCACCTACTACAACACCATCGACGTTCTGGCCGCTTACGATATGACCCTGGACGACATTAAGCCCGTATACCAGTCC
>CAZFGL010000012.1:0-29429 GCA_964518645.1 uncultured Oscillospiraceae bacterium | reverse complement strand
TGACACTGGCGGACGTGTTGAACGCTTCAACAAGAAGTTCGGCCTGAAGTAAGTACCCGCGAGGGGCTGTTTCACACTGTGAAACAGCCCCTCTTTGCTATTTTTCGGTTTTTTGACCATTTTTGATACATTTTTATGACCGGGAGGAACCCATGGAAGGAAAAATTAAACCTGAGAAGGCGATACTGGCCGGTCTCGATGCGGCGGTGTTTACCAGAGAAGAAACTGCCACAGAGGAGACCCTGGAGGAGTTAAGGGCACTGCTGGAAACCGCCGGCGGCGAGTGCGCAGGGGTGCTGCTCCAGAGTCGTCCTGCGCCGGATTCCCATTCCTTTCTGGGAGAGGGAAAGGCCCTTGAATTGAAGGCGGCGGTGGAAGAGACCGGCGCTGATATGGTGATTTTTGATAACGATCTGACCCCGTCCCAGATCCGTTCTCTGGAAGAGATCACAGGGGCGACGGTGATCGATCGTTCTGCCCTGATTCTGGACATTTTTGCACAGCGGGCAAAAACCCGGGAAGGTCGCCTTCAGGTTGAGCTGGCTCAGTATCAGTATCTGCTTCCGCGACTTTCCGGTATGGGCAAGTCCCTTTCACGGCAGGGTGGCGGTATCGGTACCAGAGGCCCCGGCGAGACCCGGCTGGAGACAGATCGGCGGCATATCCGGGAACGGATTTCCCGGCTGAAGCAGGAGCTGAAAGAGGTTCGGAGAGTGAGGGGGGTTCAGCGACAGCTCCGGGAGAAAAACAGTGTCCCGGTGGTTGCACTGGTGGGTTACACCAATGCGGGAAAGTCTACCCTGCTCAACGCCCTCACCGGTGCAGGGATTCCGGCCAATAACCGGCTGTTTGATACACTGGATACCACGACCCGGAGACTGACAGTCTCTGAGACCTGCGAAGTGCTGCTCAGTGATACCGTTGGATTTATCGCAAAGCTTCCCCACAATCTGGTGGAGGCCTTTGCGGCTACTTTGGAAGAGCTTCAATATGCGGATCTTTTGCTTCATGTAATCGATTCCTCCGATCCGGAGCGGGAGAATCATATGGCGGTGGTGGATAAGCTGGTGGCGCAGCTGGCACCCCAGGGGGTTCCGGTGATTGAGGTCTATAACAAGGCAGACCTTGCGGAACTTCGGGACATTCCCACGGGAGAAAACAAAGTTGCCATTTCTGCCGCCGGGGGCGTAAATCTGACTGCACTGCTGGAGCTGATTGAGAAAAATCTGGATACCGGTGTGGCCCGGGTCACCCTGTTGCTTCCCTACAGTGCGGCGGGAGAGGTAGATCGCCTTCACAGGGAGGGAAAGGTCTTTTCTGTGGAGTATGAGAATGAAGGCGTCCGGGTGGATGCTGCTCTGAACCGGGAGCTTCAGGGAAGATACCGGGGGTATCTGGTTCCCTGATTGTACGGACAGAATTTACAGGTTTTTCACAAAAAATTAACGGTTTTTTGAAACGGATATCATTCCTTTGCGTTTCAATATACAGAGGACAAATATATGACAGAATACTATCTTCCGACCGGCTATGCTCAGTCGGAGTTTGTAGAAAAAAAGTCCCGGTTCATTTCTCAGATCTGGCGGATCTCCACGGAGGAGGAGGCCAGAGAGAAAATTGAACAGGTAAAGAAGCAGTATCACGATGCCCGGCACAACTGCTGGTGCTATCTGCTTCGGGATGGCACCCTGCGCTATTCTGACGACGGTGAACCTCAGGGTACCGCCGGACAGCCTATGCTGGAGGTGTTTACCCGGGAAGCGGTTGTGGATGCGGTTTGTGTGGTGACCCGGTATTTCGGCGGGATTCTGCTGGGAACCGGCGGACTTGCCAGAGCTTATACCAGAGGGGCAAAGGATGCACTGGTTGCATCCGGTGTCAGCGTGGAGCGGCTTTGGGATCGCATTCTGGTTCAGTGTCCCTACGGACAGTATGAACGTCTCCGTGTGGAAACTGAGAAAATGGGCGGTGTGATCGAGGATACGGAATTTGGTGCAGATGTTCTCCTGACGGTGTTGACTCCGGAACTGATTACCACGGATTATCTGGAGCGACTGATCGAACTTACCGGGGGTAAGGTACAGGGGGAGAAGCTGGATCAGATTTTCCGGGCTTTTCCCACAGACAGATTCTGATTCCGGAGGTAATGACCATGACCATCCGCGAGGAAATTCAAAGGGAAGAATATGAGCGCCTTGCCCCATGGGCGGCAAAGGCGGAAGAGACCAGAGGTCGCCTGACGCCCTGTCAGGAAAACGATGTGCGCACCTGCTATCAGCGGGATGTGGATCGTATTGTCTATTCCAAGTCCTTCCGGCGGCTCAAGCATAAAACGCAGGTGTTTTTGCAGCCTGAGGGGGATCATTACCGCACCCGGCTGACCCACACTCTGGAGGTTATGCGCATTTCCAGAACCATTGCCAGGGCACTGCGTCTCAACGAGGATCTCACTGAGGCGATCGCTCTGGGACATGATCTGGGACACACCCCCTTTGGACACGCGGGAGAGCGTGCCCTGACGGAGATTATGGGGAAACCCTTCCGGCACAATGAACAGTCTCTGCGGGTGGTGGATGTGCTGGAGAAGGATGGCGAGGGCCTGAATCTGACCTATGAAACAAGAATGGGAATTCTGGGGCATTCCGGTTCCTATATTCCGGAAACACTGGAGGGGCAGATCGTCCGGGTCTCCGACCGGATCGCCTATATCAATCATGACATTGACGATGCCCGCCGTGCCGGGATTCTGCAAAACAGTGATATCCCCAAAGACATATCCAATGTGCTCGGTGAGACAAACTCCAGACGGATCGATACGCTGGTGCAGGATGTGATCCGGAACTCCGCAGGGCGGAACTGCATTGCCCGGGATCCGGAAATCGAGGCGGCCATGGAACGGCTGCGGGATTTTATGTTTGAGCATGTGTACCGGAATCCGGTGGCGAAAAGTGAGGAGATCAAGGCCCGGGACATTATCGGGCTGCTGTACGATCACTATATGAAGCACCCGGAGAACCTTCCGGAGGATTTTCATCCCCAGCTGGATTTTGACGGCATTGAGCGGACAATCTGTGACTATATTGCCGGAATGACCGACAAGTATGCGGTGTATAAATTCCGGGAGATATTTGTTCCCACTGCGTGGAATGTGCGGGGATAAACGCATAATAATTGGAATTTTGGAAATCATGGAAAGGAGGCGCGGTCTGTGGCTTTTCCCGAGGCATTTTTGGAAGAACTCAATGAGAAAAATCCCATTGAGGATGTGGTTGGACAGTATGTGAATCTGACCCGCCGGGGCAGCAATCTGTTCGGTCTTTGCCCCTTTCATAACGAGAAAACGGCATCCTTCTCCGTGGCACCGGATAAGGGGATCTTTTATTGCTTTGGCTGTCATAAGGGCGGCGGCTCCATTAATTTTATGATGGAGATCGAGGGACTGGATTACCCGGATGCGGTGCGTGCGCTGGCAAAACGGGTTGGAATGGAGGTGCCGGAGGATAACTCCAGACAGGCCTCCAGCCTTCGCAGAAAGGAAAAGCTCTGGGCGCTCTGTGCGGATGCAGCCAGGTTTTATCATGAGATGCTCAAAGGCCCCGAGGGACGGGAGGGACTGAATTACCTCCTTGGCCGTGGGTTAACGGCGAAAACCATAAAAACCTTTGGACTTGGGTTTGCACCCAACAGCTGGGACAGCCTGAAACGGGCGATGCTGGAAAAGGGATATACGGTGCAGGATCTTCAGGATGCCGGGCTTGTCCGCAGCAAAACAAAGCAGCGCAGAGGGGAAAACGGACAGGTCGAAGAGTATGTCAGCACCTATGACTGGTTCCGGAACCGGGTCATGTTCCCCATTATTGACGTCCGTGGAAATGTGATCGGCTTCGGCGGCCGCGTCATGGATGGATCGGAACCCAAGTATCTCAATTCCCCTGAGAGTATGATCTTTAATAAACGGAAGAATCTTTTTGCACTGAATGTGGCGAAAAAAACGAAAATGGAAATGCTGGTGCTGACTGAGGGATATATGGATACCATCTCCATGCACCAGTATGGGTTTGACTGTGCGGTAGCTTCTCTGGGCACCAGTCTGACGCAGGAACAGGCCGGAATGCTCAGTAAATACACAAAGCAGATGGTGCTGTGCTATGACGGTGATCAGGCCGGGCAGAATGCTGCAAAGCGTGCCATTAGTATTCTGGAGCCTACGGGCATTTCTGTGCGGGTACTCCGGATGCAGGGGGCAAAGGATCCGGATGAGTTCTTGAAAAAATACGGCGCAGATCGGTTCCGGCAGCTTCTGGGGCAGTCTGAGAATCAGGCACAGTATCAGCTGGAGACCATCCGGCGAAAACACGACCTGAAAACTGATGAGGGCAGGGTGGAATTTCTCAAGGAGGCGGCAGTGTTGATCTCTTCCATGCACAGTTCCGTGGAGCGGGAGGTCTACAGCGGAAGAGCCGCGGAGATGGCCGGTGTAAAAGCGGATGCGGTGAAGCTTGAGGTTTCCCGTGCCTACAAGCGCCGGGTTGCAGCCCAGAAGAAAAAAGCGGAACGACAGATCATGCAGCCCGCTGCCCAGGTTCAGCCTACGGCCATCAAAGAACGGTATGGAAATGTCAAATCCGCCATGGCTGAGGAAGGATTGCTGGCAGAGCTGTTTCTGGAACCGAATCTGATGGATCATGTGGGTTCGCTGAAGCCGGAGGAGTTTTCGGACGGCTTGCTGGGCAGGGTCTACAGCTGGATCCAGCAGCGTTGGCAGGAGGGACACGGCATAACCGTGGGAGCAATGAATGGAGCCTTTTCTTCGGAAGAGATTTCACATATTACAAGCATTACACAGAAAAAGGAAGGCGTGGTGAACGAACGGGCGTTTGGGGACTACATAAAAGTAATCCAGTCGGAAGCAGCAAAACGCGGAAACAAAGATTTAATGGCAGCGCTGGATCGCTGCCGGAACAAGAAAGGGTATGGAGGATGATAGCATGAGCAATACCTCTCAGAAAAAAGCAGACAAATATGCACTGCGGGAAGCGCAGAACAGACTTGTTGAGTGGGGAAAAGACTCCGGAAAGCTGACCACGGAGCAGATCATGGCAGTTCTGGAACCGTTGGAGCCCAACATGGATCAAATCGCTTCGACCTTCAATACCCTGACTGAGGCTGGTATCGAGGTTCCCACCGTCTCTGCTGAGGCAACTGAAGCGGTGAACGAGGAAGAGGTTGCGCCCAGCGCGGAGGAGCTGACCCAGCTGGAGGAGGAAATCGATTCTGCAGAGCTTGCGGCGGAGTCCAGCGCTCTGGCCGATGAGTATGCCACCAGCGACCCGGTTCGGATGTACCTTCGGGAGATCGGCAAGGTGCCGCTGCTGACACAGGAGCAGGAGCAGGAGATCGCAAAGCGGATCGCTGCGGGAGATCCAAAGGCCATGGAGGAAATGACAGAGGCAAATCTCCGGTTGGTGGTTTCCATCGCAAAGCGTTATGTGGGTCGTGGCATGCAGCTGCTGGATCTGATCCAGGAGGGTAATCTGGGCCTTCTGAAGGCTGTTGAGAAGTACGATTATACCAAGGGCTTCAAGTTCTCCACATACGCCACATGGTGGGTGCGTCAGGCAATTACAAGAGCACTGGCGGATCAGGCCAGAACCATCAGAATCCCTGTGCATATGGTCGAAACCATGAATAAGCTGACCCAGTCCTCCCGGAAGCTTCAGCAGGAACTGGGCAGAGAGCCAAGCATTGACGAACTGGCTGAGGTGATGCACATGACCCCGGAACGGATCAATGAGATCCGCCAGATGTGCATGGAGCCGGTGTCTCTGGAATCCCCTGTGGGGGAGGAAGATGACAGCCATCTGGGTGATTTTATCGAGGATGACTCCGGTTCACAGCCCGCTGAGGCAGTGTCGCAGGCAATGCTCCGGCAGCAGCTTATGGAGATTCTGGATACCCTGTCGGAACGGGAGGCTAAGGTGCTGCGACTGAGATACGGTCTGGATGACGGCCGCCCCAGAACCCTCGAAGAGGTGGGCAAGGAATTCAATGTGACCCGGGAACGTGTCCGTCAGATCGAGGCCAAGGCGCTGAGAAAGATCCGGAATCCCAACCGTTCCAGCAAGCTGCGGGACTTTTTGAGCTGAATGATTTGGACGCAGGACATTTGTCCTGCGTCCTTTTTTGCGAAAAAGGGGACGCTCTGCATGCAGAGCGTCCCGGATTCCTTTAAGGAGTGACGATGATATTGCCGGTGTAGCAGCCCGGTGCAGAAACCACAGTCCCGTCAACGGAGATCGTACCGTGGATCACAGCGCCTTCCTCTGCGGTCAGCTTTTCAAGATAAGAGGTGGCGGTGGGGGTCCAGACAGCCCCGTTTTTCAGGGTCAGATGGACGGGATTGTTGATGGCGGGGGCGGGATCATTGCCCACACGACCGATGCCCAGATGCTCGTCCTCTCTGCCGGATTTGCTGTAGGAGGTGCCGACTGGGCATTTTTTGCCCTGGGCATCCACATGGTAGGTATACGCGCTGGAGATGGTGCCGGTGATGGAGGCATTGTCCAGTGTGACATCCAGTACCTGAATGCGGGCGTATACCCCATTGAAAATGTCACCGGATGCGGTGAGATTCTTGAATTCCGTGTAGGTGGGATGAAGCTCATAGGGGGCGTCATACATGGCCGGTTCCGCATTGGGATGTGCCTGAAGGAATGCGTCCACATCTCCGTCAGGGGTGACCTCCTGCCCATCTACCAGAAATACGGGCTTCTGGAAGGGGCCAAAGCCGGTGGTTTTCTGAGCCCTGTAGGTTTCCGGCAGACGCGCTACCCGGGAAAGATCCTGCTCCAGCTCTGTGACAGTGTAGGTGCTGGGGCCGAAGAGCCCTGCATCATCACTGGTCATCAGCTGATACAGCACGCCGTTTTCGCCAAGGGTAATTTCCGTGCCGTCGCAGACACAGTGGCACCAGCAGCCGTTTGTGTCGGTCTCGGAGTAGCTTTTGACCATAAACAGACAATCTTTTGCGTGGAAGCGACCACCGTTGAGAGAGACGGTGCCTCCTGCGGTTTTATGGAAGAGTACACCGATACGGTCGCTGTGACAGAGGCTGTCGCCGCTGACATCAATGGATGCAGCACCTGTGGACAGAATGAAGATGTAGTCCGGGGAGTAGAAGGTGACATTCTCAAAGCTGTTGTGGAAGCCGGTGTCTGCATAGTTTACATAACCACACTCGCCGATGGCGCTGTTGCCCATATAGAAGCCGTATTTGTCACCGTTGAGTTCGGGAACTGCGGTATAGTCGTCCTTATGCGCCTCCTGATAAGGTTCCAGACGGCCAATGCCGGAGAACAGATTTTTACCTACCAGACGGACACCCCGGCCACTGTCCGTGGAGAGGGCAGCCCAGCTCTGTGCAACAACGATGCTGTCATGGTAGTATACCTGTGCCTGATCGATGGCATTGGTAAGGCGGTTGCTGCCGTTGATGCCCAGAACCCAGGGGCAGAGCTTTCCGGCGGAGAAATCCCTTGCGCCGTAGATCACACTGTCTGCAACTTCAAGATGGCTTTTGCCGCTGGCCATAATGGCAGTCTGGGTGCCATAGTTCCAGATAAACGCATTTTTGATCACAACATCAGAGTTGCCTACGGTCATGATGCCGGAGCCACGGCCTTCGCTGTTGCCGCCACCGCTGCGGCAGATGTCCCAGTCCTCCAGAACATAGGGCTGCTCGGGGCGTTCCTTTGCGGCAAAAATAATGCCGTTCATGTCGTCAATGGCGGTACGCAGTGTTGCGTTCCGGATACAGTTGTCCTCCACAATGTACTCACCGGCGGTGAATTCAAGGTCGGTGTCCATGAGTACGCCGTCCTTTACATACAGGGAAGTGCGGAAGTCGCCACAGCTCATCTCCGCCTGATCCTCGTCCACATGGCTGAGCTTGTACACAGTAAAGACCACTTTGCCGGGATAGACCCCGGGAGCGATGGTTGTGGGAACCTCGTCCACGGTCATCAGCAGAGCGAGACCTTCCGGAGCACAGGGCAGATGTCCTGCCTCAAGGATCAGTCCCTTTTCAAATACGGTGGTTTCCTTCAGGATCCAGTCCGTTTCCGGTCTCAGCTCAGTATATCCTGCCTTGGGAGGCCCACCAGGCCCACCAGGGCCACCGGGGCCACCGGGGCCACCGAGGCCACCGGGGCCACCAGGTCCGCCGGGACCACCGTGCATAGGTGCGAAATCATTCTTGTTATCCATAATATATCCCTCCTTGTGTTTTTATTTTACTGTTCCTTCCACGGGGAAACAAGTGCCAAAACGTGTGCTTTCCCTACCATTTTTGAAAAAAGTCTCCGTACAGAGGTGTCTGTACGGAGACCGGCAGGTTTTATTTTGTGCTCCCGCAGAATACCAGAGCACCCAGAATCAGAAGTCCGCCAAAAAACTGTATGCAGTCATAGGCATCAATTTTTTGATATGCACAGTATTACCAGCTTTCAAAAAATGAACTGTGGTGAATATATTCATTACGGCACCTGCTTCATGGAAAGGCTGATCCGCTTTTTCTTTTCATCCACACCCAGAACGATCACCTTTACCACATCGCCCACAGTGACCACCTGAGAGGGGTGCTTGATATATCGGTCTGCGATTTCGGAAATATGAACAAGACCGTCCTGATGAACACCGATGTCCACAAAGGCACCGAAGTCGATCACGTTCCGTACTGTTCCGGAGAGAACCATGCCGGGTTTCAGATCCTTCATTTCCATAACATCAGTCCGGAGAATGGGCTGAGGCAGAGAATCACGAATGTCCCGGCCGGGCTTCATAAGCTCTGCGACCACATCGTTCAGGGTGGGAACGCCGATGCCGATGGCTTCGGCAGCTTTTTCCGGGCCGTAAGCTGTGATCTCCTGCTGAAGATTGGACAATGTGCCGTTTTTCACATCCTCCAGCGTGTGGCCGGTAAGCTTCAGAAGCTCTTTGGCGGCAGCGTAGGATTCCGGATGGACTGCGGTGTTGTCCAGAATGTCCCGACTCTCCGGAACCCGGAGGAAGCCGGCACACTGCTGATATGCCTTGGGGCCGAGCTTGGGGACTTTTTTCAGCTGGCTGCGGCCGGTGAAGGGGCCGTTCTCCTCACGGTAGGTCACAATGTTCTTTGCGGTGGTACCGTTGAGGCCGGAGACCCGGGTCAGCAGGGAGGGGGAGGCGGTGTTGATATCCACGCCTACCGCATTTACGCAGTCCTCCACAACACCATCCAGTGCCTCACTGAGCCGTTTCTGGGGCATGTCGTGCTGGTACTGACCAACGCCGATGGCCTTCGGCTCGATTTTGACCAGCTCTGCCAGAGGATCCTGAAGCCGCCGGGCAATGGAGACAGCGGAGCGGAGGTTTACATCAAACTGGGGGAATTCTTCTGCGGCGAGGGGAGAGGCAGAATAGACCGAGGCGCCGGCTTCGGAGACGATCATATAGCTGACCGTAAGGCCCTCTTCCTTGACCTGACGGATCAGCTCGACCGCCATTTGTTCTGTTTCACGGCTTGCGGTTCCGTTGCCGATGGCAATATGCTCTACATGATCCTTCCGGATCAGTCGGGCGAGAACAGCGATGGCCTCTTTTTTCTGGCGCTCCCCGTGGGTGGGATAGACCACCGTGGTGTCCAGTACCTTGCCGGTGCCGTCCACAACGGCCACCTTACAGCCCATCCGATATCCGGGATCCAGTCCCATGGTGACCTTGCCCTTTACAGGGGGCTGCATCAGCAGGGGACGGAGGTTCAGGGCAAACTGACCGATAGCGCCCTCACAGGCGGTGTCGGTAAGCTCACTGCGGATTTCACGCTCCAGAGAGGGAAAGATAAGCCGGGTGTAGGCATCCAGTGCGGCAGTTTTGATGAATTCCATGGCGGGGGTGCCGGGGATTACCACGGCCTTGCGGACAGTCTGCATGGCTCTGTCCTCGTCCAGTTCCAGAGAGACCTTCAGGATTTTTTCCTTTTCGCCCCGGTTGATGGCAAGAATCTGATGTCCCTGAAGTTTCCCCACAGGCTGGGAGAAATCATAATAAAGCCGGTATACGGAATCCTCCTCGGTGGTGGCCTGAGAACGGAGAATTGCCCAGCGCCATGCCAGTTGCCGAAGGGGTTTTCTCAGGGCAGCATCATCACTGATCAGCTCGGCAATGATGTCACTGGCTCCCTGCAGCGCCTCCTCCGGGGTGTTGATGCTCTGCTCAGGATTTACATACTCCGCGGCGGCTGCTTCCGGGGCGGGACAGTCACGGGTCTGGGCAAACAACAGGGTTGCCAGGGGCTCCAGCCCCTTTTCCTTTGCAATGGTGGCACGGGTTCTGCGCTTTTGTTTGTAGGGACGATAGAGATCTTCCAGCTCTGCCAGAGTTTTTGCCTTTTCAATGGCGGTAGAGAGCTGGGGGGTCAGCTTCCCCTGGCTGTCAATGGCGGACAGAATTGCCTCCCGGCGCTCCTGAAGTCCACGGAGATACTGGAGACGGGTCTCCAGATTGCGGAGGGTGGTATCATCCATTGCGCCGTGAAGCTCTTTCCGGTAACGGGCGATGAAGGGGATGGTATTTCCTTCGTCCAGCAGGGTAATGACATTTTCAACATGACTAAGGGACGTACCCAGTTCCTGGGCAAGCAGTGCGGAGATGGATTCCATATAACAGTTCCTTTCTGGAAAGATCAGCAGACGACCTGTTGGCCGTCTGCTGAAAGTTTATTTGTGGTAAAGACGGTTTGTTTCATAGTGAGGCTCATAACTCACGTTGATGCCCAGTCGCTTCAGGAGAGATTCATCCTGATCACTGAGAATTACAGTGAAGTGGGCATCGGCACCCTTGAGATTGGAAAGCTGTTCCTTGGCCTTCTCCGCCAGAGGATTGGTCAGGGCGGAGATGGTCAGAGCAATCAGCACTTCATCTGTGTGGAGCCGGGGATTCTGATGGGAAAGATACTTGGTCTTCAGCTCACAGATAGGCTCCAATACAGCGGCGGAGATCAGATCCAGATTCTCGTCAATGCCTCCCAATGCTTTGAGTGCGTTGAGCAGCAGGGCGGAAGCGGCTCCAATGGTGTCGGAGGTTTTTCCGGTGATCAGACGGCCATCGGGCAGTACCATGGCACCGGCAGGAGCACCGGTGGATTCCGCCTTGTGAATGGCGGCGGATACAGCGGGAAAAATATCCGGTGTAACATTGGCCTGCTTCATAATCAGTTCCAGCTTGGATACGGTTTCGTCGCTGGCTTTGCCCTGTACTTTTTCGGTGCAGGCGGTGTAATAGCGCCGCAGGATCTCCATTCTGGAGGCGTGACAGCAGACATCGTCGTCCACAATGCAGTTTCCAGCCATGTTTACACCCATATCCGTGGGAGAAGAATAGGGAGAGGATCCGGAGATGCGCTCGAAAATGGTGCTCAGTACCGGGAAAATCTCCACATCACGGTTATAATTTACCGCAGTCTTTCCATAGGCCTCCAGATGGAAGGGATCGATCATATTGACATCGTTCAGGTCAGCGGTGGCTGCCTCATAGGCAAGGTTTACAGGATGTTTCAGCGGCAGGTTCCAGATCGGGAAGGTCTCAAACTTGGCATAGCCGGCAGTGATCCCACGTTTATGTTCATGATACAGCTGGGACAGGCAGGTGGCCATTTTACCGCTGCCCGGGCCGGGGGCGGTGACAACCACCAGAGAGTGACTGGTTTCGATGTATTCGTTCTGGCCAAGCCCCGCATCGGAGACAATGTGAGAGACATTGTGGGGGTAGCCCTCGATGGTGTAGTGGCGATAGCAGCGGATGCCCAGAGCGGTGAGCCGGTGGAAAAAGGCATTGGCGGCTGCCTGACCGTTATAGCGGGTCAGCACCACGCTGCGCACATAGAGATCCATATTGCGGAAGGTGTCGATCAGCCGCAGCACATCCTAGTCATAGGTAATGCCCAGATCACCCCGAACCTTGTTCTTTTCAATATCGGCGGCGTTGATGGCAATGACGATCTCCACATCATCTTTGAGCTGTTGGAGCATACGGATCTTGCTGTCCGGAGCGAATCCGGGCAGGACACGGGAGGCGTGGTAGTCATCAAACAGCTTTCCGCCGAATTCCAGATACAGCTTCCCACCGAACATTTCAATACGTTTTTGAATTTGCTCTGACTGGGTGGTCAGATACTTCTGATTATCAAACCCCATGGTTTTCATGGATACGTCCCCTTACATTTTTAAATCTTGTACAGTATACCACATTCGCTCCAAATTGGAAAGAGCGAAAGAAAAAAAGTGAGGTGTGCCGACAGTGACACACCTCACGCAGGTCAATCAAAGAGTCCGGAGGAAAGATAACGTTCGCCGGTGTCCGGCAGGATCACAACGATTCGTTTTCCCTGATTTTCGGGGCGAAGAGCCAGGGTTTTTGCTGCAAAAACAGCGGCACCGGAGCTGATACCCACCAGAAGTCCCTCGTTTTTTGCTAGGAATCTGGAGGTGTCAAAGGCATCCTCGTTGGAAACGGGGATGATCTCATCAATGAGACTGCGATCCAGCAGATCGGGGATGAAGTTGGCGCCGATTCCCTGAATCTTGTGAGGGCCGATTTTGCCCTGAGACAGAAGGGGAGAGGCAGCAGGCTCCACTGCGACCACACGGCAGTTGGGGTTGTGTGCCTTCAGCGCCCGGCCGTTTCCTGTCAGGGTGCCACCGGTGCCTACAGCGGAAACGAAAATATCCACCTGTCCGTCCATATCACGGAGAATCTCCCGGGCAGTGGTCTCCACATGCGCCATTGCGTTGGCGGGATTGGAGAACTGGTCAGGGATAAAGGAATTGGGATTGGCCTGATGAAGGGCGTTGGCCTTTGCAACGGCACCGTTCATTCCCTCTGAGGCCGGGGTCAGAATCAGCTCGGCGCCGAAGGCGGCCAGAAGCTGTCTGCGTTCCAGACTCATATTCTCGGGCATGGTGAGAATCAGTTTCAGTCCCTTGATGGCGCAGAGGTAGGCCAGACCGACACCGGTATTGCCGGAGGTGGGTTCAATGATCAGGGTATCTTCGTTGATTTTTCCCTCTGCCTCAGCGGTTTTGAGCATGTACAGGGCGGCACGGTCTTTAATGGAGCCCTGGGGGTTAAAATACTCCAGCTTTGCATAAATTGGGGCGACAGTGTCCCAAACCGCCTCACTGCGGCATAGCTCCATCATAGGTGTGTTTCCGATGAGCTGATCCAGACTTTTTACCACATTCATAAAAATATCCCCTTTTCAGAGAAATGAATACAGGATCCGGCAGTTATTAAAGAGGGGATCCGATATTTTCAGTATAGCATGGTCTTTGAAGAATGTCTACTGTTTTGGTAGGAAATGTGCGACCTGTTTATCAAAAGTAGACCTGTATTTACAAAATTCACTCTTGCATTTTTCTTTCTTTGTGTTATAATATCATGGCAATCAGAAATGCGCCAGTGGCTCAATGGATAGAGCATCGGATTCCGGTTCCGAGGGTTGGGGGTTCGAGTCCCTTCTGGCGTACCAAAACCACATTTGTCTACCGGGCAAATGTGGTTTTTCTTTGGTGAATCAGGTTTCAACCAGAAAAAGCTGCCCGGAGGTTCTATGATCCATATATATATGACAAAAGAGGCTGAGGATCCCTCTCAGGTTGCCCATGAAATGCTTCGGAAGGTGCTTGCAACCGAATATGGCATTGGGGAGCCGGAGATTTTGTATCAGCCTCAGGGAAAACCCTATATCCCCGGAGGGCCGTGCTTCAGCATCAGTCACAGCCGGGGGTGCGCTGCGGTGGCGATTTCCGATCAGCCTCTGGGACTGGATGTGGAGGCAGTAAGACCTGTACACGAGCGTCTGCCGGAACGGATATTTTCCAGAGGCGAACTGGAATGGTTTCGGCGGCGGGGCAGTCTGCGGGCAGATTTCTTTACCCTCTGGACGCTGAAAGAGAGCTATTATAAATATGTGGGTTCCGGGCTCCCGGGGTTTCCCAATGGGACGGATTTTTACTTTGACGGTTCCTGGCATCTCCGGGGGGAGAATCTGTGGTTCCATACCACAGAAGAAGGAACTCTGCTTCTGACCCTGTGCGGGGAGAAGCAGAGCCAGGTCAGGATCCATTGGATGTAAAACGAAGATTCAGATCAACATTTACGTCAATCCCCGGCACAGTGCCGGAGGCGGTGTACTGCCATATATCGATGGCAAAGGGGAAGGACGGAACGTCAGAATATTCGGCCAGCCAGAATTCATAATCCTTCAGGTCGTATAAATGATAGTAATTTGCCGCCATGGTCAGATTGAAATATATGCCGGCGGTGTATCCGGCGTCCTCGATCACCTGACAGAAGCTCTTTGCGCAGGCGGTAACTTCGGATGCACTGATGGTTGCGGTGCGGGCGTCCTCATCGCTGACCGGTTCCCAGTCAAAATAAATGGGAAAGTCCACGTCGTATCCTGCAATCATATCCAGAACGGTCTGAGCCTCTGAAGCAGCCTCCTCCGGCGTCAGCGCCTGAGAGAAGAAATAGATTCCGACCCCCAGATCTGTTGCAGTGGCGGCAGAGATGTTATATTCAAAATATTCGTCGGCGTGGACGGAACCGCTTCCGTATCCACGATAGCCGGCCCGAAGGATCACAAAGTCCACATCACTCTCTGCAACTGCGTTCCAGTCGATCCAGCCCTGATGGGCGGAGACATCCAGACCCAGCTGGGTGGTGCCCTGTTCGCTCCTGTAGGTTTTGAAGCCGTTCTCTGTTCCAAAGCACTCCGCAACCAAAGTGCTGGGGGGCAGTGTGGGCGGTGCAGTTACCACAGGGGTGGCGGTGGGAACCGATGGATCGTGGACAACAATGTTTCCTATAGCACCGGTGAACACCCGATAGATGATCAGCAGTGCAAAAAAGAGCAGCAAAAGCAGCATCAATACCACGACCAGAGGTTGGGCAGATGAGGTCTTTTTCTTCTTCTTCCTTCTTTTTTTCTTTACGGTTTGTGCCATGATGTGCTCACTTTCAAAAAATGAATAAGTTTTGGATTTACGTCACAGTATAACATAGAAAGACGTTTTCTCCAATGAAAAAATGAAATTTTATAAATTCTTCATTGTTTCAATGGAGAAAATAGTGTAGAATAAAGCAATAACATGCAGAAAGGAGTCCTGCCCATGGCCCAATCATCCGACAGCCGCAATCAGCACGGTATGAACAGGAAGGCACAGCAGCACCAGACGGTGTATGGCAGCCAAGGTGGGGGACAATTACCATATAATCAGCAGGGAGCAACCTATTCCGGAACAGGCTACCAGAGTGTTGAAGCCCCCCAGCAAAAGACCGGAAAGCTGACGGAGGCTCAGAAAAAGGAGCGGCTTCGCCGGAAACGGGAGATTCTGAAACGGAGAAGAAGAAACCGGCGCCTGCTTATAGCGGCACTGGTGCTGCTTTTGATCTTTGGCGGATACAGTTTGATCCGGGTTTTGAACAATACCTCCGGGGATGCAACAGACGCAGGTCTGGATCCGGTGGATCTGGAAATTGATGAAGAGGCTGAGGAGCGGGAATATGTTGGCCCGCCGGTTGCCACCATTTCCTTTGTGGGTGATATTTCCACCTCAGCGGATCAGGTGGCGGCGGTACAGCGCAGCGATGGAACCTTTGATTTTGCCAAGGTCTTTATGGACGTGGAGGATCTGCTCCTGAGCAGCGATTATGCTGTTGCGAATTTTGAAACTACCATGATTGATGATCCCCGCTATGGTGTGGAGCCCTATTATAATGCTCCGGTTCAGCTGGCAGGCACCCTGCGCAGTCTGGGGTTCCGGCTTGTCTCAACGGCAAATACCTATATGCTCAACAATGGCATCGACGGTCTTACTTCTACCAAACGGTATCTGGCACAGGCCAATCTGAAGTCCGTTGGCTCCTATCTGAGCCAGGAGGAGCGGGATGAAAACGGAGGCGCCTATATCCGTGAGCTTCATGGAATTCGCTTCGCGTTCCTGTCCTATACCAAGGGTACGGACTCCGTTACCATGCCGGATGGATGCGAATACGCCCTCAATACCCTGTATTCCGATTACTCCGATTATTGGACGGATCTGAAAAGCAGTCAGATTCGGGCAGATATTCAGGCGGCAAAGGATGCCGGTGCTGAGGTCATCATCGCACTGGTTCACTGGGGCAGCGAATACGGCCGTACCGTTACCGAACAGCAGACGGCTGTGAAGGATCTGATGCTGAATAACGGCGTGGATGTGATCGTAGGTACCCATTCACACGTGGTGAACTCCATGGGCTTTGAGAATGTGGAGATGGAGGATGGAACCACAAAACGCTGTTTCGTGGCCTACGGTCTGGGGGACTTCTATACGGATCCAGCGCAGGAGAGCGGTCAGGACTCGGTAATCCTGAATCTGACCTTCTCCAGGGACGATGCCGGAGTGGTCACCATTTCCGATGCATCCTACACCCCGATCTATCAGAATATTGTTAAGACAGATGGTAAGAAGAGCTTTGAAGTTCTGGATGTCTATAAGAACATTGCGTCTATCTACCGGTCAGAGTCTGTAACCTCTGCGGAGGCAGTGCTGTATAACAATCTGCTGGATACGGTATCCTCGATCCATGCCTATGCAGATGAGGAACTGGATGGTGGCCCGGCGGATGCGGATCTGCGCGTGGTACGTCAGGCTGTGGAGGCCGGCGGATATTCCAACAGTGATATTCGTCAGCTGAAAAAACAGGAGGCCGCAGCTGCGAAGGCTGCTGCGGAAGCGGCGCAGGAGGAAGAACTGCAGTACGACGAAGAACCGGAAGAATTCCCAATAGATGAATAATAAAAAGTGAGCCGGACGGGCATTTTGAAGTGCCCGTCCGGCTTTCTGTATGTATTATTCCGGTGTACGCTGATCCCCCAGGAAGAATACGGCAACTGTGCCGGGACCGCAGTGGGATGCAATAATGGTTCCAATGTCACAGATCCGGACGTCCTTGATGTTGGGGAAACGCTCCAGAACTGCCTGTTTGGTGTGTTCTGCATCTGTGGGACAATTGGAATGACAGATGAAGCATTTTCCGCTGTAGCTATTGCCACCCTGTGCGTGCTGCTCCATGGTGTCAACGGTGGTTTTGATGGCGTTCTGCTTTCCCCGTACCTTGCTGTAGGCAATGATGCGTCCCTGATCGTCCAGACGCATAATGGGGCAGATCC
The DNA here is from genome assembly GCA_964518645.1 of uncultured Oscillospiraceae bacterium. GTDB lineage: Bacteria > Bacillota > Clostridia > Oscillospirales > Oscillospiraceae > HGM13006. The sequence continues at coordinate 12,178 of CAZFGL010000012.1, read as the reverse complement.
CCAGAACCGTGGCAACCATGGCTGTGGCACCGGACATTCTTCCGCTGCGACGGTAGTGCTTCAGCTCTGTGGAATAGAACTGGTGATGCACCAGCTGCCGGTGATCCGTCACCCACTGGGCAATCTCTTCCATAGAGCAGCCCAGATCCCGCATGTCGGCGGCATAGTCCACCAGCATGCCGTATCCGGAGGAACTGCACAGGGAGTCAATTACAATGATCTTGCGCTGTGGATACTTTTCCTGAAGCTGACGGGCGGCCAGCTGTGCATTTACAAAGGACTGGGTCATACCGGTGCCGATGCAGATGTGGAGCAGATCGCCTTTCTGAAGCAGGGTATCGAAGAAATCAAGATACCGGAATTCGTTGATCTGGGAGGTGGTGGGCATTTTTCCCTCATCCAGCATGTGATAAAAATTGGGGAGGGCCTCAGGATTACGAAGCATGTCATCCACATGTTCCTGACCATCGACCATATAATAATAGAAAATCACCGGAATATTACGACCGCTGATGTAGCTGTAAGGGAGATCCACCGTGGACTCACAGGACAGAATAAAATTTGATTCCATTCATAACACCTCACTGAAAATGACTAAAAGTAGTTATAGAAACTATATTATGATGTTAATGCAATTATACTACAAAATTTTAAAAAGTAAAGTGTTTTTCGCAGAAAAAATCAGGGGCAGTTCCGTGAAATAGAACTGCCCCTGATGGGTTATTTACTTTTTCACCTTGAAGCTGTCCTTCAGGCTGACAGAGCGGTTGAAAATCAGCTTGTCCTCACAGGAATCTTTATCGGCGCAGAAATAACCAAGACGCATGAACTGGAAATGGTCACCGGACTTTGCATGGGCAAGGGAGGCCTCCACCTTTGCACCGGGAACAATGGTCAGGGAGTCAGGGTTCAGGCAATCCAGGAAGTTCTTGTCACCGCTGTCGGGATCTGGATCGGAGAACAGGTTGTCATAAAGTCGAACCTCTGCATCCACGGCGGTGTTCTCGTCCACCCAGTGGATGGTTGCGCCCTTGACCTTGCGGCCGTCTGCGGGGTCGCCACCACGGGACTGGGGATCATACTCACAGAGGATTTCGGTAATGTTGCCGTTTTCGTCCTTGTTGCAGCCGGTGCAGCGAATCAGATATGCACCCTTCAGGCGGCACTCGGGGCCGTCGGGATACAGACGCTTGTATTTGGGAACCGGAACCTCCAGAAAATCATCTGCCTCCACAAACAGATTCCGGGAGAAGGTGATCTGGCGGGTGCCGTCCTCAGGATGACCGGGGTTGTTTTCTACCTCAAATACTTCACTCTGCCCCTCGGGGTAGTTGGTTACAGTGAGCTTAACAGGGTGGATCACAGCCATAACACGCTGGGCGGTCTCATTCAGATCCTCCCGGAGGCAGTGCTCAAGGAAAGAATACTCCACCACGGAGTAGACCTTGGAAACGCCGATCCGGTCTACAAAGTTCCGGATGGACTTGGGGGTATAGCCCCGGCGACGCAGACCGCAGAGGGTGGGCATACGGGGGTCGTCCCAGCCGGAGACCCGATGCTCCTCCACCAACTGACGGAGCTTACGCTTACTCATGACGGTGTAGTTGATGTTCAGTCGGGCAAACTCGATCTGACGGGGTTTGCTGGGAACAGAAACATGCTCGATGACCCAGTTATAAAGGGGACGATGGTTTTCATACTCCAGAGAACACAGGGAGTGGGTGATGCCCTCCAGCGCGTCCTGAATGGGATGGGCAAAGTCATACATGGGATAGATGCACCATTTGGTACCCTGACGGTGGTGCTCTACATAACGGATCCGGTAAAGCACAGGATCCCGCATGTTGAAGTTGCCGGATTCCAGATCGATTTTGGCACGGAGGGTGTACTTGCCCTCGGGGAATTCTCCGTCGCGCATACGGCGGAACAGATCCAGACTCTCCTCCACGGGACGATCCCGGAAGGGGGAGATGGCAGGATGAGTCAGATCGCCACGGTATTCCTTAAACTGCTCAGGGGTCAGCTCGCAGACATAAGCCAGACCCTTCTGGATCAGCTCCACTGCGTATTTGTAAGTCTGTTCAAAGTAATCAGAGCCGTAGAAGAACCGGTCATCCCAGTCAAAGCCCAGCCAGTGAATGTCCTCCTTGATGGCGTCAACGTATTCGGTGTCTTCCTTTGCGGGATTGGTGTCATCCATACGCAGGTTGCACAGACCGCCGAACTTCTCAGCGCTGCCAAAGTCGATGCAGAGCGCCTTGCAGTGGCCAATGTGGAGGTATCCGTTCGGTTCCGGCGGGAAACGGGTGTGTACGGTCATTCCCTCGTACTGACCGCCGGGGGCCAGATCCTGTTCAATAAAGGTGTGTATAAAATTTCGGGATTCCTCGATAATCTCGGGCATATGAAAAACATCCTTTCATGTGTGAACTGTAAATTAGAATTGATTTATTATACCCGCTTTTTGAGGCTTTTTCAATTACTTTCTGGTATAATCGTGACAGTTTATTCAAAGCCCGGCTTCCCAAGGCCACCGGACGTGGCAATTTTTCCTGCAAATTTCACAAGATGAACGTAAATTTACAAATTTCCTCTTTTCTTCTGAGCAAAAGTAGGGTAGAATAGGGGGAGAAAATTCAGACTGAGGCAGTATGGCCTCAGGGCAAAATAAAGGAGAATGAATATGAGTCAGCCACAATACAAAAGGGTTCTGCTTAAGATCAGCGGCGAGGCACTTGCCGGCGACGCAAAGCGGGGCCTTGACTTTGACGTAATCGGTAAGGTTTGCGATGTTGTAAAACAGTGCGTAGAGCTTGGTGTTCAGGTTGCCATTGTGGTAGGCGGCGGCAATTTCTGGCGTGGCCTCAAGGATGGGGGCGACCGGATGCAGCGTGTCCGTGCGGATCATATGGGTATGCTTGCCACCTCCATCAATGCCCTTGCAATTGCAGATTGCCTGGAGCAGCGGGATGTGCAGGTTCGCGTACAGACTGCCATTGAGATGCGCGCAATTGCAGAGCCTTATATTCGTTCCAAGGCCTGCCGTCATCTGGACAAGGGCCGGGTGGTGATCTTTGGCTGCGGCACCGGCAACCCCTATTTCTCCACCGATACCGGCGCTGCCCTCCGTGCTGCGGAGATCGATGCAGATGTGATCCTGCTGGCCAAGAATATTGATGGCGTGTACGATTCCGATCCTGCAAAGAATCCCGATGCAAAGAAATATGACGATATTACTTATTCCGACGTGCTGGCGCAGCAGCTTCAGGTAATGGATACCACTGCAACCAGCCTGTGCATGGATAACAACATTCCCGTATTCGTGTTTGCCCTGAAGGAGCCTGAGAATATTCTGAAGGCTACCATGGGCGAAAATATCGGTACATACGTCCACGGTTGATGATTATTACAGTTATATAAGGAGGAAATGACAATGAAAGTTGATATGAAGCCCTATACCGCGAAAATGGACAAGACCCTTGAGGTGCTTGCTTCCCAGTTTGCCTCTGTCCGTGCCGGCCGTGCAAGTGCCGGTCTGCTGGATCGTATTTCCGTTGAGTATTACGGTCAGGAGACTCCCATCAATCAGGTTGGCTCCATCACTTCCCCCGATCCCAGAACTCTGGTGATTGAACCCTGGGACAAGACCCTGCTCAAGTCCATTGAGAAGGCAATTCAGGTCAGCGACCTGGGCATTAACCCCCAGAACGACGGCCGGATCATCCGTCTGGTGTTCCCTCAGCTCACTGAGGAGCGTCGTAAGGATCTGACCAAGCAGGTTAAGAAGTACGGCGAAGAGAGCAAGGTTGCAGTTCGTAACGTCCGCCGTGATGCAATGGATGCCATCAAGGCCATGAAGAAGAAGTCCGAGATCACTGAGGACGACCAGAAGACTGCTGAGAAGGATCTGCAGAAGGTAACCGACGACTACATTAAAAAGGTAGATGCAGCTGTTGCCAAGAAAGAAAAGGAACTGATGGAGCTTTAATATAACGGTTGATTCCATTCCGAATGTAATACCGGTATCAACGCTTCTCAAGCCGAATAACAGTTTGAGAAAGGGGAGACCCTTTCTCAAACTTTATCCCCGGCATTTTGGAGGAACCAATGGCAATTTTGAAGAAGAAAACTGAGATCCCCACCACTGTTCCCCAGCATGTGGCCATTATTATGGACGGAAACGGCCGGTGGGCCACGAAACGTCATCTGCCCAGAACCGCAGGTCATGCTGCCGGTGCGGAGGCATTTCGGCGGATCGCCCTTTATTGCCGTAAAATCGGGGTGAAGTATTTAACGGTGTATGCCTTCTCTACGGAGAATTGGAAACGGCCTCCTGAAGAGGTTCAGAAAATCATGTCCCTGATGAAAGACTACCTGCTGGAGGCTATCAGGGATATGCGGAAAAATCACGTCCGGATTTGCTTTTTCGGGGATCTTTCCGCATTAAGCCCTGAACTTCAGGAACTGGCGGAGGAGGCCAGCCGGGAGTCACGGGAGTTTACCGATTCCCAGGTGAACATGTGCATCAACTATGGGTCACGGGATGAGATCATCCGGGCTGCCGGAAAGTGGGCGGAGCATTGCCGCCAGACCGGGGAAGACCCGGAAAAGCTCACGGAGGAGACCTTCTCCCGGCTGCTGTATTCTGCGGATATTCCGGATCCGGATCTCATTATCCGGCCCGGTGGAGAAAAACGTATTTCCAACTTCCTGCTCTGGCAGGCAGCCTATGCTGAGTTTTATTATACAGACGTTATGTGGCCGGATTTCGATGAGAAAGAACTGGACAAGGCCATAGAAGCTTTTTCGCTTCGCAATCGTCGCTTTGGAGGAATTTAAAATATGAAGTCAAGACTTCTTGTTGCGGCGGTGGGAATCCCCCTGCTGCTGGTGATTCTGCTCCTTTGCCCCACCTTTGTGACCGGACTGGCACTGGGGGCACTGAGTGCCATTGCGGTGGGAGAACTGCTGAAAACGACGGGGATACTGACCCATAAGCGGATGCTGGTGTACAGCATGATCGCTGCGGTGCTGGTGGTGCTGTGGAGCTATCTGGACAGCCCGATCCGGCCCTTTGCGGCAGGTGTCACCGTATTTGTTCTGCTGCTGTTTGTGGAGGCGCTTGCGGCATATCCCAATGTGAAATTTGGCGGTGTCCTTGCGGCCATGTTTGCCGCTGTTGTGATTCCCATGTGCCTTTCCTCTGTGCTGCGGATCCTGATGGGGGAGCACGGCCGGCATCTGGTGCTGGTTCCGATCCTGATCCCCTTTATCTCCGATGCAGGCGGCTATTTTGCGGGGATGCTTTTCGGCAAGCATAAGCTTGCACCGGTTCTCAGCCCCAAGAAAACCGTGGAGGGCGTTGCAGGCTGCTTCTTTGCAGGAATTCTGGGTATGATGCTTTACGGACTTGTGATGCAGCTGGCCTTCGGGCTTCCCTATAACTACCTTTATGGTGCGGTGTATGGAGTGGTAGGTTCCGCCGTGGCAATTATCGGTGATCTGGCCTTCTCCATGATAAAAAGAGAGCATGGAATCAAGGACTACGGAACGCTCTTCCGTGCCCACGGCGGTGTTCTTGACCGGTTTGACAGTGTGATTTTTGCTGCGCCGGTGATCGAGCTTCTGCTGATGATGATTCCTGTGCTGTAAAAAACAAGAGGCCGGAGTACCCCTCCGGCCTGTTTGAGCAAAAAGGGTGGCATAACTATGAAAATCGGAACTATATCTATTCTGGGCAGTACCGGCTCCATTGGTCGGCAGACCCTTTCTGTGGCGGAACATCTGGGTGTGCAGGTGTGCGCCCTGACCGCCAATGAAAATGTGGACCGTATGGAGCAGCAGGCACGTCAGTTCCGCCCGAAGCTCTGCGTTATGGGCAGTGAGCAGGCGGCAGATGAGCTTTCCCGCCGGCTTGCGGGACTGGACATTCAGGTGATGAGTGGCATGGACGGGCTGATTGCAGCGGCAACCATGGAGGAAGCCCAGACTGTGATCACTGCGGTCATGGGCATGATCGGACTGAAGCCGACTCTGGCGGCGATCCGGGCAAAGAAACGGATCGGACTTGCCAATAAAGAGACACTGGTCTGTGCAGGGGAACTGGTCATGGAAGAAGCGGAACGCAGGGGGGCGGAGATCGTCCCGGTAGACTCGGAGCACAGTGCCATTTTCCAGTGTCTGATGGGATGCGAAAACCGGGGAGAGATCAAACGGCTGATCCTGACTGCCTCCGGCGGCCCCTTTTATGGAAAGAAATTTGATGAACTGGAAAAGATAAAGAAAGAGGATGCGTTTCGGCATCCCACATGGACCATGGGACAGAAAATCACCATAGATTCTGCTACCATGATGAATAAGGGACTGGAAGTGATTGAGGCCATGCGGCTTTATCACATGCCCGGTGACCGGGTCAGCGTGGTGGTGCATCCCAAAAGCATTATTCACTCTCTGGTGGAGTTCTGTGACGGTGCAGTGATGGCACAGCTGGGGGTTCCGGATATGCGTATCCCGATTCAGCTGGCGCTGACTTATCCGAACCGTCTGCCTTCTCCCGCAGAGCCATTGGATCTTTTGTCCTGCGGGCCTTTGCAGTTCCTGCCCCCGGATATGGAGAATTTCCCCTGCCTTCGGTATGCACTGGAGGCGGCAGAGCGGGGAGGCACGGCCTGCGCTGTGCTCAATGGAGCAAATGAAGTGGCAGTCGGCCTGTTCCTGGAGGATAAAATCGGATTTAACGATATTCCCCGGCTGGTACGCCATGCCCTTGATACTGTCCCGGTGGTGGATCACCCCACTCTGGAGGAGATTCTTGAGGCGGATGCGCAGGCAAGAGCCTGTGTAAGCCAGTATGTGGCATAAGAGACGAGAAATGAAGGCGCATTTTTGATTGAATGGAGCGCAAATATGTATCTGATCATTGCAATTCTCATTTTCAGCTTTTTGATTTTTATTCATGAGTTCGGCCATTTCATTACCGCAAAGCTCTTTGGCGTGAAGGTAAATGAGTTCTCCATCTTTATGGGGCCGAGACTGCTCCACTGGGGCAAGGGAGAGACAGAGTATTCTCTCCGCCTGCTGCCCATTGGAGGCTTCTGCGCCATGGAGGGAGAGGATGGATCCAGCGAGGATCCCAGAGCCTTTACCGCAAAGGCACCCTGGAAGCGGGCGATCATTCTTGCTGCCGGTGCATTTATGAATTTCCTCACGGGACTGGTGCTGCTGATCGTGCTGTATGCATCGGTGACCGGGTTCCGGACTCTGGAGATCACCGGGTTTGTGGAGGGCTGCCAACTGGAAGGGGAAAGCGCCTTTCAGGTGGGTGACGTGATCAAATCTATTGATGGGGATCGCCTTTATATCTTTTCCGATTTCTCCATGCTTACAGATCGTGCCGGAGAAGGCCCCATGGATGTGGAGGTTCTCCGTGACGGGAAAAAGCTGGTGCTGGAGGATGTGGACATGACCCACCGGGATTATCTGGTGGACGGAGAGACTGCCCATATTTATGGGTTTATTATGGGGGGCGTGGAAGAAAACTCCCCGGGAGCACTGCTGAAAAACGCATGGTATACGGCAATTGATTTTGCACGCATGGTGAAAATGGGACTGGTGGATCTGATCTCCGGCAGAGCGGGTATGAAGGATATGTCCGGCCCGGTGGGGATCGTGGATACCATTCAGGAAACCGGCCAGAGCGCCACATCCACCACGGAAGGAATCATGAATGTGATTTATTTCGGTGCGTTCATTGCCATTAACCTGTCCTTTATGAATATGCTGCCAATCCCTGCCCTGGACGGGGGGCACATTTTCTTCCTGATTGTCACATGGGCGATTGAGGGAATTACAAAGAAGAAGATCAATCCGAAGTATGAAGCCTATATCCATGGAGCTGGACTTGTGCTGCTGCTGGGCTTTATGCTGCTGGTAACATTTAATGATATTGTGAAGCTGATCGTTGGAGGCTGACCATGAAACGTAAAATATTAGTTGGAGATGTCGCCATTGGGGGAGATGCCCCTGTAAGCATCCAGTCCATGCTGAATACGAAAACCACGGATGTGGAGGGGAGCCTTGCCCAGATCCGGGCCCTGCGTGGGGCTGGCTGCCAGATTGTCCGTCTGGCGGTGCCGGATATGGATGCAGCCAAAGGTTTTGCAGAAATCGCAGCAGAGTCTCCTATGCCTCTGGTTGCGGATATTCATTTTGATTATCGGCTGGCCATTGCCGCCGCAGAGGGCGGTGCTGCCAAGATCCGTATCAATCCCGGAAATATTGGGGGAAAGGAACGGGTCAGAGCTGTGGTGGATGTATGCCGGGAAAAGCATATCCCCATCCGGATCGGTGTAAACGGCGGTTCTCTGGAAAAACAGATCCTTGAAAAGTACGGCCATCCGACTCCGGAGGCTCTGGTGGAAAGCGCCCTTGGCCATGTGCGGCTGCTGGAGGATGAGGGCTTTTATGACATCTGTATCTCCATGAAGTCCTCCTCTGTGCCGGTGACCATGGCGGCCTATCGGTTGATGGATACCCAAACGGATTATCCCCTTCATCTTGGGGTGACGGAAACAGGAACTGAGCACATGGGTGTGATCAAGTCTGCCATGGGCATCGGCGGATTGCTCTGCATGGGAATCGGAAACACCCTCCGGGTCAGCCTGACTGCGGATCCGGTGCAGGAAATCGTTGCGGCCAAAGAAATTTTGCAGGCAGCAGGACTCCGCCGGGAAGGGGTAGAGTTTGTTTCATGCCCCACCTGTGGCAGAACCCAGATCGATCTGATCGGTCTGGCGGCTGAGGTGGAAGCGCGGCTGAAGGACTGTAAAAAGCCTGTTGCCGTGGCAGTTATGGGCTGTATTGTGAACGGCCCCGGAGAAGCGCGGGAAGCAGATGTGGGCATTGCCGGTGGCAAGGACTGCGGTGTGCTGTTTGCAAAGGGGAAGAAGCTCAAGACCCTTCCCTATGATCAGCTGGCGGATGCCCTGGTAGAGTACGTTGAAAGTTTGTAACAGATAAAGCGAGGACGTTTATGGACGAAAATACGGTTCGGCTTCTGGATCTGTTCCGGGCATATGAGCCGGAGGATGGACTGAAGGCACTTTTGGATCAGGTGACGGTTTTTTCTGCGGAAGTGGATATGCAGCACCGCTGTGCCGAAGTGACCATCCGGCCGGAGAAGTATGTCTGTCTCAGTTCAATCCGGAAAATTGAACAGGGTATATCCAGTGCATACGGAATGTCAGGCTTTACCCTCAATGCGATATACGGCCCTGAGGGGCTGGCAACGTTCCGGAAAGAGGATGTCAGTGAATTCCTGTTTGAACAGTTTGCCCCCAGCCTGTCGATTCTGGCGGGGTGTACATATGAGCTGGAGGATAACACCCTGTATCTCCGGCTGAAGGGGAACGGCAGGGATATGCTGCGGCCCCATATTGTAAAGGCAGAACGATGGCTCCGGGGAATGTTCGAGACGGAGATCGTTCTGGAAGTCGTGGTAGGGAAGGAACCGGATGCTCAGGAACTGTTTGCTGCAACGGAGAAGATCCGTCAGCAGGCGCTGGACAAGCTTCCCAAGGTCTCCGAGCCGGTGAAGCTCCAGAAGATCGCTGCCCCGGAAAATCCCAACCTGATTTACGGCAAAGCCATCAAGGGGGATCCGGTGCCGCTGAAGGGCATTTCCATGGATTCCGGCAGAGTTGTGGTCGAAGGCGAGATCTTTGCCATGGAGCATCGGGAACTGACCAAAACCAAGGCCTGGGTTATTAATTTTGATATTACCGATTACACCGGTTCTGTCCGTGTCAACCGGTATATGGATATTAAGCGGGACAAGCCGGAGCCGATTCTCAACGGCCTTTCCAAGGGCATGTGGGTGAAGATCTTCGGCAAGGTAAGCTTCAGCCGCTTTGAAAATGATATTGTGCTGGAGCCCTATTCCATAGAGGTCGGAAAGAAGCCCACACGGCAGGATACTGCCGAGGAAAAACGAGTGGAGCTGCATCTTCATACCCAGATGTCCTCCATGGACGCACTGACCCCCACCGGCGAGGTGGTGGCACTGGCAACCAAGTGGGGACACCGGGCCATTGGCATTACCGACCACGGTGTGGCACAGGCATATCCTGATGCCATGAAGGCGGCAAAGGGCAAAATCAAGATCCTCTACGGCTGTGAGGGCTATTTTGTCAACGACATTGATGACAAGATCGCAGTGAAGGGGAAAGAAAACTTCGATTTCCATCAGGAATACGTGGTATTCGACCTGGAGACCACCGGCCTGAGCTTTGAACACGATGCCATTACGGAGATCGGTGCGGCGATTTACAGGGACGGGAAGATGACCGACACCTTCCAGACCTTTGTGGATCCCAAGCGGAGACTGACCCAGAAGATCATTGATCTTACCGGCATTACCGATGATATGCTCCGGGATGCGCCGGAGGAGTCAGAGGCAATTCCAAAGTTTTTGGAGTTCTGTGGCAACAGACCTCTGGCGGCGCACAATGCGGACTTTGACGTAAGCTTTGTGAAAGCGGCAGCCCAGCGTCTGGGACTGGAATTTAATCCGACCTATCTGGATACACTGGTTATGGCGCAGGGACTGATGCCGGGTCTGAATAAATACAAGCTGAATGTGGTGGCGGATGCACTGAGTCTTCCTGATTTCAATCACCACCGGGCGGTGGACGATGCAAAGACCGTAGGCTATATGCTGGAGCGCTTCTTCGCCATGCTGGAGGAGAAGGGGATCCATAATATTTCGGAAATCAACGAGGCAATGGGTTCCATGAAGGCTGGTAACCGGGTCACATCTCTTCAGGCCAGACATATTATCCTTTATGCCAAAAACAATACGGGACTGCGGAATCTGTACCGGCTGATTTCCTATGGCCATTTGAAGTATTACAAGCGTGTGCCCCGTATTCCCAAAAGTGAGCTGATTACCTGGCGGGAGGGACTGATCATCGGCTCTGCCTGTGAAGCCGGCGAGCTGTTTCAGGCGGTCGTGGAAAACCGAAGCTGGGATGAGCTGCTTCGTATTGCATCCTTCTATGATTTTCTTGAGATCCAGCCGATCTGCAACAACCGGTTCATGATCGCCAAGGGCATCTGTGAAAGCGACGAGGATCTGAAGAACTACAACCGAACCATTGTCCGGCTGGGTGAAGAACTGAACATTCCCGTTGTTGCCACCGGTGACGTGCATTTCCTGAACCCGGAGGATGAAATATTCCGGCATATTCTGCTGGCCACCAAGAAGTACGATGACGCAGACAAGGATCTGCCCATTTACTTCAAATCCACCGATGAAATGCTGGAAGAGTTTTCTTATCTTGGGGCGGAGAAATGCCATGAGGTGGTCATCAAAAATACCAATCTCATTGCGGACATGTGTGATGTGATCCGTCCGGTACCGCACAACCTGTTCCCGCCCTCCATTGAGAATTCTGACCAGAAGCTGAAGGATCTGGTCTATGGAAAAATGCACGAGCTGTACGGAGACAAGCCTCCCAGCCTGATTACAGAGCGAATCGAAACAGAGCTGTCCGCCATTTTGGGCAGACACTATGACGTGATCTATATGTCCGCCCAGATGCTGGTGGCAAACTCTCTGGAGCATGGGTATCTGGTTGGTTCCCGTGGTTCCGTCGGTTCCTCGCTGGTGGCGTTTATGTCCGGTATCACGGAGGTAAACTCCCTGCCGGCCCATTATCGCTGTCCCAACTGTAAGCATACGGACTTTGAAGCAGGGGCGGCATACGGCTGCGGTGCAGATATGCCGGACGCAGTTTGCCCGGTGTGTGGCACGCCCTATGCAAAGGACGGCTTCGATATTCCCTTTGAGACGTTCCTGGGCTTCGGCGGTGACAAGGTACCTGATATTGACCTGAACTTCTCCGGTGAATACCAGGCAAAGGCCCATGCATACTGTATTGAAATGTTTGGAGCCAGCCATGTGTTCCGTGCAGGTACCATCGGTACGGTTGCGGAGAAAACCGCCTATGGCTATGCCATGAAATATCTTCAGGAGCGGAATCTTACCGCCTCCAAGGCGGAGGAAAACCGTCTGGCGGCGGGCTGTACCGGCGTCAAACGTACCACAGGACAGCATCCCGGCGGCCTTGTGGTTATTCCCAGTGACAACGAGATATACGATTTCTGCCCGGTGCAGCAT
>CAZFGL010000011.1:0-29521 GCA_964518645.1 uncultured Oscillospiraceae bacterium | reverse complement strand
CGCCGGACAGGGGTTCGTCCAGAATCAGAATATCCGGTACCGGTTCCAGCGCCAGAGCCAGCAGCACACGCTGCAGCTCGCCACCGGAGAGGGTGCCGATTTTTTTGTCAATCAGACTCTCGCCGTGTACGTTTTGCAGACAGGACAGCACAGTCTCACGCTGTCTGCGTCCGATGCGGAAGGCAGCAGGACGGCTGCTGGTGCACATGGAGAACAGATCCAGCACACTGACCGGATCCCCAGCGTCGAAGCTGGGACTCTGGGGGACATAGCCGATGCGGAACTTTCGGCTCCGTTCACCGGCGGGCTGGAAGGTGATTTTACCGTCATACTCACGCTGTCCGAGAATGGACTTGATCAGAGTGGATTTGCCCGCACCGTTGGGGCCGATCAGTGCAACGATCTCGCCACAGTGGATGTGGAGATTTACGTCCCGGAGGATCTCATCCCCGTCGATCTTTACCCCGAGGTGATCAATATTCAGACAGCAATGGCCGTTACAACCCTGATTTCCGTGTTTTGTGACACTCATGAGAAGGCCTCCCTTATGGCAGATGCGTTATTGCGCATGGCAGTGAAATAGTCTGCTTCCCCGTCCATCATCGTGTTCAGGGTGAATACCTGAACACCGGTCTCCGAGGCGATAATGCCGGAGGCGTTGGTGGAGCCGTTCTTCTCCACGAAAATAGCGGGGATATTGTGGCTGTCAATCAGATCACAGATCTGCTGGATCTGCTGGGCGGAGGCTTCAGCCCCCTCCTCCTCCTCAATGGCGGCGGCAATGGTCAGATTGAGCCCCTCTGCGAACAGAGAAAAGCCGTCGTGGAAGGTTATCAGCTCCCGGCAGCTGAGGGATGCAAGCCCGCTTGTCATCTCCTCCTGAAGGGCAGAAAGATCATTATCCAGAAGATTCATGTTTTCCCGAATGACCGTTTCAGAGTCCGGATAACGGGCACACAGCGCCTCTGCAACCGTAGCAGAAGCCGTTTTGAAGCAGGAAATATTGAGCCAGTAATGGGGATCCTCCACAGAAAGCTCTGCCGAGGCATCGATCATACGATCCTCCGGGAAGCTGCTGAGGGCAGACTCCAGAAAATGCTCCAGTTCCAGACCGTTGATTACCAGCAAATCGGCCTGCTCGATGGTTTTCATCTGGGTGGTGGTGAGGGTGTAATCATGGAGACAGGAGACCTGCTCCTGCACCAGAACCTCCACAGTTACGTCTTCCATGCCCTCAGTGAGACGGCTGGTAAGAAAGTACATGGGGTAGGTGGTGGCAACAATGGTGTCTTTGCCGGAAGAAACAGTCTCGCTGCTGCCACAGCCTGTCAGCAGAACAAGCATCAGAGAGAAAAGAATCAGGTGCCGTAAATATTTCATGGGAGAACCTCCAAATTGACATAACAAATCAGCTTATTATACCTGATTTTTCACAGTTTGTAAATTGTTTTGTTTGTATGTCCCGGGGAAGCTTTGTGTACGAAAAAGAGATACTGTCATGATAATAATACGTTGCGAACGATAGGGGTTTCAGGTATAATCGAAGCAGGATCAAGGATCTGACTATACTGAGGAGAGGAGATTGTTATGAGCAGACTGATCAGTATGTATGAAGTGGATGACCATCCGGAACTGACCTATTCCGGTGGCCCGGTGCAGCAGCTGAACTGCGATGTGCTGGTGGCAGGGGGCGGTGGTTCCGGCCTTGCCGCAGCGATCAGAGCCAGCCAGCTGGGGGCAAAGGTAATCCTTGTGGAGAAGATGGAACGCCTTGGAGGAAACAGCTTCTTTGCAGGCGGACTTCTGGCACCCGGTTCCAGATACCACAGGGAGGCGGGACTGCCGGATAAAACCGAGGACTATATCAAGACCAATTTCAAAAAACACGGCTACACCCTGAATTCAGACCTGGTCCGCCGGTATTTGAACAACGCCGGCCGGTTCTACGAATGGCTTGGGGATCTGGGGTTTGATACGGACAACACCAGATTTGTAATGGATGCTGTGGTCATGGTGAAAGAGCGGACGGAGCAGGGGCCTCTGAATCATCCGGCCTACGGCCCCGGACTAATGGGGAGCAATGTGACGGGACTGCTCAGCAGCCATCTGGAGCCTCAGGGGGTTACCTGCCTGATGTCCTCAAAGGTGGAGAAGCTTCTGACAAAGGATGGGACAGTCTGTGGTGCGCTGGTTCAGGGACAGGAGAAAAGCTACCGGATCGATGCAAAAGCCGTGATCCTCTCCACAGGTGGCTTTGGCGGAAATGTGGAGATGCTCCGTCGATTCCTTCCGGAGTATTTCGGTTCGGACAATTATTTTTCCCATTACTGCATGCTCTCTACCACCGGTGACGGAATCACCATGGCAGAGGAGATCGGCGCGGAAGTGGGAAAAAACATCAGCGTAGGCGTAGAGGCGATCAATCATATTCCGGGCGCATACAGTGTTCAGTGCGCCACCAAATGCCCCCGGGGTGTGATCGTAAACCGGAAGGGAAAACGGTTTATTCCTGAGGATGACACAGCAAACGGTTTGAAGGTCATGGATATGCAGCCGGATGGCATCGCCTTTTATCTTTTCCGGGAATCCGGTATGGAGGCACTCTTTGAAGAAGCAAAAACGAAGCCCAATTACGGTGACCGGATCCCCACATGGGAGGAATTCCTTGGAGACGTTGAACGGGAGGTTCAGGATGGGAAGATTCTGCGGGGACAGACGGTTCAGGAGCTTGAAAAGCAGCTGGGCTGCGAGGAAGGTGCCCTGATGGATACCCTGGACGAATACGAGAGATTTTGCAGTCAGTCCCATGATGATGCGTTTTATAAATTTCCGGAATATCTGATCCCTCTGGGGGATGGACCCATTTATGCCTGCAAGCTTTATCGGAAGTTTGACGTGACCATGGGCGGTGTGTCCATTAATGAGAAGCTTCAGGTTCTCCGGCCGGATCAGACCCCCATTCCCGGACTGTACGCCACAGGCGATGTGGCTTCCAACTGGATGGGAACGGACTACGGCCCCCTGTTTTCCTCCTTTGCGTGGGCAATGAACTCCGGTTATCTGTCCGGAGAAGAGGCCACCGCATTTGCAAAAGCATAAAGAAGAACCTGCCGCAGCTCTGTTTTCAGACTGCGGCAGGTTTTTTGTTCAGTTCCAGAGAAGACGCTGAAGCCGGGGGACGGTATACAGAGGAGATTCGGAGAATTTCTCGTACAGCGCAGGCAGCAGATCTCCTTCGGCACAGGCACAGTAGTGGCTGCACAGTGTCACGAAAGTTTCCGGGGCGAGGACGCCGGTGCGCTGGAAAACCTCATAGCTCATGGCCCGGAGCACGGCGAAGGATACCATCGTGAAGATCATGCCGGGAAGCACGCTCTGCTTTTCCGGGTGATCCAGAAAATGACGATGCACAAGATAGACCAGCAGATTCTCGAACATGTATTCTCTGGGGGTCATGTACCGGTCAAAGCTGTCCCGACGGGTCTTGCATTCATCGGGAGACAGACTCCGGAAGAGGAGGATTGTTTTATCAAAATGTTCTCCCAGAAGGGGATCGCCAACGGCGATGGAACGCATATCTTCAAGAACAGCAATAAGATCCTGCTGTTTTTCCGGCCAGAACCCCTGCAATTGTACCAGACCGCCCAGCATCCGGTAGGGTTGTTCGGTGTAGCCCCAGTCCAGTTCCTCATAGGCGTACCGGGCATCACTGGTGATCATGGGGTCAAATTCAGAAGTGTAGGTCAGAGCCTGAACCACATCGGAGCGGAATTCCAGACTCCTGTTTTGAAGCACAATGTCCAGCGTCCGGCGGGCATCCAGAATCAGAGAAAGTTGCTCCCGGGTCAGGGAATGAAAATCAGCTGGCGCTTCATCCCTGCGTTTGGTGGTAAAGCCCATGGGCGTGGTGGACAAAAGCATATGCTCTGCCGCCTGGGGACATGCCATGGAAAGCCCTGTTTCACACATGTCTCCAAGGGTGTTTGTCCATGTGGGACAGGCTGAGGAGCAGGGGACGGGACATTCTCCGGGGGTGCAGTGGAAGCTTTCCGTACATTTGGCGTGAATATGCTGCATAACAAATGACTCCTTTACAGGGATAGTCCCTATATTATACAGGAAAATACCTCCTCATACAAGAGAAAGAAGAAGGGGGGAGTACAGAAAGCCCCGGCGCAAAAGCGACGGGGCTTGTGTGTCAGTATGAAGGAGAAACCTTACCGGATGACAGCACCCAGCTCGTTTTCCAGCTTTTCCAGAACGCGCTTGATCACGCCTTCGGAGTCAGCATCAGTAAGTGTGCGGTCGTCGGCACGAAGTTCCAGATTGAATGCCAGAGACTTCTTGCCCTCGGGGATACCCTTGCCCTTATACAGGTCGAAGAGCTTGACCTTCCGCAGCAGCTTTCCACCTGCGGAACGGATGGTGTTTTCCACCTGAGCGGCGGTAAGTTCATCGTCGCACACCAGCGCCAGATCACGCTCCACAGAGGGGAACTTGGGCAGCGGGGTGTACAGGCTTTCAGGAGCCAGTGCAGTGAAGAGCAGGGTGAGGTTGATCTCAGCGGTATAGATCTCGCCGGAGATCCCGTAGCCGGAGGCAACCAGAGGATGAATCTGGCCGAGGGTGCCCACCAGAACACCGCCTACATACAGATCAGCGCAGCGGCCGGGGTGATAGGAGGGGTTATTCTTCTGTGCCATATAGACCCGGGGCATGGTGTTCAGGGTGTTCAGAACCGCTTCCACTTCACCCTTCAGGGAGAAGAAGTCCTCACCTTCGCCGTAGGAGCCAAGGGTCAGGATCACGTCCTCCCGGGGGAGATCCTCCCCGGCAACAGGGAGATAGATCTTGGCCAGTTCATAAAGTTTTGCGGCCTTGTTCCGGTGTGCGTTGTTTCTTGCCAGAGTTTCCAGCATGGAAGGCAGGGAAGTGGTACGCATTACGGAGGTGTCCTCGCCCAGGGGGTTCAGAATGCGGATGCAGTTCCGGAGGGGAGAATCCTCAGGCAGGGCGATCATGTCGAACATGGTGGGGCTGCCGAAGGAATAAGTGAGGATCTCGTTATAGCCCATGCCACGGCAGATAGCGCCGATCTGGTTTTTCTTCTTCTGCTCAGGGGTGTAACTGCCCTGTGCGGTGGCACCCTTGAACATGGTGACAGGAATATTGCCGTAGCCGTAAAGACGGGCGACTTCCTCTGCAACGTCGGCCATGTAATGAATGTCGGTTCTCCAGGAGGGAACCTTCAGGCTGTCGCCCTCTGCCTCGAAGCCCAGACGGGACAGATATTCCAGCATCTCATCCCGGGAGATGTCGGTGCCGAGGTGACGGTTGATCTTCTCGGGCTCGAAAGCAACGGTAACGGGCTGGGGAACGTAGTTGATCACGTCGATCACGCCGTCCATTACATCGCCGGCCTCCAGCATTTCCACCAGCTCGCAGGCACGCTGTACAGCGGGATAGGTGGTCAGAGGATTCAGGCCCTTCTCGAATTTCGTGGATGCATCGGTACGCATGCCCAGTGCATTTGCAGTCTGGCGGATGCAGGTGCCGTCAAAGTTGGCGGACTCAAATACCACGGTGGTGGTATCGTCCACGATCTCGGAATTTTCACCGCCCATGATACCTGCAAGGCCAATGGCCTTTTCACCGTCTGCGATAACGAGCATCTTGCTGGTCAGCGTGTGTTCCACACCGTCCAGGGTGGTGAGGGATTCGCCATCCTGTGCACGGCGGACAACGATCTTTCCGCTGCCCACATAACGGTAGTCAAAGGCGTGCATGGGCTGGCCGTATTCCAGCATAACATAGTTGGTAATGTCCACAATGTTGTTGATGGGACGGACACCCAGTGCGTGGAGCCGCTGGCGGAGCCACTTGGGAGAGGGACCGATTTTTACGTTTTTGACCATACGGGCAGTGTACCGGGAGCAGAGGTCGGGATCCTCCACCTCAATATCCAGCATGTCAAACATGCTGCCTGCGTCAGAACCCTTAACCTCGGGCTCGTGAAGCTTCAGCGGCTGATTGAAGGTGGCGGCAGCTTCACGGGCGATGCCGATGATGCCGTAGCAGTCGGTACGGTTGTTGGTGATCTCGAATTCCACAACGGAGTCATCGGTTCCGATGACCTCGTTAATGTCCTGACCTACATAAGCGTCAGGCTCTTCAATGATGAAAATACCGTCCTCAATGGCATAGGGGAAGTCGTTGACGGTGAGATCCAGCTCCTTCAGCGAGCAGAGCATGCCGTTGGACTTCTCACCCCGGAGCTTACCCTTGGTAATATGCACGCCACCGGGAAGGTAGGAGTTGTGCTTTGCAACAGGAACAAGATCCCCCTGCTTCACATTCTGAGCGCCGGTAACAATCTGAATGGGAGCTTCCTCGCCCACATCCACCTGGCAGATCCACATGTGGTCGGAATTGGTGTGACGGGTGATCTCCAGTACCTTGCCCACTACAACGTTGCGGATTTCCGCAGACAGCACCTCGGTGGTTTCAACCTTGGTGCCGGACATGGTCATAGCTGCATCGAATTCATGATCGGTGGCATTGATCTCAACATAGTCATTGAGCCATTTTCTTGAAATATTCATTCTTCATCCGCTCCTTTCTCAGAACTGCTCCAGGAACCGTACGTCATTGTCGAAGATCAGACGCAGGTCGTTGATGGCAAATCGGTTCATGGTCATACGCTCCACGCCACAGCCAAAGGCAAAGCCGGAGTACTCGTTGGGGTCGATTCCGCAGCCTTCCAGCACCCAGGGATGAACCATACCGGCGCCCAGCAGTTCGATCCAGCCCTCGCCGTGGCAGGTGGGGCAGGTGTGTCCGTCCACTTCGCCGGTGCCACCGCACTTGAAGCACTGTACGTCCATCTCACAGGAGGGCTCGGTGAAGGGAAAGTGGTGGGGACGGAAACGGGTAACGCAGTCCTCGCCATAAAGCAGCTTGCCCATCTGGATCAGGCTGCCCTTCAGGTCGGCCATGGTGATGCCCTTGTCAATTACAAGTCCCTCCATCTGGTGGAACATGGGGCTGTGGGTGGCGTCCACCTCGTCCTTCCGGTATACACGACCGGGAGAGATGATGCGGATAGGGGGCTTCCGGGTCTCCATAACACGGATCTGCATGGGAGAGGTCTGGGTACGGAGCAGCACCCGGTCATCCTCGGTGGTATAGAAAGTATCCTGACGATCCCGGGCGGGATGTCCGGCAGGGGTGTTGAGCTTGGTGAAGTTATAGCTTTCCAGCTCTACTTCGGGGCCTTCCACCACGTCAAAGCCCATGCCGATGAAGATCTCCTTCATTTCGTCCAGCACGATGCTCATGGGATGCTTATGTCCCAGAGGCACATCCTTGGCGGGCATGGTCACGTCCAGAGCTTCCTCCTGAAGCTTTTTGTTCATGGCAGCGGCGGCAAGGGCGGCCTTCTTTTCTTCCAGTGCGGTTTCCAGCTTTGCACGAACCTGATTTGCCAGCTGACCCATGACAGGACGCTCCTCCGGGGAGAGCTTGCCCATCATTTTAAGGACTGCGGTAAGCTCTCCCTTTTTGCCCAGATACTGTACACGAAGGGCTTCCAGCTTGCTGGATTCTACGGTTTCGGCAAAAGCTTCAAGCGCTTTGCGCTCAATGTTTTCAAGCTGCTGTTTCATTGTCCTGACTCCTTATCTAAAATTAGTTTTTTGCATAAAAAATAGTCCTCCGTCCACAAGGGGACGAAAGACACGTCTTCCGCGGTACCACCCGCAATTCGCCTCAAACAAGGCGCACTCTACATGGATAACGGCACAACCCGGCACATCCTACTGACATTTCAGACGGCAACTCCCGGGGGAAAGCCCGAAACCCCATGGAGGCGGCTCACAGCACCCCGCCCTCTCTGAAACGCATGGAATGGATTTTGGACGACCCGATCATCGTAAGTAACATTTTAACCTCCTCATGATAGCACAGTTTTTCAAAACATGCAAGAAAAATCATGATTTTATTGTGTGGAATAGGGTGAATTTCTATGATATAATTTCGGTAGTTATGGCACGGGAGATACCGGTGCCTGTGTCCCGGCAGGGGATGCATTTTGTTCCATGGAGGAATTGCGTTGGCTGATATTTTTGATTATCTGGAGCGACGGGGAAAGACAAGCCTGGCGGAACTGCCCTTTCATGAGGTGGACGGTGTCGTGCTGGCCCGCTACGCATATATTCCCTTTGAACTGGTGGAGGGAGAGGGGCTTACGCTGCGTCAGGCTGCCGGGCGTTTCGGCGTGGTTCCGGATTTGACGGAACAACTCCTGATGGATGCAGATGAAAGGCTGCTGAACGTACTGGGGGAAAGCGACCGTTTCGGGGATATGACCCTTCTGGCCTATGAGAACGAACTGGATGAGGACACCCAGACCCAGTTTGCGGCCATTACCATAAAGCTGGAGCCGGGGCTGTATTACGTCTGCTTCCGGGGGACGGATAATACGCTGGTGGGCTGGAAAGAGGATTTTAATATGACCTTCGTCTGCCCGGTGCCGGCGCAGACGCTGGCGGCCTCGTACTTTCAGCGTCTGGCTGACCGGCTTGAGGGTAGGTTTATTCTTGGGGGACACTCCAAGGGGGGAAATCTGGCAGTATATGCGGCGGCCTGTGCCGGACCGGAGACCCAGAACCGGATTGAAGCGGTGTATAATTATGATGGCCCCGGTTTTCAGGATGTGATCATCCGCACGGAGGGATACCGGAATGTGTGCGGGCGGGTCAGAACCTTTGTGCCTCAGACCTCCATTTTCGGTATGATGCTGGGTCACGAGGAAGCGTATACCATTGTCCACAGTGGCCAGCTGGGGCCGTTCCAGCATGATGTGTATTCCTGGGAGATCGAGGGGGACTGTTTTACCCATCTGGAAGCGGTTACAGAGAGCAGCCGCAGGATCGATTTTGCTCTGAAACAGTGGATCCACGGTATGAACAGCCGGGAACGGGAACAGTTTGCTGATGCGGTATATACTGCGATCCTCTCCACCCATGCCCATACCCTGAACGAACTCACAGGGGACTGGTTCCGGAATGCAAAGCAGGTGCTCAAAAGCCTGAAAAATCTGGACAGCGCCTCCAGAAAGCTGGTGACCGGAGCCATGCGCGCATTGGTGCACTGTGTCAGAGTCAGTAAAAATCTGCCGGAGGATGAACAAAGGGAGCTTGAACGCTATGATCCGGCATAGAGCTGCTCTGCCGGTGGGCATTCACAATAAATTTTCAATTCTACACTTGTCACCCGGGTGGACTATGGACTATAATGTAAACAGCCATTTGGCAAATACTTTTTGGTAAGAGGGATAACATGAATTATTATCAGGACGATACTTTTGTAGAAGAGCTGGTTGTGCGGAGAAATTCCGCAGTAAATGCGCTGATCATGGTGGGTATGGTCGCATTGGGCGTAGTGATCGCCATGGTTGCATTCCTGTTTGTGACCGGACTGTTTCCTGCAGTGCTGGCCATTGTGGTGGCCGGTGTGTATCTGGGCATCAAGTTTCAGGGTGTGGAGTATGAGTATTCCTTTACCAACGGTGATCTGGATGTGGACAAGATCATGGCCAAGCGCAAGCGTAAGCGTCTGGCCGAGCTGAACCACAAGCAGGTCAAGGTAATGGCACCTTATACCGCCGAGTATGAGGAAGTGACCCGGGAATATAATGTCTCCAAAGTGGTGGATGCCTCTGCACATAAGAATGCGGCAGGCCGCTGGTTCCTGATCTATGAAGAGCAGGACGGCACATATGTGTTCCTGGTGTTCCAGCCCTCCAAGCGGCTCCGGGATGCGATGCGGAAATATATGCGTTCCCGGATCAAGGGGATGGATGCATGAAATTTGCAGGAAGCGAGGCTATGAAGGCCATGGATACCCACGCCATTACGGTGATGGGTATTCCTTCTGATGTGCTGATGCTCCGGGCAGCTGCCGGTGGGGTTCAGGCCGCAGTGGAGCAGCTGAAGGAGAGACCGGGGATTTGTACCATCTTCTGCGGAAGCGGCAATAACGGCGGAGATGGAATCGCCATGGCTGCACTGCT
Source organism: uncultured Oscillospiraceae bacterium (assembly GCA_964518645.1). Classification (GTDB taxonomy): domain Bacteria; phylum Bacillota; class Clostridia; order Oscillospirales; family Oscillospiraceae; genus HGM13006. The sequence goes on along the minus strand of CAZFGL010000011.1, from coordinate 19,449 downwards.
GCGGGAGCAGGGGGAACAGGTGAAATGTATCATGGTGGGAAACCGTGAAAAGATGACACCGGACAGCCTCCTGATGGAGCAGCGGCTCCTTACCGGGGGCGGACAGCTTTTGGACTATGACCCGGAACAGATGCCTGCATATCTGGATGGCTGTACGCTGATCGTGGATGCCCTGTTTGGAACGGGGCTTGCCCGGGAGATTTCCGGAAAGTATGCGGATCTGATCGAAAAGATCAATGCCAGCCCCATACCGGTGCTGGCCTGTGACATTCCCAGCGGGATCAGTGCAGACACCGGTGAGGTGTTGGGCTGCGGGGTGAAGGCGGAGGTCACCGTGACATTTAATCTACCCAAAACCGGACAGCTGCTGCCCCCGGGAACAGAATATACAGGAAAACTTCTGGTGCACGACATCGGCATTCCGGAGGCATCCAGAGAAACGGTGGATTTTGAAGGTGAATATATCACGGAGTCCATGGTGCGCAGCTGGCTGCCCGGTGCAAAGCTGGAAAGCCATAAGGGGGATTTCGGAAAGCTCCTGCTGCTGTGCGGTTCCAGAGGCTATACCGGGGCGGCAGCAATGGCTGCCCGGGCTGCTCTGAGAACCGGTGCGGGACTGGTCTATCTGGGGGTACCGGAGGCGGTATACCCGATTTTGGCCGGGAAACTGGATGAACCGGTGGTGTTCCCGCTGCCCAGCAACGGAAACGGCAGATTCAGCCGGATCGGTATTGGAGAAATTACGGATCAGCTGAAGGATAAGGATGCGGTTCTGATTGGCCCGGGAATCGGCCGGTGCTATGACACAGAAGAAGTGGTGGATGCGGTGCTGGAGCAGGCTGCCTGTCCAATTATTCTGGACGCCGATGGCATAAATGTGCTGGAGGGGCATATAGATAGATTGGACAGGGCAACGGTTCCCGTGATTCTGACCCCCCATGAGGGAGAGTTCCGCCGGCTGGGCGGAGATCTGTCCCGTGGCAGGCTGATCGGTGCAAAGGCACTGGCGGAGAAAAGCGGAGCTGTGATCGTGCTCAAGGGCTATCGTACCATTGTGGCGGCACCGGATGGACAGGTTTACATAAATTCCACTGGCAATCCGGGAATGGCTACCGGCGGAAGCGGAGACGTGCTGGCCGGAATGCTGGTCTGCCTTCTGGGGCAGGGAATGGAGCCGGCTAAGGCTGCGGCTGCTGCGGTTTATCTCCACGGACGAGCCGGGGATGAAGCGGCTGCACGGTTGGGCAGAAGAAGTATGCTGCCCTCGGACATGATCGATGCCCTGTCTGCCATATTGAGATAGGGAGTGAGGTATGTGCGGCTGCGGTTTGCCGTACCAATGCTGCTGCTGTTCCTGCTGTGCGCCTGCGGAACAGGGGATGATTCGGCGCAGACGGCGGTGTCCTTTCGGACAAAGCTGAAAGAGACGGAGGCATGCCGTTATCAGGCCTCCGTTACAGGGGATTATGGTGCGTATGTCCGTGAATTTGTACTGGACTGCTGCTGTACACAGAGTTCGAGCAGCTTCGTGGTGGTGGAGCCTGACAGTGTAGCCGGGATCACTGCGGAGGTATCCGGAGAACAGGCCCAGGTCTCTTACGACGACACGATCCTTGCGGTGGAGAATTTTGAAAGCCGACGGATCTCGCCTATGGCGGCACCGTGGCTGCTGTCACAGGCGTGGAGCCAGGGGTATATTTCTTCGGTATCAACCGACGGTGCGCTGGAGTGTACGGAATACCGGCTGGGCTACGGGATGGAGGAACTTATCGTCACCACCGACTTTGAAAACGGTGTGCCTGTCCGGGGGGAGATCTCGGACGGGACAAGGGTTCTGATCACCTGCCTGATTACGGATTTTACGCTGAAATAAACGGAAAGAAGCAATGAACATGGAAATGCTGAAAAGAACATGGGCGGAGATTGATCTGGATGCCCTGACCCATAATTATCACACACTGACGGCGAATCTGCCGGAGGGGTGCCGCTTTCTGGGGGTTGTCAAGGCGGATGCCTACGGGCACGGGGCTGTTCCGGTGGCCCGCCATCTTGAAAAGCTGGGAGCCGGGTATCTGGCGGTGAGCAATTATGAGGAGGCGCTTCAGCTGCGCCGGGAGCAGATCACCCTGCCAATTCTGATCCTTGGATATACCCCAGAGGAGTTTGCGGAAAAACTCAGTGTGCTGAACATTACCCAGGAGGTTCATTCTCTGGCCTATGGAAAAGCCCTCAATGAACAGCTGGCGGGAACCGGCAGACGGCTGAAGGTACACCTGAAAATTGATACCGGTATGTCCCGGCTGGGGTTCTTTGCCTATGATCGTCCGGAAACGCTCCCGGAGCTGGAGGAACTCTGCTTGCTTGAAAATCTGGAACCCGAGGGGATTTTTATGCATTTCGCAGTGTCGGATACCCCGGCGGAGGAGGCATATACAAGGCTCCAGCATGAACGTTTTATGTGCATTGTAGAAACACTGAAAAAAAGTGGCCATGTGCTTCCCATCGTCCACTGTGCTAACAGTGGCGCAACCATTGCATATCCGGAGTATGCCCACAACATGGTTCGGCCGGGAATCGCCACCTATGGCCTTGATCCATCGCAGGAGCTGCGGGGCGTGGCTGATCTGAAGCCACTGATGGCTCTGAAAACCACCGTGGCTGCGATCCGGCCATTCCGGGAAGGCATTACAGTCAGCTACGGCAGAACCTATAAAACCCCGGAAAACAGAACCATCGCCGTGTGTCCCATTGGCTACGCCGATGGACTGCCCAGAAGACTTTCGGGGGATGTCTCCTTCCTGCTCCATGGGAAACGGGTTCCGGTGGTGGGAAGAATCTGTATGGACATGTGCATGATCGACGTTACTGAGGTTCCGGAGTGTCAGGTCGGAGATGAGGTCACTGTGATCGGCCGTGACGGACAGCTGGAAAATACATGGGATCAGTGGGCGGACAAGCTGGGAACAATCAGCTATGAGCTGGTCTGCGGGATCAACAAGCGTGTTCCGAGAATTTATCTGGAACAGGGCGAGATCCGGGATACCCTTCAGTATATCGTGTAAAACATTTTTCTAGCCAAAATGGACTGTTGCAAGTTGCAACAGTCCATTTTCAGTCTTATTTCAGCTTGTTTCCGCATTTTGCACAGAAGGCTGCGCCGGGTTTTGCGGGACTGCCACAGACGGTACAGAATCCCTGTTCCCGCTGGGGCGGAGTCTGCTGCACGGGCGGCTGAGATGCTGGCTGAGGTGCATATCCGGGCGTAGGCTGGGGTGCGTATCCGGGTGTGGGCTGCGGTGCAGGCTGGGGCATATACCCGGGTGCAGGCTGGGATGCAGGGGGAGCAGCGGGATAGGGAATGTACGCCGGCTCCGGGGAAGAAACAGTTGGGGTTTTCTTCTTTGCAAACAGGGTCAGCACAAGGACCAGAACGGCCATAACCATGAAGCATGCGGCAAGGATCAGCTTGCTCATTCGACCGGCGTTGGCAGCATCGTCATATTCAGCCCGATTGGAACCCATGTAGTCAAGCTGTAACCAGAGCGGATGGTTTTCAATGTCGATTCCCTCCAGCTCCTGAGAATACTGACCCAGCAGCACGCCAAGGTCACTGTCCGTGTCAAATCTTGTGGAGGAGACATACATGGTCAGCGCAAGATCTCCCAGATACATGGAGTCGTCCTCCAGATAATCTGCGATCTTCTGATAGATCTTGTCCTCTTTTTTCAGCTCCATGGATACCAGACAGAGGGTGTCTGCCTCATCATAGAACCCTACAGCTATGTAATAGGCAACGTCGTTGCCGTTCAGCTCGTAGGAGGCGTAGTGATCCAGAATAAATGCTTCCTCAATGAAATAGTCATATTCGTCGCCAAGATCATCGGCGGTGAAGTCCGTGATGGGGAGCAGGTCTTTACCGCCCATCAGAGCGAATACGATCATAAAAATGCTAAAAAGAGCCAGAAGAGATGCGATGATAATACCGGGGAGTTTCCGCTTCATGCTGTAGCAGCTCCTTTCTGTTCAACAATCGGGCGAGGGGCGTTGTTTCGGTAAGTGATATAGCGGAAGGAAATGCCCTGTTCCTCCAGCAGCTCGCCGGTCTCAGTGACCACCCAGTTGGGGTCCTGATCCAGATTCGGGAAGAAGGTGTCTGCATCATAGGCGCCGTAGGTTTTTGTGACATAGGCGGTGTCGCAGTAGGGGAGCAGCGCCTCATAGACACTGGCACCACCGATGACGGAGATCTCCGCCGGGTCACAGGCCTGCAGCCGGGCAAGAAGCCGGGGCAGATCAGAGAGTACCTCGGCACCTTCAATTTCAGTTACACTGCCGGAGAGAATCAGATTTGTCCGGTTTTTCAGGGGGCGTCCGCCGGGAAAGGTGGCCAGAGTCTTTCTGCCCAGAATCACAGTTTTCCCGGTGGTGAGCTGGCGGAAGCGCTTCAGATCGGCGGAGATATACACCAGCTGATCGCCACCCTTTCCGATGCCCCAGTTTTCCGATACATTTACAACAAGATCCATCCTGCCACCTCAGACCGCCACGGGAATGGTATCGGTAAAGGGGGCATACTGATAATCTTCCAGAGTAAAGCTATACCGGGTAAACTTGTAGAAGTCGTCAATGGTGGGATCCATAACCATCTTGGGTGCAGGCAGTGTGGGCTGGGCGATCATTTTTTCCACAATGGGAACATGCCGGTCGTAGATATGGGCATCCGCAATGACATGCACCAGTTCACCGGGGACAAGTCCGGAAACCTGCGCCAGCATCATAAGCAGAGCGGAGTACTGAACCACATTCCAGTTGTTGGCGGCCAGCATATCCTGAGACCGCTGGTTCAAAATGCCGTTGAGCTTGTTTCCGCTGACATTGAAGGTCATGGAATAGGCGCAGGGATAAAGAGCCATTTCAGAAAGGTCTGCGAAGGTATAGATATTGGTCATGATCCGGCGGCTGGCGGAGTTGTGCTTCAGATCATAAAGTACCTTGTCCACCTGATCCATGTCTCCTTCGGGATAGTGATGCTTCACACCCAGCTGATAGCCGTAAGCCTTGCCGATGGAGCCGTTTTCGTCGGCCCATGCATCCCAGACATGGCTTGCAAGGTCGTGCACATTGTTGCTCTTCTTCTGCCAGATCCAGAGAAGCTCGTCAATGGCGGAGCGGTAGTAGGTGCGCTTTATGGTGAGTACCGGGAATTCCTTCTGAAGGTCGTACCGGTTGACAATACCGAATTTCTTTACTGTGTGGGCGGGGGTGCCGTCCTCCCAACGGGGGCGGACATTTAAATCTGTGTCCCACACGCCGTTTTCCAGAATGTCCCGGCAATTTTGGATAAACAGTTCGTCTGCATAACTCATGGTGCATCGATCCTTTCCATATATGGTGAAAAATAGTTTGTCACATTGTATAATCACACAGAATTATCATACCACATATTGCATCGATGTACAAGAAAAACTCGCAGGGTTGCATTCCGTGTGGAAAGAGGCTATAATATTAAGGAATATATTGTAATGAGGTTCAAAATGGGAAATATAACATTTCAGGATTTAAATATCAGCGCCGAGGTACTTCAGGCGCTGGAGAAAAAAGGGTACGGGTATCCTACCCAGATACAGGAGGAAGCCATCGGGCCACTGCTGGAGTGGAAAGACGTGATCGCCAAGGCTCCCACGGGAACCGGCAAAACGTTTGCCTTCGGTATCCCGGTGATCGAGCATATTGATCCGAAATCTGACGCGGTACAGGCAGCGATCCTTGCACCGACCCGGGAGCTTGCTCTTCAGATCGGGGACGAGCTGCGCAGCCTGCTCACATTTAAGAAAGGGGTCCGGGTGGCTGTCCTTTACGGTGGTCAGCGGCTGGACAGTCAGGCGAAAGCCCTCAAGCGGAATCCCCAGATCGTGGTTGCCACCCCCGGACGGCTGATGGATCATTATAAGCGGAAGAATATCCGTTTTGATGCCATCAAAACAGTCATTCTGGATGAGGCAGACCGGATGCTGGATATGGGATTTTTCAAGGATGTTACCGGTATCATTGAGAAAATGAAGAACCGCACAAATATGGGCCTGTTCTCTGCCACCATCTCTCAGGAGGTCATGACTGTCAGCTGGATGTATCAGCGGGACGAGGTGGAGATCACGGTACAGCCTCAGGAGGAAAGCCGTCCGGATATTGATCAGTACAGCATTACCTGCAACGGCATTGAGAAACTCCTTAACACCATGCAGCTCCTGGATACCGGCGAGTTTGAGCGGGTAATTATTTTCTGCAATACCAAGCATATGTGCCAGAGTGTGTGTGACGGACTTCAGAATAAGCCCTATTCTGTGGACTGTATTCACGGAGATGTGCGCCAGTCTCAGCGGGAAAAGGTCATGCAGCGGTTCCGGGATGGAAAGCTGAATGTACTGGTGGCGACGGATGTTGCCTCCCGGGGTATTGACGTGGATGATGTGGACTGTGTGCTGAACTACGACATTCCTGAGGAGAATGAATATTATATCCACCGGATTGGTCGTACCGGCCGTGCCCGTCGAAAGGGCGCAGCGTATACGCTGATTGGGTCACTGCTTGAAAAGGCAAAGCTGGATGAGATCGCAAAATATTCTCATTATACCATTAAGCCCATGAAGATGACTGAGGGAGGAAAGCTGGTGGAGCTTGAGGTGAAGAAGCCTCAGGTGAAGCTGAAATACCGATGAAACAGTATGGCCAGCCGGAGATCTGCATGCTGCTCCTGTGTGGATTTCCGGGGGAGGTACCTTTAAAGCCTCAAGTCTACAAAAAAATGATGAGGGCCCTTCATGCGTTGGGGGCAGAATATCCGGAACCTGACCAGCAGGTGACAGAGAGAGAACTGACACGGCTGGGGTGCAGCGGGGAAGAGGCGGAGGAAATTCTCCGGCGACTGTCCCGGCAGGAAGAACTGCTGGATGCGCTGTCCAGACTGGAACAGCGGGGGATACGGCCTGTGACCCGGATCTCTGGGGAGTATCCGGAAAGACTTCGGGAGCAGCTGGGAGACCGTGGGCCACTGGTGCTCTGGTGTGGTGGCAATACGACGCTCTTTCAGGAAAAATGCATTTCTCTTGTAGGGTCCCGCCGTCTCCGGGAACCGGGCAGACGGTTTGCCTATACTGCCGGAGATGCCATCGCACGTCAGGGCTTCTGCTACTGCTCCGGCGGTGCTGTGGGGGCGGACTCTGTGGGGCTGGATGGTGCATTGGAGGTGGGGGGAAGCGGGATCGTATTCCTGGCAAACAGCCTTCTTGATGCCCTGACCAGTCCGGAATACAGGGAGCCTTTGGCAGAGGGCAGACTGCTGTTTGTGTCCGAAGGCGGGTTCGATCTGCATTTTTCCACCCCGAGAGCCCTGTCCAGAAACCGCCTGATCCATGCCATGGGAGAAAAAACACTGGTTGCGCAGTCGGATTACGGTACCGGCGGCACATGGAGCGGTACCATGGAGAATCTGAAGGAGGGCTGGAGCCCGGTGCTGGTGTCCGGTCTGGAGCCGGAGGATCCCGGCGCAGCGGGACTGGTGGAGCGGGGCGGAAGCTTCGTTTCGCTGGAGGAACTGAATGACCTGCGGGCGTTTCAGGAAGAACAGCTGTCCTTTTTGTAGAGGCGGTGCCCGGGCAATGGGAACCAATTCAATATCTGCACATAGACTGAGGTGGATGAGATCCACCTCAGTTTTTTTGTCAGGAGGAACGAACATGCAAGTATGCAATTCTACTGTGAACGATCTGACCAATGTGCGGGAAGCGGTATGCATCAGTGTGGAAAAGATCATGGATGCCTGCCGGGATCAGGACTGTATGGAGGATGTGCCGGTTTATCTGACTGTGGGCAGTCAGGAGACGCTGGAAAATGCCACATCGGTAAAGGCACGGAGTGCGGAACTGCTGTATGCGGATGTTTCTGTGGAGCCGCTGGGCTACCGGGACGGATATTACTGCGTGAATATCCAGTATTACTACCGGATCATTGCCGATGCGGTGCTGTGCGCCGTTCGGCCGGCGGCGATTTACGGCTTGGCGACTGTGTCCAAACGGGTGAGCCTGTTTGGAGGACAGGCGGAGTCCAGAAGATTTACCAGCAGCGGAACCGGTACATGGAACGGGGAGCCGGAAGCGGTGGTGGAGGCCATAGACCCCACTGTCCTGAAGGCGGGAATTCTGGATCGGTGCAGCTGCCGTAAGGAGGAGACACGGGTATGCACACCGGGAACAGGATTGCCGGAGCCGGTGGCAGCGGCCTTCGACGACGAACTGGTTATGGGGGGGATGAGCCGTCAACTGGTGGTGTCGTTGGGGCAGTTCTCACTGGTCAGGCTGGAACGCCGAACCCAGCTGACCATCCCCAGTTACGACTATTGTGTCCCGGAAAAGGCATGCTGCGACGGTGACTGCTGCTGTCAGGAGAATCCCTGCGAGGCATTTTGCAGTACCGCGTTCCCGGTGGATGCATTCTTCCCGCAGGGAAATCCGGGAACAGAAAACCGGGGCGGGAGAGGAAACGCCCCCGGCTGGGGCTGTGGCAATCATACATCCCGGTGCAGTACCTGCGAAGCGTCCAATGCCCCGGTGCAGGAGACTGTAGCTCCGGGGTGTGAGGAACTAAAACCGCCTCAGAACCGGGATTGTGGCGGGGAAAAGGGCTTCCAGACCATGGGACGGCAGAAACGGTGAGAAGGGGCAGGCCGGGACGTATCTGTGTCCCGGCCGCCCTGTTTCCGGAAGCAGAAAAACATAGACAGGCCAGTGAAAATATGCTACAATAATAAGAACTGTTTGGTTTTTGAGGAGTGGAACAGCAATGCGGATAGAGGTCATGGATATTCCCTTTGACAATGTGACCATGAATGAGGCACTGGATGCCGCCGACCGCCTGATGGCTCGTTCCGGAGCCACCTATGGGGTGACGCCCAATGCGGAGATCGTCTATGAAGCATTGGAGGATGAAGCCCTTCGTCAGATCATTTGCCGGGCAGATCTGGTACTGCCGGATGGTGCCGGTGTGGTTCTGGCGGCGAAGCTTTTGAAAACACCCCTGAAGGAAAAGGTGGCCGGGATCGACTTCGCCCGGAGTCTGATGGAACGGCACCGGGAGGATGGTACGACCTTCTTCTTCCTGGGAAGCAAGCCCGGTGTTGCGGAAAAGGCTGCGGAGAATATGCGTAAGGCTTACCCCGGAATTCAAATCGTGGGTACCCGGGACGGCTATTTTCGGGACGAGGCTGACGTGATCCGGGAAATCAATGAGAAGAAGCCGGATGTGCTGTTTGTGTGTCTGGGCTTTCCCAAACAGGAAAAGTTTATGTATGACCACCGTGAAGCATTGCAGGTGGGCCTGATGCTTGGGCTGGGCGGAAGTCTTGACGGCTTCGCCGGAAATGTAAAACGTGCGCCGGAGTGGATGATCCGGTGCAGTCTGGAATGGCTTTACCGGCTGATTCAGGAACCAAGTCGTTTCGGTCGTATGCTGCGGCTGCCAAAGTTTCTGTGGCGTGTGATGCTCCGGCGGATGAAAGGATGATACCATGGGGAAACTGATCGTGCTGGAAGGAACCGATGGGTCCGGTAAGGCGACCCAGTGTGCAGCACTGGCAGAGGCTTTGGAAAAGCTGGGTGTGTCCTGCCGTAAGGTGGAGTTCCCTCAGTATCAGGAACAGTCCTCAGCCCTGATCCGGATGTATCTGGGAGGCGAATTCGGGGACAAGCCCTCGGATGTGAATGCCTTTGCTGCGTCCACCTTTTATGCGGTGGATCGTTATGCCTCTTATAAAAAAGACTGGGGGGCATTTTACAACGATGGCGGTGTGATCCTGGCGGATCGCTATACCACCTCCAATGCGGTGCATCAGGGGAGTAAGCTTCAGGGCTTGGAGCGGGAAACTTACCTGAAATGGCTGTTTGATTTTGAATACCGGCTGATGGAACTGCCGGAGCCGGATCTGGTCATATATCTGGATGTTCCTGTGGAACAGACAGATAAAAATATGCGGCACCGGGAGGCGGAGACCAATACCTCTGCGGATATTCATGAGAAGGACAAGACCTATCTGAATCAGTGCCGGATGGCCGGCAGAGAGGCAGCGGATATGTTCGGGTGGAAAAAGATCGCCTGTACGGAAAACGGAAAAATGAGAACCGTGGGGGACATTCATGAGGAAGTCCTTGCGGCGGTAAAGGAGATACTGTAATGGTATATATTTTATTGGGAAAAGGATTTGAAGAGACGGAAGCCATTGCACCGGGTGACATTCTTCGCCGGGCGCAGATCCCCATGGAGTATGTGGGAATTGGCGGAAAGATCGTAGAGGGTGCACACGGGATCGCCATTCAGGCGGATATCACCCTTGAGGAAATGGATCTTGCCTCCATGGATATGCTGGTACTGCCCGGTGGACTGGGCGGTGTGGAGTCCGTTGAGGCCAGCGAAGCGGCTATGGCTGCACTGAAGTATGCCCTTGAACATGATAAATATGTTGCGGCAATCTGTGCCGCACCTACCATTCTGGGCAAACGGGGCTGGCTGGATGGCAGACATGCAGTCTGCTACCCGGGCTGTGAGCCCGGTATGGGAAAGGCTGTTTTGCATATGGATCAGGAGGCCGTGGTGGACGGCAAACTGATTACCGGTCGTGCGCCCGGTGCGGCCATTGAATTTGGCCTGACCCTGGCGGGAATGCTGCCCGGTGCCTTTACCCCTGATGAGATCGCCGGGTACATGGTGTATGACAGAAAGTAAGACCCAGCTCCGCAGGAACCTGAAGCCCAACAGGGTGGAGGCCCACGGATTCAGGACGCAGATTTTGAATCATCCCTGGTTCCGGGAGGCCGGGAGCGTTATGGCATACAGTGCGCTGCCGGGAGAGGTGAATCTGACACCGGTTTTGCAGGAGGTGCTGGCACAGGGGAAAACTCTGCTGCTGCCCCGCTGCGGGGAAACGGGACTTATGACTGCCCGCAGGGTGTTGGATCTTGCTGACCTGGAGACGGGAAAGTTTGGGATCCGGGAGCCTTCCGGGGATGCACCGGTTTTTCCTGCCGGGGAGATCGATTTGATCCTTGTTCCGGGACTGGCCTTTGATTCCGGGTGTCGGCGTCTTGGTCGGGGCGGAGGCTATTACGATCGCTTTTTGACGGGCTGTACCGGTAAAACCATGGGGATCTGTCAGATTCTCCTGCCGGAGGTGCCGGTGGAGGAACATGATATTAAAATGAATGCTGTGATTACCGCAGATCGGATTTTTTATGAAACGGAGGTCAATCCATGTTTAAGAAAAAACTGAGCAAAGAGGAAGAGGACGCTCAGGAGATTTACGAAAACGAGAATAACGATGCGTACGATGATGACGGGTACTATGACGATTACGAAGACGGGTATGAGGATGCGTACGACGAGGAGTATGACGACGAATACGATGATGAGTACGATGACGAATACTACGACGAGGATCGCCCCAGAAGTGTAGGAAGAACCATCGGGTATATGGTTGCGGTGCTGGTGACCTCTGCGATTCTGGCAGTGGTTATGTGGTTCGCGGCGGACGATGTGCTGGCGCTGACCAAGCCGGATAATGTCATTACCATTACCGTCAGTGAGCAGGATACGCTGGCAGATGTGGCGCAGAACCTGAAGGATCACGGTCTTGTAAACTACAAATACCTGTTCATGCTGTATGGTGCATTCAGCAATGCCGAGGAGAAAATCGGCAGCGGTACCTTTGAACTGAACCAGATGTTTGACTATCACGCACTGGTCAATGGTCTGGCCTCCTCCAGTGAGACCCGGCAGACGGTGACGCTGACCTTCCCGGAGGGCTATTCCGTGGATCAGATTTTTGGAATGCTGGCCGACAACGGGGTATGTTCTCTGGAAGATCTGACAGAGACTGCTACAAACCATGAATTTGAGATGTCCTTCCTCAGTGATATTCCCTATGGAGCGGCAAACCGGCTGGAGGGCTTCCTGTTCCCGGATACCTATGATTTTTATGTGGATGACGAGCCGGTGCGGGTAATCAATAAAATGCTCAGCAATTTCAGCAGCAAGTTCTCTGAGGATATGCTGGCGGATATTGACGCACTGAATCAGGATATTCGGAAGCGTATGGAGGAAGAGGGCAGCTTCAGCGAAGAAGAGATCGAAAACGCCATGATGACCCCCTACAAGATCGTCACCGTTGCATCTCTGATCGAGAAAGAGGCCGGCAGCGACAGCGAGCGTGCCACCATCTCCTCTGTTATCTACAACCGACTGACCACCCGTGTCCATGAACTTCTGCAGATCGACGCTACTGTGGAATACGCATTGGGTGAGCACAAAGAGGTTCTGACCGCCAATGACCTTGGTGTGGAGAATCCCTATAACACTTACAGAAACAAGGGACTGCCCCCCGGACCCATCGCAAACCCCGGCCTGTCCAGTATTATGGCGGCAATCCATCCCCAGGACACCCAGTATTTCTTCTATGCACTGAATGATTCTGGCAATCACAGCTTCTTTAACACCTATATGGAGCAGCAGGATTTCCTGAATGGCGAGGATGGCGCATCTGAGGAATTTGAAGAAGAGAACCCTGAAGGAGAAGCGCCTGCGGATGAGGAAGAGGAAGAGCCCTTCTATCAGCAGACTGTTGTAGGAGAGGACGGCACAGAGGAGGTTGTCGATGCGCAGTAAACCGGAATTGCTTTCACCTGCCGGTGATCCCGAAAAACTGCAAATGGCAGTGCGTTTTGGCGCGGATGCGGTTTATCTGGCGGGAAAAGCCTATGGCATGCGTGCAAAATGCGGAAACTTTAATGATCAGGAACTGGCCGATGCGGTGAAGTTTTGCCACGATCATGGGGTGAAGGCCTATGTTACAGCCAATGTGCTTGCAAGAACCGCTGAGATCCGGCAGATGCCTCCGTTTCTGGAACTGTGTCAGGATATTGGGGTAGATGCCTTTATTCTGGGGGATCTCGGTGTGTTTAAGGCTGCCGAAAAATATGCACCCCGTGTGGAACGGCATATCAGCACCCAGATGGGAATCGTTTCTGCGGACACGGCGAAGGCGTGGTATGACCTGGGGGCCACCCGGGTGGTACTGGCGCGGGAGCTTTCCTTCCATGAGATCCGTGAGATTCGGGAAAATGTACCGAAGGAGCTGGAGATCGAGGCCTTTGTTCACGGTGCCATGTGCGTCAGCTTCTCCGGCAGATGCCTGCTGAGTAATTATCTGGCGGGACGTGATGCCAACCACGGTGCCTGCGCCCAGCCCTGTCGCTGGAAGTATTCCCTGATTGAAGAACGTCGTCCCGGAGAGCATTTTGATATTACCGAGGACGACGGCGGGACATATATTATGAACTCACGGGATCTGTGTATGATCGATCACGTTCCTGAACTGATCGAAGCGGGGATTGACTCCTTCAAGATCGAGGGACGTGCCAAGTCCTCCTATTATGCGGCCTGTGTCACAAATGCCTACCGGCATGGAATTGATGCGGCGGTGGCAGGGGAGCCTCTGGATCCCGTATGGCGGGATGAGGTTGAGAAGATCTCTCACCGGCATTATTATCAGGGGTTCTACTATGGTCAGCCCCAGCAGGGACAGTTTTACGAGGATGCCCGGTATATCCGTGACTGGGATGTGGTTGCCTATGTGGTTTCCTGCGATGAGGAGGGGAATGCCATTCTCACTCAGCGGGGACGTATCTGGAAGGGTGACACGCTGGAACTGCTGATTCCCGGACAGAAGCCCATGGAGGTTCATGTTGACCTGATGCGAAACGGCGAAGGAGAAGTGGTGGAATACTGCCCCCATCCCGAGATGGAGATCCGTATGAAGCTGCCTGTTCAGGCACCTGAATATGCGATCCTGCGCCGGAAGGTGGACGAAAAGTCTGCAAAATAAAAAGTCAGAGCTGGTATGGGTGACCATACCAGCTCTTGTGCATATTCGGTTAAAGTCCGGCTTTTTCATCAGCCAGCGCCATCAGCCCCCGCTCGGTCTCAATATCAGATGGATAGGGATGGGTTTTCGCATATTGATCGAATTTTTGCCGGATGGCGGTGGCTTTGACGCTGTCCTGTGCCTCCAACAGCGCCCGGGTATATTCCGTGCGGAGGACAGAAGGAGATTTCTTCATGGAGTTCATCAGCTTTTTCTGGGCTTTGGTGTCGTATGCCTCCGGAACAGTTCCTGTTTCCAGCAGAGAAATATACATCCGGTCACAGGTCAGCAGCCCCCGGTACAGTCCCAGAATGCCACTGGGGATAGACAGAAGATGCTTCATCAGTGCCTCGGATTCCTGAAAACGGTGTTGTTCCAGCAGCCGGTTGGCGGCAAATACGCCCAGGGTGGAAACCAGACTGTTTTTCATATCCTCGTCAGCAGGAAGGGTGAACCATTCCTCCGGCATATCCCTCAGGCTCACGCCCAGAGAGATCTGCTCGTTTGCTTTCAGCTGGATCCAGAAAGCCTGCCGTGCCGCCGGATTTTTCATCAGCTCAAGAGTGTTGCAGCCATCGTTGTTGACAGAACTCAGTCGGAGTGGGATCCCGTTGAGCAGGGCGGAGCCAACGCCGATCAGGATAAACAGCAGAAGCAGGATGGATAGCAGGGTGTTTTTGGGATAAATCAGATACAGGAAAAAGGCAAGCAGGGCGGAGATGAAATTCATAAGGGAACCACCCAGATTATAAAGGATCACCGGGTAATTCTCCGTGGGGCTTCCCGGGGGTGCCATGAGACACTGACCGCTGGTGCCTGCAACGGAATGTCGCCGCAGACGGAAATGCCCTTCTTTTTTCATGAGCATCAGACTGCCAATGCGGAAGGAACAGAAACGGTAGTCTGTAAGCAGACCAAATATCATGTGACCGGCTTCGTGAAGTATGATATGAAGAAAGAAAATCAGGTAAAACAGAATGAACAGAAGCAGAAGAAACCCCGGGCCGGAGGTGCTTCCGACGGCCTGAGCTGCAAAGGCGGCGATGAGAAAACCACAGACAGCGCCCAGAGCAACAGAAATAAGAAAAAACAGAATCTGGGGAAGCAAATGCTTTTTGGGGGCAGGGGTCGATTTCATGGGGAATCCCTCCGTTTTTTGGGGTGATTTTTTCATGGAAAACTCTAGCACAGGACCGTATAAAAGTCAAACATTTCGCCAAGGATATCATACCGGGGAGAAGTGACTGCGCTGCACTTAATTTGCACAATTAGAAAGTGTCCCCGCAGGGCTGTTTCGTACAAATTATATCTTGCGTTTTTTGGTGAAATCGGGTATTATGTTGGGTAGCAAACACGATAGTGGAATAGTGAAAAGGATAAAAAACTTCCTCGAACGTGATCTGAAGAGAAAGGTAGCGTGTCCGAATGAAAGCAACTTTGATCCTGGAAAACGGAGCGGTCTTCCACGGCCAGAGCATGGGTGCAGCTGCAGAGCGTATCTGCGAGCTGGTCTTTAACACTTCCTGCGTTGGTTATCAGGAAACCCTCACCGACCCCACCTATGTGGGACAGGGCGTTGTAATGACGTATCCCCTGATTGGCAACTATGGTATTAATCATGATGATAAGGAGTCCAATGCTGTCTGGGCTTCTGCTTTGATCGTCCGGCGTTTGAGCCCCCGTGGAAGCAATTTCCGTAATGAGGGTACGCTGGACGATTATTTGAAGGAACGGCGTGTCACCGGCATCTGCGGTGTTGATACCCGGGCGATCACCAGAATCCTCAGAGACGAGGGAACCATGAACGCCATGATCACCACAGAGGAGAACCCTGATATTGCCGACAAGCTGAAGCTGATCCGGGCGTTTCGGGTTAAGGGCGCAGTGGAGCGTACTTCCCGTACCCATATCAAGGTTTATCATGGAGATGGACCTAAGGTTGCAATGCTGGATCTGGGCGTTAAGGACAGTGTGCTCAATGCACTGCTGAGCCGTGGCTGTGAAGTGGCTGTGTTCCCCTACTACACCCCTGCGGAGATGATCCTGGAGGTGGGCTACGACGGAATCATGCTGTCCAATGGCCCCGGAGATCCTGCGGACAACCCCAAGATCGTTGAGGAACTGAAGAAGATTTATGCTGCTGACATTCCTGTGTTCGGCGTGGGGCTGGGTCATCAGCTGATGGCACTGGCTGCCGGCTTTGAAACTGAAAAAATGCACCACGGTCACTTCGGCGCCAATCAGCCTGTCCGTGATCTGCACAGTGGCAGAATCTATATTACCAGCCAGTGTCATGGTTATGCGGTGAAGCAGGATTCTGTGGATCCCGATGTGGCTGAAGTCCGTTTCGTAAATGTAAATGACGGCTCCGTGGAAGGCCTCGAATACAAGAATGGCCGGATCCTGACTGTGCAGTTCCATGAGGCTGCGCAGGTCACCATGAGCACGGAAAGCCTGTATGATGGATTTGTAGCGAAGATGGAGGGGAATAAGAATGCCTAAGTATGAAGGAATCCAGAAGGTTCTTGTCATCGGCTCCGGACCTATTATTATCGGTCAGGCTGCTGAATTTGACTATGCAGGTACCCAGGCATGCCGCAGCCTTCGTGAGGAAGGCATTGAGGTAGTTCTGGTCAACTCCAACCCTGCTACCATTATGACCGACAAGGATATTGCCGACCATGTATATATTGAGCCCCTGAATATGGCGTCTCTGAAGCAGATCATTGAGATGGAACGTCCTGACTCCATTCTGCCCACGCTGGGCGGTCAGACCGGCCTGAATCTGGCCATGAATCTGGCTGAGGACGGTATTCTGGAGGAGTACGGGATCCGGCTGCTGGGTACCAGCGCTGAGTCCATCCGGAAGGCCGAGGATCGTCAGGGCTTCAAGGACACCATGGAGTCCATTAATCAGCCCTGTATTGTCTCCAAGGTGGTCGAGAACGTGGAGGATGCAGTTGCCTTCACCAAGGAGATCGGCCTCCCTGTGATCGTTCGCCCCGCCTATACCCTTGGCGGCACCGGTGGCGGCATTGCATATACCATGAAGGAGCTTCATGATATTGCCTCTAACGGCATCCGCCTTTCCCGTGTGGGGCAGGTTCTCATCGAGAAGTGTATCTCCGGCTGGAAGGAAATTGAGTTTGAGGTAATCCGTGACCGGGCAGGCAACGCCCTGACCGTCTGCTCTATGGAAAATGTGGATCCGGTGGGTGTGCATACCGGTGACTCCATTGTAGTTGCTCCCGCTCAGACACTGGGTCTCCGGGAATTCTCCATGCTCCGGACTGCTGCGCTGGATATTATCGAGGCGCTGAAGATCGAGGGTGGCTGTAACGTACAGTTTGCACTGAATCCCGAGAGCTTTGAGTATGCGGTCATTGAGGTAAACCCCCGTGTTTCCCGTTCCTCCGCACTGGCATCCAAGGCAACCGGTTATCCCATTGCAAAGGTATCTTCCAAGATCGCACTGGGTTATACACTGGATGAAATCAAGAATACCGTTACCGGCTGTACCAGCGCATGCAACGAGCCTGCGGTTGACTACTGTGTTGTAAAGGTTCCCAAGTGGCCCTTTGATAAATTTGTCCATGCTGACCGCACTCTGGGTACCCAGATGAAGGCTACCGGTGAGGTCATGGCCATTGACAACAACTTTGAAGCTGCCCTGATGAAGGCAATCCGGTCTCTGGAGCAGCATGTGAATTCTCTGAATCTGGCCAGCCTCAAGGAACTGACCGATGAGGAGGTCTTTGAACGCCTGTCCCATGTGGATGACCAGCGTATGTTTGTGATGGCAGAGGCCCTCCGCCGTGGATATACTCCCGAGCAGGTCAATGCTGTTACCAAGGTGGATGTGTGGTTCCTGGATCGGTTCCAGGATATGGTCCAGCTGGAGAAGCGTATTGCCGGTGAGGAACTGACCCGTGAGCTTCTGCTCCAGGCCAAAACCAGTGGCTTCCCCGATGACTTTATCGCGTCCCTCTGTGGCAAGACCAAAGAGGAGATCAAGGCACTGCGGGATCAGATGAATATCCATGCGGTGTTCAAGCGGGTAGATACCTGCGCAGGTGAGTTCGATGCGTCCACTGCATATTATTACTCTACCTATGACGAAGAAAATGAGGCTGTTGGAAATGTGACCGAGCGTAAGGTTCTGGTGCTTGGCTCCGGCCCCATCCGGATCGGTCAGGGTATCGAGTTTGACTTCTGCTCTGTACATTCTGTGTGGAGTCTGAAGAAGCTGGGATGCTATACCATCATTATCAATAACAACCCCGAGACTGTTTCCACAGACTTTGACGTGGCAGATAAGCTGTACTTTGAGCCGCTGACTGCTGAAGATGTTCAGAATATTGTGGAGCTGGAGAAGCCCTGGGGCGCAGTGGTTCAGTTCGGTGGCCAGACCGCCATTAAGCTGACTCAGGCGCTGACGGATATGGGTGTACGGATCCTTGGTACAGATGCAGAAGGCGTGGACGCCTCTGAGGACCGGGAGAAGTTTGACGAGATCCTGAAGATCACCGGAATCGAAAAGGCAGAGGCAGGCACCTGCTTCACCGCTGAGGAAGGCAAGGAAATCGCAAACCGTATCGGCTACCCTGTGCTGGTTCGTCCTTCCTATGTTCTGGGCGGTCAGGGCATGCAGATCGCCTATAACGACAGAGATATGGACGAGTACATGGGCATCATCAATATGTACTCTCAGGAGCATCCCATTCTGGTTGACAAGTACCTGATGGGTCGGGAACTTGAAGTGGACGCAGTGTGCGACGGCGAGGACATTCTGATCCCAGGTATTATGGAGCATATCGAGCGTGCCGGTATCCACTCCGGTGACTCCATCTCCGTATATCCCCCCATCAAGATTGAAAAGCGCCATCAGGAGATCATTGCTGACTACTCCAAGCGTCTTGCAACAGCCCTGAATGTAATCGGCCTTGTAAATATTCAGTTCGTTATCTTTAACGATAAGGTCTATGTGATCGAAGTGAACCCCCGTTCTTCCCGTACCATTCCCTATATCACAAAGGTGACCGGTGTGCCGATCATTGAACTGGCTACCCGGGTTATGCTGGGTGAGAAGCTGAAGGATCTTGGATACGGAACGGGACTTTACCCGGAGGCTCCCTATTATGCGGTCAAGATGCCTGTGTTCTCCTTTGCAAAGCTGATTGACGTTGATACCACCCTTGGCCCTGAGATGAAGTCCACCGGTGAGGTTCTGGGTATTGACCCCGACTTCAACCAGGCGTTGCTGAAAGCATTTAAGGGCGTTGGAACGGAGATCCCCAAGAAGGACAGCAATATTCTTCTGACCATTAAGGACGCAGACAAGCCGGAGATCCTGCCCATTGCCAAGAGCATGGAGGAACTGGGCATGCATCTGTATGCAACCAGCGGTACCTGCGAGTATCTTCAGGCCAACGGTGTCTCCTGCCAGAAGGTCAACCGGATCGGTGAGGGCAGCCCCACCATTCTGG
>CAZFGL010000010.1:0-30317 GCA_964518645.1 uncultured Oscillospiraceae bacterium | reverse complement strand
TGGTGATGGTGGGGATGCCCAGCCGCTGGATGGAGGCAGTGTAGCCACTCATCCCGGGGACATTCTCTGTCAGCTCGCCCAGCTGGGTGGCTTTGGCAGGTGGCTCCATGGGCATCTGCTCCACCAGTGCCCTGTCCTGAGTCTCCACGGCGGTAATACTGGTCAGATTGGCACCGATCAGCAGCACCACCAGTTCAAAATCCTCTGCCTGTTTCAGAAACTCCTTCATGGACACCCGTCCCTCTTTAACATCCCTGAGCGTCCATGTGCCCGGTGTCTGGGGGATCTGGGGCCAGACAAAGTCATTTTTCTTCATGGTGCCGTGCTTCTCTCCGGAGGAAGCACAGATGGGCGGAGCCTTCGGCCGGGTGCCCTGCGGATCCCGCTTGGAAAGCTGGTTAAAAGGGCGGGTGTGGTTCAGCACCAGATGGTTTTCCACCTGCTCAAGGATGGTTTCCCGGGTAAAGAACCGGGCAAATTCCACATTGTCCCGGGCGTTTCCGCCCAGATAGAGTATATTCTCACCGTTCTGAAGCATCCATGCCCCCTGCTTCTGGGAGTAAACGGCCAGATAGCGGTTGGGAATGGAGAAATGGAGCGTTTCATGTTCCCCGGGCTGAAGGAGCCGGGTCTTTTGGAAGGCCACCAGCTCCCGGTCAGGCCGCTCAAGGGGGGATTCTGCACCGTGGAGATAGATCTGAACCACTTCTTTTCCCGGAGTTTTTCCGGTGTTTTCTACAGATACCGTGAAGGAAACCCCCTCCTGTGTCTGCCGAAAATCCCCCGGGGAGGCGGAAAAGGTGGTATAGCTCAGGCCATAGCCGAAGGGATACCGGACAGGGACACCAAAGGTGGAGAAATACCGGTATCCCACATAGAGCCCCTCCTGATATTCCGTGTACCGGCGGCCGCCGATGGGACGGATCACGGTTTCCCCAACGGGAACCATCTCGTGGTTGCCCACACCGCCCCAGTAGGGGATCTGATCCTCTGTGCCGGTATATGCCTCGTAGCCGTCACACCATGCGCCGAAGTTTTCCGAAGAGGGAATGTGGTACCAGCTCTTTGCGATGGTGTCAGACAGACGACCGGAGGGGTTTACATGCCCCATGACAATATCTGCGGCGGCGGAAGCCCCCTCCTGACCGGGGATCCACACCATAAGCACCCCATCAGGCTGATAAATGTCCACCCACTCCATGTCTATGGTGCCACAGAGATTCAGGAGAACGATCATGGTATCAAAATGACTGCGGACACTGCGAAGCAGGGCGTGTTCCTCGTCCGAGAGGTAATAATCCCCCCGCTCCAGCTTTCTGTCCCGCCCCTCCCCGGCAAGCCGGGAGATGGTGATCACAGCGGCATCGTTTCCTTCGCCGGCAGCTTCCGTGACTGCCTCCGGCAGGATCATCTCCGGAATGGTGCCACGGCGCATATGGGGCGGCTCCTTTTCCACCAGCTTCTGCTGGACGGTGCAGTATTCCGTGTATCGGCTGACCAGCGTTTCATCCACCACTGCGCCGGCGTTTGCAAAGGCCTCCGGCATTTTTACCACATAATCTGCAAAGGTGGAGCCGGAACCGGAGCCACCATGGAGAAAGCCCAGACTGCCGACACCGAACAGGGCAACTCTGGCTCCCTGCTTCAGGGGCAGTGCGCCCCGGTTTTCCAGCAGCACCATACCCTCCTGTGCCACTTCCCGTCCAAGGGCGATACGGCGCTGTTCCTCCGGGGTGTAGTTTTCAAAGCCCCTGCCGAATTTTCGTTCCACAGGATCACCTCCAAAAGTATTTGATTCTATTTTAGAAGCTAGGGTGTAAAAGCTCAACGCAGAGGATTGAGAAAAGGTGGATAAATGTTAGGAATTTCTGTTATTGCTCCGGGAAATTTAAAGAATCTCCATGGACATCTCCCTGCCGGGGCTGTTCGCGGCTGTTCCGGTACCCCCGGGGGGAGCAGCCCGTGGCATTCCGGAAGATCCGGCTGAAATACTTGGCGTCCTGATAACCCAGGTGCAGGGCGATCTCGCCCACGGACATGCCGGAAGCCCGGAGCAGCCCCTTGGCCTCCTCCACCCGGAGGGAGGTGATATACTCCTTCAGAGATATGCCACAGGTTTTGGAGAATACGGCACTGATGTACTGGGGGTTCCGGTCGGCGACCCGGGACAGGGCCTCCAACGTGATCGGTTCCCGGTAGTGCTCCTGAATATAGGTGATGGCCAGCCAGATGGGCTGGGATTTTCCGCTGGAGAGGAACATCTGATACCGGCGGCACAGGGCCAGAACGCCGGAGATGGTGTGCTCAATCAGATCCTCCAGCGTGGTAAGCTGGTCGATCTGTTTCTCGTTGTTCAGGGACAGTTCATAAGTCTGTCTGTCTACGGGCATAAGTTCCCGGAGGGTCTGGATGGAGATGTTGGAGATTTGTAGCGCCAGCATATAGGCATAAACCGGGTATTTTTCGATCTGCCCGGCCTTTTCCCGGAACAGGCGGCGGATGCCGTCGGTCATGGCGGCCTCGTCGGGCTTCTGGATCAGCCGTTTCAGGGCGACCTGCTCCGAGGGGGTCATCATGGTCAGGCCACCCTCGTATATGATACAGTCCAGATTCCCGTCGTAGAGCTTTTCGATTCCGTCCCGGATGCTGTACTTAATGGCGTGCTGGGCGGAGGAGAGGGTCTGGGGGATGTCCGGGATCTGGGTCACATACCGTCCCAGTCCCATGGTCCAGGCGCAGGTATAGGTGCGATTCAGCTGACCCAGCGCGTCAAAGAGCCGGTGGAACCGGTCGGTGAGAACCTCCCGGGGCAGGGGGGAGCCCACCAGACAGTAAAGGGTGGCGTCCAGAATCAGAATTTCAAAGTCCCCGGAAATATCCTGAAGCCCGGTCTCCATGTGGGCTTTTGCCGCTTCCAGCCAGTCCTGCCGGACAGGATCTCCCTGGATCCGGGGGGTGGCATGAAGGAGCAGCATACAGAAGGAACCCTCCGGGAAATGAAAGCGGTAATACCGGTTGACCTCCGGAAGAGAACTGTACAGGGGAGGAAGCCCCTTGACCAGCATATAAAGAAAATCCTGCCGCAGCTGTTTTTCCATGGCGTGGATTGTGTCGATCATATGGGAAATGCCGTGTTCCATGGTGTACCCTCCACAATGTAAAATATCCACCTGTATTATATATGATTTCACTGATTTTGCAATAATAACTGCAAATATCTAAAATTTTTACACCTAATATGCCGATTTCTTGGTTTTCAAAAAATGGGGGCGGGACTATAATTTTTACCATGAGGAAATCAGATGAAAGGTGGAATCAGCATGAAGCAACGCAAAAAGCGTCCGTCTCCGCCCCCGTCCCCGGTGGTTATGGAGCAGCCGGAGAAAAAAGAGGAACAGACACCCCCACCGCAAATGGAAACCCCCATGTTTGACTGGGACGACCCGGTATATCTGGAACGGCACCAGCGGGCACAGGAACTTCAGCTTCAGTCTGCCCGGGAGGGCTTTGTTCTCCTGAAAAACTCAGGGATCCTGCCCCTGACTGGGGCAGTAAAGCTCAATGTATTCGGCCGTCACGGAGCCCAGTTTTTCACGGAGGAAATCTGCCGGAAATACAGGGTATCTCTGAACCGGGAGCTGCTGGATTTCTACCGGAACTATCAGACCCGGGATCCCGGCTACACCGGCTCCGGCTGGGACGGGGAGACAAAGACCTGTGTGCCCCAGTCCCGTACTGCCACGGGAATGTTCGGAGGGATGGGGTATCTGGAGCATGAGCCCTTTATCGGCTATGACGTCCGCGATCTGGATGGTTCCGTCCGGGTGGCGGCCATGCCCGGAGATATACTCCAACGTGCCAGAGATTTTTCCGATACCGCTGTGGTGGTGCTCTACCGGCACGGGGGAGAGGGCGCAGACCATGAAAAGGGGGACGAGAGGCTTTCCGAAGGAGAGACCGCCATGCTGTCCTTCTGCACGGCCAATTTCAGCAGAGTCATTGTGGTTCTGGCCTGCAATTCCGTGATCGACGGCGATTTCCTTGTTACAAACAGGGAGCATCAATTCCATATGTATACCTACGGGGGCGGTGTGTACTCCAATAATATCGGCCGGGAGATCCTGGCGGATTATGAGAGCCGTGTGGAACTGAAATACCCGGAGCCCCATGTGTATCCCCTGAACGGGGACAGGATCGGGGGTGTTTTTTACACCTGCAACAACCCCGGGGACAGAGGGGCAGAGGCTCTGATGGAACTGCTCCTGGGCAGTGAGAATCCCTCCGGACGGCTGATGGATGAGATCCTTTATGATTACGATGATAATCCGGTGAGTGTTACCTCCGGCGGTCTGGTATTCAGCCGGGCGTCCACCACGGAGGATCTTTATATCTACGGCCATAACTATGTGGCCTATAAGGAAGGGGTCTATCTGGGCTATCGGTATTTTGAGACCTTCTGCCCGGAAAAGGTGGTGTATCCCTTCGGTTTTGGCCTTTCTTATACGGACTTTTCCTGGTCTGTGGGAGCGCTGGAAACCGGGGAAAATGAATACGGAGAATTGCAGTTTTCGTGCAGCGTCACAGTGACCAACCGGGGTTCCCGGCCGGGAAAAGATGTGGTGGAGCTTTATGTGACTGCGCCCTATTATGAAAACGGGCCTTATCATCTGGAAAAGCCACTGGTTTGTCTGGCGGCCTTTGAAAAAACGGCACTGTTGGCACCCGGGGAGCGGGATAGGGTTACACTGCGATGGAATGCCAGAGATGTGGCATGCTACTCCGATGTGATCGCCTGCTATGTGCTGGAGCGGGGAACTTACCGGTTTTCTGTGGCGGGCAATGCCAATCTGGCCCACAGGAACCCTGCGGCAGTGCTGTGCTGGGATTGCGGAGAGGAGATTCGCTTTACCCGGGACGAGGTGACCGGCACACCCTACCGGAATCTGTTTACCGGCAGTGATGAGACCTCCTGGCGGTATGATGCAAAAGGCACGGAGAAGGAGCATATTGTCTACCTTCACCGGATTGATGTGGATGGAAAGCCTGTGGTGGCACCGGGGACTTATCCGGAGACGGTTATGATAAATGCCCACACCCGGGAGACGAATCAGATTCTGGATTTTGAGAGACGGGGGCTGGAGAGCTTTTACGAGATGGATAGCACCCGGGAATATCTGTACCCGGAGGATATTCCGGTGCCCCGTACCAATGGTGTTTACCGGGATGGAGACGGCAAACAGAAAAACTTTATGCTTCAGGACGTGTACCGCTATACGGTGGACGAGGGAAGTGGCCTGTATCATGATTTGAAGGCGCTGAAGGCACAGACCGGGATCAGCGCGAAAGTATGGAATGACGATCTGGTGTGGGACTATTTCCTTGACCAGCTGAGCGTCAATGAGATGCTGTGCCGGTTCTATCACTGCGGATTTGATATTCCTGCCCTGCTGGAATACGGAATCCCGGTGACCTATTCTGCCGATACCCCGGGTCAGATCGGGGCAAATAATAAAATGCCCATGGGTCGCACCACCAGATACTGTGATACCATTCTGGCATGCACCTTCAACAAGACCCTGCTGTATGAACTGGGGCTGGCACTGGCACGGGAGACGGCGGCCTCCGGGGAGAACGGAACCTCGTTCTTTTATGCGCCCGGCAGCAATATTCACCGGAGCTGTCTCTCCGGAAAGAATAACAACTACTGGTCAGAGGATACATATCTGTCCGGGATGGCCTGCGGACATTTCCTGAAGGGGCTTCAGGAAGGGGGCGTCGTTGGCTGCCTGAAGCATTTTGCCTGCAACGATCAGGAAATATCCCGGGAGGGACTTGTGGTATTCTCCAACGAGCAGGCACTGCGGGAGATCTATTTCGCTGCCTTTGAGCATGCCCTGAAAATCGGAAAGGGACGGGGGATCATGACCTCCCTTGGTCGGGTCGGCACGGTCAATGCCTGTGGAAACGGGAACCTGACCGTGGAACTGCTCCGGAAGGAATGGGGCTTTGACGGCATGGTGATCACAGACGGCTACGGGGTCACATCCTATATGTATGAGATCAGCGACATGATCGGGGCAAACAGCGGCCTGCTCTGCTTTAATAACTCCGGGAACTTTGGTGCCTGCGGGGACTTTATGGAGCTTTACCGGTACTATCTCCAGTATCCCGGCAGAACCACCGCTGCCCTGCGAAACTTTATGAGAGGCTCGCTCACCGCCCTAATGGACAGTCATACCTTCCGGGAGCTTTATAAGGACTATGAATATCAGCCCGGCCCCTCTACGGATATTAACTGGTATGACGGACAGATCGGTATCGGCTTTGAATACGAACAGGGAGAGCGGCTTGCCTATCTGGGAATTAAACTGAAGCCGGGGGAGACCAATCCCCCCTCCATGATGCCCAACACAAACTGCAAAGACCGGAGCGGTACCATCAAGGTGGATGACTACGGCCTTCGGCCTGTGGCGCTGGAGGCGCAGCCGGGACAGACCCTCCGGATTCCGGTGGCCATGGAAAAATGCTGCGGTATGCAGCAGATGGGCTTTACCATCCGCTATAACGGGGATGTGCTGAGACCCATTGGGGTGGATATGACCGGCTCCGTGCTGCCCGGATACCACCATCAGGTGGAACGGCAGGCAGAGGGCGTGACTGTGATGCTGTGGACAGAGGGGAACCTGTGTGATAAGCCCTGCGGCACCCTGTTCCATCTGGTGATGCAGGTACGTCCGGGTGCGCAGCCGGGGGCGTATCCACTGACACTGCTGCCCCTGACGGACGAGGCGGGGGATCCCGTGGACAGTTTTATGGACAAGCAGGGAAATCCCATGAGTATTTCCCTTGTGAGCCAGAGGGACAAATATAATATGTCCGGTGGCTGGAGCGGGGTCTATCAGGCGGTGGAAAGCTCCGGGTGGCAGAAGGCACTGGAAGCAACAGGGGATGACCTGGCGGATATTACCCTCCTGTCCGGCATAGTCAGAATACTTTAAAGAAAAGAAGGCAAAAAACATGCATGATTATTATCCTACGCTGCTGTCTCCCATTCAGGTTGGCAGCAGGATCCTGAAAAACAGAATGATATGTCCCCCCAGTGCCCCCGGCACCATCCAGGGGCCGCAGAATTATCCCACGGAGACCTTGATCCGGCATTACGCTGACCGGGCGGCCAACGGCGCAGCCATCGTCACATGCAGCGGTCATTATCTTACCCCGCCGGATCGGAGCGGCCATATGTGGGGCTGGGATGTGCGGCAGGGACTGACCCAGAATATGATGAGTGAAATGGCAGAGGCGATCCATCTCAACGGCTCGCTGGCAAACGGATTCCTGATCTCCTTCCCGGAGCCGGGGTATGATGTGTCCGGATTTGACCCGGAAAAGAATCAGGAGATCCGGTTTATGCTCTCGGAGCCCTTTGTGGAGATGCCCCGGGACATGATCTATGAGACCATCGATCGGTATGTTTCTCAGGTGAAAACCTACCGGGAGTGTGGTTTTGACGGGGTGCATATACACATGTGCTATCGGTTTACTTTGGCCGCCCGGTTCCTTTCTCCCATGACAAATGTACGGACGGATGAATTCGGAGGCAGCCTTGAGAACAGAATGCGGTTTGCAAAGCTGCTCTGCGGCGGCATTAAGAAAGCCTGTGGCAGGGACTTCCTGATCGAAGTGACCATCTCGGGACATGATCCGGTGGACAACGGCTGGACCCTTCAGGATTCCATTACCTTCTCCAGAGAGATGAAGGGGCTGGTGGATATTATGACCGTGCGGGCATCTACGCTGGACCCCCAGCATCCCACCGGCTATAATCAGGAGAAACGCCCCTGGGTGTACATGGCGGAGGAGATTAAGAAGGGGAATCCTGAAATCCTGATCGCAGCATCCTCCGGCCTGTTTGACCCGGCGGCCAATGAAGAGATCCTCTCCACCGGAAAGGCGGATCTTGTTTCCATGGCCCGGGCCTTTATCAGCAATCCCCAGTACGGCAAATGCGTGCAGGAGCATCGCCCGCAGGATCTGGTGCCCTGTGTCCGGTGCAATAAATGCATTGTAGGGGGACCCAGTGACCCCTGGCTGACGGTCTGCACCGTGAATCCAAAGCACGGCATGTCCCCCTTTATGGATCATCTTCATCCCTCCGGAGAGAAGAAAAAAACCGCCGTGATCGGCGGTGGCCCCGGCGGTATGGTGGCAGCCATCACCGCTGCGGAACAGGGACATGAGGTACATCTTTTTGAAAAAACCGACCGGCTGGGTGGCCTTCTCAAGCACACCGATTATGTGTCTTTCAAATGGCCCATGCGGGATTATAAGGACTATCTGATCCGAAAAGTCCGGGAAAACGCCAACATCACCCTGCACCTGAATCAGGAAATCAGCCCGGAGGAACTGAATGCCCAGGGCTTTGAGGCGGTGCTGGCAGCGGTGGGCTCCCAGCCGGTCCGGCTCCCGATTCCGGGAATCGACGGAGAAAATGTACACTATGCACTGGACGTGCTTGGACATGACGAAGGACTGGGGGAACGGGTCATACTGATCGGTGGCGGTGAGATCGGGGTGGAAACCGGCATTTATCTGGCACGCCGTGGACATAAGGTCACGGTTCTGGAAATGACGGATGCACTGGCCCGGGAGGCCATCCGGGGACACTATTACAGCATGATCCGGGATGCGTGGGAGGCAGAAGAGAACTTCTCCTTCATCCTGAACGCAGCCTGTACCGCCATTACCCCGGATGGGGTGGAATACCGGGATGGGGATGGAAACATCTGCACCCTCTCCGGTGACGATGTGCTCCTGTCTGCGGGGATGCGGCCAAAAACCCGGGAAGCCCTCGCTTATGGCACCGCCGGACAGTATTTCCGTGCCATCGGAGACTGCCAGAAGGCAGCCAGCGTGCAGCAGGCTGTCCGCAGCGCGTATACAGCTGCGATCGTGCTGTAAAACCGGCGCTCAATCATAATATTGCCCCGCTGACAGGTCTAAACGGCGCTGTCGGCGGGGCAAATCTGGTTTTTGGGGAGGAAGCGTGCCTGCTTGCAGGGGAGGTGAATTGAGGGGGCAGACAATCACAGGTTAACAGAGAACCGCCCTCGGAAAACGGGGACGGTTATTTTGTGGTGCGTTCCGCATTTGGTTCGGATCTTTATGGGTGATTATGATCAGACAGTCGTTCCATTAATTCATAATTCGACAAGGCGTAATCATTAAGCTGAGCCTCGATTTCTTCCAATGACGCAAGCATGGTATCCCGAAATTCCCTTTCATAACGGTTCTTGAGATAGTTTGTGTATGTGGACAGCCATATGGTTAGATAGGTATAGCTGTCGCTGAGACGGTAATAAAACAGCTTGTGTTGCTGATCCGTCCAGCGGATATTGAAGGCGGTATGTGCAGGGACGATACAGAGGCTCTCCGTTTCCAGCAGAAGCTTTGTGGTACTGTTCTGAGGGGAAATGCCACGAAAACTGACTTTGGGAGAGAAACCGGCAGAGGCAAAAAAAGAATCCTCAATATTTGACCATGTGCTATTTGGGGAAGACAGTGCGAAATTTTCGGCAGACAGGGCACTGAGGGTCACGTTGCCGTGGTCATTATCAGTCAACTGTTTCCCAGACAGTATATAACAATCCTCAGACATAACCGGTAGTGAGTGAATATTGGCGTCATTGATGCTTTCATAAGTGATCGCAAAGCATATCACCTTTTTCATCAGAGAACCACACAGCGCCGGAGTGCTTCCGTTTGTGCAGTTGATGGTGATCTGGGGATGATTCGCACGGAAGCCGGACAGGGCTTTATACATGAACCAGGGCATGGAACTGCCCACATTGATGATCTGGCTGGCTTCATCTACAGCTTCCTGACCTTTCACACGGGCGCTCTCCAGTTCGATCATTGCCTGCTTCACATGGGGAAGAAAAGCCCGGCCTGCCGGAGTAAGCAGTATCCTGTTTTTCTCCCGCTCAAACAGCAGGTACCCCAGATCTGCTTCCAGTGCGGAAATGGATTTGCTGATGGTGGACTGGGAAAGAAATAATGCATCGGCGGCCTTCTTCATAGAACCATGGTGGGCAACTTCCTGAAAAATGCGCAATTGTGACAGCTCCATTCTGCACCTCCAAATGCAATGTGAAAAGGGTTTCGTTTTTCGAAAGCCAGCGTGAATATAATTCGCTGTATTTTGTAGAATTACCATTATATAATACAACCAAGGTAATATTACACAAAAAAATGTTTGTATGCAAGCAAAAATTATTTATTTCTCTGGAATTGGAGGTTTTCGTATGAAAGCAGTGACCCAGGATGATGTGAAGGTCATCAATTTTGAAGCGATTGCGGAAAAACTTGGCGTGCCGATGCACCAGGAAGAAGTGAAGCCCCTGAACAAACCGGGGATCAAGCTTCCACCGGTAGATCCCAACAAGCCTCTGCCGAAAAGAACAGTGATTGACTGGGACAAGGAGAGCTATCTGAAGTTGATCGAAGAGGTTGATCTTCAGAGTAAGGACGGAGGCCCCATCATGTTCAGCTCCCATGTGGATGGTTGGGTGGTCAGTGCGCTGGCACGGATACTGAAGAAAAATGGCGCAGATTTCTATGTCAATGTCATGAATAAGTTTATCTATGCCGGGGGCTATCAGACCGGTGTGGCACCTGAGGATCAGACAGTTCACTTTAACATGGAGGAAAAAGGGGACGATATCCATATTGATGTGGTTATGGAAAAGGATCCGGGTCCTGAGGTTTCTTCCAGCGGATTGCTGGTACCGGAGATCCCTGCTGGAAAGAACCTCTATATTACCTTTGATTTTCACAATACATTCCCCTGTGGAATGTGCCAGACCTATGGAGAAATCTGTAACGCAATTTTTGTTGTGTTCAATGGAGAATTTTACTGCTCGGTTTCCAACAGCGATCAGTACAAGGTCGGTGATATTGTAAAAAGTCCCTTTTGAAATAACGCGGAAGAATTAGGAGGAGCCAAATGAAAACAATGCATCGTTATTTGTCAATCATTCTTGTTTTGGGGATGCTTATGGCTCTGTGCGCCTGCGGCGGTGCAGAAAGCACCGGAGAGAGCAGCGCAGATCAGTCCGTACAGGTATCCGAGCGTGTGCCAGAAGAAGCGTCAATAGAAGAAGTTCAATCTGTCGAATTGTCCGAAGCGGAAGTCAGTGAATCCCTTCCTGAAAAGTTTGCATATGAGCTCCCACTGGTAGAGGAGCCTGCAACGTTGGAATGGCTGTGTGCGTTGCCCAATGCGCTTACATCCTATGTGGAAGACCAGAATGATCTCCTGTACATGCAGATCCTGGAGGAGAAAACCAATGTTCATATTGACTTTGGTATTTTCTCCAACGATCAGGCTGCGGCGCAGTTTGCACTGATGGTTGCGGGCGGTGATTACCCCGATATGGTCATGAGTGCCAGCCGGTACTACAGTGGCGGTGTTGCACAGATGCTGGATGAGGAGTTTGCACTGGATCTGTCGGAGCTTATTGATGAGGAGATGCCCAACTATCAGTATTATCTCAACGAGATCGACGAGCTTCGTCACTACACTTACCAGAACGATGGCCGTGTGGGCATGATTTATGGTTTCAACAACTCTACTGCCTACGGCACGACCATGGGACTTGTAATGCGACAGGATTATCTGGATGCGGTGGGCATGGATGTTCCGGTTACCTACGACGATATGGAAAAGACATTGCTGGCCGTGAAGGATCAACTGGGGTTGAAGGCACCTATGTGGATTTCTGCCAATGGTATGATCACAGACAGTCTATCCGCAGGTTACGGAGTTAAGTCCTTCCTGGGCGTGGAAGGGAAGCCACCATTCTATGTGGAGGACGGAACCATCAAGTTTGGCCCCTACGAGGATGCATATGGGGACTACTTGACTATGCTCAACAAATGGTATGACGAAAGGCTGCTGTATTCCGACGTTGGTACTGTGACTGGATTTATGGGAATCAACGGGTATACAGATCTGATCGACCAGGTTGCCTGCTATATGGAACTGGGGGCTGAAATGCCTCAGCGGAAGGCGTCCAGTACCTGTGCGGATTATGCCCTGACGGCAATGGTGGCTCCTGTTCAGGAGGTCGGCCAGGAGACTCATTTCGCAAACACAACTGCGCAGTGTACCGGTGAGGGTGTGTGCATCACGACCCAGTGTGATGCTGTGGAATTGGCTGCACATTACATTGATTACTGGTACTCTGACGAGGGCGTTATAGACACAAACTGGGGCCGTGAAGGTGAAACCTATGTTATAAATGATCAGGGGGAACCAGAGTATACAGAGGCGGTCTTTGACAACGAATTGACAACGGTAGTTTCGATTCAAATGGTTGCGGCATCCAATATGTCCAATGTGGTTGATGTGCGCCGGAATCTGGTTTCGTACACCGATGAGACATTGAGCGCATTTTCTGTCTGGGAAACCCAGGATGACAGCTATACGATTCCTTCGTATATGAGTCTGACCACAGAACAGGCGGAAGTGATCAACGAATATTTCTCTGATATTTATACACGCTGCAAGGAAATGAGTATCAAGTTTATTGTTGGCGAGGCCTCTCTGGATGAGTTTGGAGCATTCCAGGAGGAACTGAAGGCTTTGGGTGTGGAAGAATGCATTGCCCAGTATCAGGCAGCCTACGATGAATTGGATTTTGCGTAACCCGTTGAAAGGAGATATTACTATGGAAAAAACATTGGAGGCGCTTGCAACTAAGGTTGAAGAGCTGGAGAAGGAACTTCAGAGAACCAGAGATATTACAGAGGTTGCGAATCTGATGGCAACTTATATGCGAATTCATGTGAGCAACCCCTATTATGACTGGAATGAAAGCAATTCCTGGCTGCTGTTTGCACCCCGTGAGGACAGTTCCTGCGAGATCGCAGGCAACGGTATTTTCCTCGGTATCGACAATATCAAGGCATACTATACCAGAGGAAAGGATGTGCGTATGCCGACCACCCCGCTGTCTGCAAATGCAAAGGTTGAAAATGTGGAAGAGCCGGAGCCTCAGATTGGGCCCGACGGGAAGCCCCGTCCTGTAATTGGAAAGGGCGCTATGATGATCCACACACTGGCGTCTCCCATTATTGTGGTTGCCGGTGACGGCCAGACTGCCCGGGGCACCTGGGAGTCTCCCGGCCATGAGACAATCGGTATTCCCGAAAGTTGCGAGTGGGCCTGGGGCAAGATTGCTGCCGATTTTATCAAGATCGAAGGGAAATGGTACATCTGGCATTATCACTGGTATCGCACCATGAGAACCAAGTTCTCTGTGCCCTGGGCAGACAAGTCCGGCAACACCAATCCCATGAGCTATATCAAGCCGGAAATGATCGAGAAATGTGGTGGCTGTGCAGAACGGGTACTGCCCACATCCAGAACCGGTGCATACAGTCCTGATGAGTATCTGGATATTTGCCCTGCACCTCTGGAGCCTTACGAGACCTACGATTGGGACACGATGTTCCCCTGCTGATCTATGGGCCGGGTAATACAGTACAGTACCGGTAAATCCAACGGGTTTATTGTTCAAGATCAAAAGACGATCCTTGTAGATAGCTCCGATGGAGGGACAGAGCGAGATTTTCTTGAGGTGTTCCGAAAATATGGGGTTCGTCCGGAAAAAATCGGTCTGCTGATCATAACCCATGATCATTGCGACCATTTTCTGCGGGGCGCAATGCTGAAACGACTTACCGGTGCAAGAATTCTATGCCACAGGGAGACCGTGGAAAGCCTTTCAAAGGGTCTCTTGCCACAGAATGCTACCATACGAGACCCGGAACGGAGAAGGTTCTGGGAAGAGATGGCGAAAAAAAGAGCCCAGCTGGGAGAGAAACCTAAGGGGCTGGATGTGGTCGAGCCGGTGGAGCCGGATCTGGTGATGGATGAGGAGTTCAATTTGAGACCCTATGGTGTGGCCGGATGGGTATTTAGCACCCCCGGGCACAGCAATGGTTCGGTTTCCGTTCAATTGGATTGGGGAGATATCATTGTGGGCGATTTGATCATGCCTCAGGAATCCGGAACAGGTATGCGTGCCGCAATCATTGCAAATGACGAGGATGCACTGAAAAAAAGCGCTCTTCGGATCATAGAAAGCGGGGCAACAATGGTGTACTCAGGCCACGGACGCCCATGTACCATGAAGGAATTCAGAGATGCTTACGAAGAGGACTGGGACAGTCTGTGAGCATCTGTGTAAACCTTGACGCGCTGGTTGAAGCTGTCGCAGATTGCGGCAGCTTCAACAATTATCCATCATTTTTATATTACAAAGAGAGAAGCAGAAGCACCGAAACGGCACTTCTGCTTCCCTTTATTTATGGTTACAGGATCGGGGGGGTCCGGTCAGAGGCCCAGAGGGTATTTTCACACTGGGTCCAGGGGGTATCGAAGGGAGTATCAAAGATGGTACTGACCTTCAGGGAGCGGATCTTCCAGCTGCCGTCCACCTTAACAAAGGTCAGGCGATAGACCTGCCAGACGTAGTTGGCGCTGGCCTCCAGCCCGGCGGTGTTGGCTTTGTCCACGGGTGCCTCAGGTGCGGTGGGGTCATATAGATCTGTTTCCAGTCCGGGGGAGTACCATACGCCCTCGGCGCTGTCGCAGGTCTCATTGATCTCCAGCAGATCGGTGTTCACGTTGTGGATCAGCAGGGTGCCCTTCAGCTTTACATCCATGCCCGGATCGTTCCGGTCGCCACGGGTCTCCATCAGTCCTGCTGCCAGCTGATCGTAGCCCTGCCACTTGCCCTCGGGGAGCTCCAGCGCTGCTTCCTCGCTGTGATCCCACAGCTCCAACAGCTCACGGGTACGGAAAGTGGTGCTGTAGTAGGAGAGCTTGCCGACCAGATTCCGGCATGCCTGCGCTGCTTCCAGTCGGTCACAGGCCAAATTCAGTTCTTCCAGTGTCATAGTATCGTCTCCTTTCAGCAGCACGGTTCGATGCCTTCGTAGGTGTCATAGGGAACGGGAGGCTGGGGCTGATCCGGGGGATAGACCACGTCCTTGCCCCAGATGTATACCATGCCGCTGCCGTCTGCCTTGGCATCGGAATTGGTGTGGGATTTGGGCATCTTCTGGGGATACTCTGTCCAGGGGACATAGCGGGAGCACTTGAACAGGGGATAGAGCTGCATCTTCCAGATGCGCCACACACCGTCGTCGTCCAGAATGAAGTCCACGCTGTATTTACTGTAGGCAGTGATGCAGCGGGTTGCCTTTTTGCCCTCGAATCTGCCCTTGGGTTCCGGATCCTTGGGTGCGCCACCGGGCATACCGCCGGGACCACCGGGACCACCAGGACTGCCGGGGCCGCCGGGACCACCGGGACCACCAGGACCACCGGGACCACCAGGACCACCAGGACCGCCGGGGCCACCGGGGCCACCGGGACCACCGGGCATACCGCCGGGGCCACCAGGACCGCCGGGCACACCGCCGGGGCCACCGGGACCACCGGGCATACCGGCAGGGGGCTTCAGACCGGCAGGCAGAGCCATGGGCTCGTCTGCGCTCCAGCTTTCGTGGCCATAGGAGAGCCAGCAGCCCTTTGCGGTTTTTCCGTCAGCGGCAACTTCGATAACCTCAGTGTCCAGAGGATGAATGGAATACATGGTGGGACCAACAGGGTCGGTGCCGTTCTTCTTTGCCTTGTCAAAGGTGTCGCCGTGATCCTTGATGTAGCATTCTGCAACACCTTCCCAGCCATCGTAACGGGCCCAGGGCATCTGAAGCACGCAGTCAGGGCGGTGGCTCCAAAGCTCCTCGGCATATTCCCGGTGACGCTCCATGTTGTGGAGATAAATGTACCGGCTCATCAGGTTCCGGCAGTCATCCACGGCCTGAAGCCGCTGGAAGGCCAGAAGCAGTTCTTCCTTAGATCTCATTTCGGTTCCCTCCCCTGTACAGATTCATTCCATGTGGTGTAGGCCTTGGGCGGATAGCACTCCCACAGCCGTACCGGTTCACCCAGATGCCACGGTGTCTTTTCCGCAGGAATGTCCACGGTGTGCTTTGCAGCGATGGCGGCCCAGTCGGGAGCCTTTTCCTTGCCCCAGTCGGAGTCGAAGGGGCTGTTGTACATGGGATAGAGGGTCATCTGCCAGATGGCCCAGTTACCGGCCTCATCTGCGGTGAAGTAAATGTCAGCCTTGTACCAGAGCCAATTGGCGCTGGCATCGGGACGGGAGGTGATGCTCTGGAACATCCAGCAGCCACGGGCGGTCTTGCCGTCCGCTGCCACCTCGAGGCACTCGGTAAGTGCGCAGTGTACGTCCAGAATGCCTGCACGATCCGGGGTGGTTTCTTCCTGCACGAACCGGGCAAGTCCGGCCTTTCCGCAGTAGCTGCCCCAGGGCATGGTCAGGAGAATGTCGTCCCGGTCTGCCCAGACCTGAGCAAAGGCATCCAGCTCTCCCGCAGAGAACTGACGGCAGACCCGGCTGACCAGCTGATGGCAGGTCTCATGTCCGGTAAGCCGACCGCAGAGGGCGGCGGCTTCTTTCAAAATTGTGTCCATAATAAACCTCCTTTAGGGTTTGGGGGGCATCATGGGACGGGAAGCGGTCATCTGACCCAGCTTCCGGGATCCGTCTGTGGAATATACGCAGAGGAAATTCCCGTCCATCCCTGCAACGCTGACGCTTTTTGCTTCTCCGGCCAGTGTCAGAGCCAGAGAGCCGGTGATAAAGTTCGGAGCCATTCCCTGCAAATACACATGCTGTCCCTTCAGTTCCGGGGACAGGGTGATCTTTCCCAGATAGTCCGCCTGATAGTCTCTGGTGTCCGGGGCGAACTGAAGCAGGATGCCGTCGTTGAATACCTCTGTTTCCAGAGTGACATGTCCCTCCGGGGCAAATGCGCCGAAGGAAAGACGCTTCATCGGGACGTCTCCGCCCATGGGGGGAATAAACAGTCCCACGGGAACCGGCTCCATGGCGATGGCCAGATAGCAGGCCAGCCATGCCTGAGGATGACCGTCCAGCACAACGGCTTCGGTCTCCTCCGTCTTGAATTTATTGACCAGAGACTCTGCGGCCTCAGGTGTCCAGTCGTATTCCAGAGACATACCCCGGGGGCCGGGAGCCTCGTGGCAGGGCAGTTTCAGTTCTGCCCCAAGATCGTTGATACTGTACATACGTTTCATGGGTTACCTCACTGTGCGTTGTAGCGTTCCACGGCTGCGGTGTAAACGTCGATCATGGTCTGAGCGCCCAGGGTGTTGCAGGTTTCCACATATGCATCCCAACCGCTTTCCAGATCTTCGTCACCGGTGATGAACTTGGCGATCTGTGCAGCAGCGTAGGTGGAGACCTCGCTCAGTGCTGCGTTATATTCTGCGCTCTCCTCAGATTCCAGAGGAACGTTGGAGACCATCCATGCGTTGTCAGAGGTGCCGGTCCAGATGGCGCTGGCTTCCTTCTGTGCATCGGTGTAGCCGGAGAACATACGGGTGTAGTCATTGACAAAGGGGCCGCTCATGCAGGCATAGCTCTCGATTGCGATGGGCAGGGGCAGGCCGTCGGGGTTGTTGGTGATCAGCTCGGTGAAGTGGGGATCGCCGTTTTCGTCATACTCGTAGCTCACGTTCTCAATGCCGTAGTTGTTCAGCATGGCACCCTTTTCGGTGTACTGGAAGTTCAGCCACTGGGCGGCCAGCTCCGGGTTCTCGCAGGAGGTGGAGATGCCGGTGCCGATACCCAGAACCAGAGAGTAGTTGTGGCAGACGTGGTTCTTGTCCCCTTCCTTCTGTACTGCGTCGGGAATTGCGGAGAGGGTCATGCCGCTGCTGCTCTTGCCCTCGAAGTCGGTCATCATGGCTGCGGTGGAGTAGAAGATACCGGTGCGGTCATGGGAGATCAGTTCATCGGGAGCGTACTGGTCGCTGGCGGTGTAGGTAGCGAAGTCGGTGTAGATCAGACCCTCGCTGTACCACTGGTTCATCATGGTCAGATAATCCTTGAATTCCTCGGTGATGGGGCCATAGACCACTTCGCCGTCTCTGCACAGCATCTCACTGCCGGTGTTGAAGCCAGCTGCCAGATAGCCTGCTACGCTGCCGGTGTAGGAGATCCACAGGGCTGCGTCTGCGTTTTTCTCATTCTTGAAGGCGGTCAGTACGTCATGATAATCGTCGTAGGTGACCGGGGTGTCCAGATTCAGCTCGTCCAGCCAGTCCTGACGGATAACGGGGCCAAGGTTGATGCCGTAGCCCTCTTTATAGAAGGCGTAAACCATGGGCAGGGTGCCGTCGGAGAGCTTGGAGTTCTTTTCGTAATCGGGCAGGCTTTCACGAACAGCCTTGTAATGGGGCATATATTCCTCGTAAAGGTCATTCAGGGGAATCAGCATCTCGTTCTCAATGGCTGCGGAAATGCCGCCGGTGAGCATGTTGGCGTTCTGGATCATGTCCGGATAGTCGCCGCTGGCAGCCATCAGATTCAGTGCCTGATTGGCATTTTCCATGTTTGCCAGTTCCAGATCAATGTGTACGCCGGTCAGTGCCTCGGTCTCAAGAAGCCGTGCCTGCTGATCGTAATCGATCATGCTCTGGAATGCGCCGGCCACAGGGTACCACAGGGACAGGGTCTCGCCGCTGTCGGAGATGGTGTAATCCTCAGGCTCGGCTACGGTCTGGGGTTCCTCTACGGAAATGACAGACTCCTCAGCGGGGAGAGAAGCTTCCTCTTCGACGGCAGCCTCCACCGGTGCGGATGCTTCCGCAGTCACGCTTTCAGAGGGTACCTGAGAAGCTTCGCTGGCTGTATCCTGGCCACAGCCGGAGAGCAGGCCCAGAGTCAGAACCGCTGCTAACAGAAATGCGATAAACCGTTTTTGCATAGTGAAATTCCTCCTTCGTATTTATATCGCTAATGCTATCCTACCGATTTTCGCAGAATCTTTCCATCTTCATTTTCTTTGATTGGCGCAAAAATTTTGATTTTCGAAAACATTCACAAATTCTGCGCCGGATCACAAAAAATGCGCCCCTGTTCAGGGGACGCATCTCGAAAATTATGCTATAATAATCCCGTTCCAATGGAAAGGAGCGGAGTTATGAACGATTATCAGGCTCTGGCAGAGGAAAATGACAGACTGCGGCGGGAACTGATGTCATGCCGCAAAATGCTGCAAAATATATTTATCCGAAATCTGATCGAGGACAGCGTAAACCCGATCCATACCAGCAATCTGGAATCCCAGCTGGAGAAGAACGGGATCGTTCTGGATGACACGCAGGTTCTGGTCTGCACGCTGGATATTATCGGGGTCGGTGACGGGGATTCCGCCCAGTACCCTGACAGCCACGAGTCCTTCAACAACGTCTGCGACACGGCGCGGCTGGTTTGTACCCGGATGCTTCAGGTGAAATATAACTGCTACTCCGCCGTGGACGGCAGTGAGATCCTGCTGCTGGTGAATCTGCGCCAGCGGGATGATCTTACCGGGGAGATGTTTACCCGGGAGGTGGCGGACGTACTCCGCCGGGCGCTTTCCTATCTTCAGAAGGACTACGGGATCTATATTGCTGCCACAGTCAGCCAGCCCACCGGGGATCTGCGGGATCTGACCCGGATCTGGCGGGAATCCCGGGCGATGCTTCGTCAGAACTCCGGGCTGCCGGAGAGCCGGGTGTTTACCGCCTGTGACGTGCTTGGGGACGGCAGTACAGACCGGTACCGGGAATACAATGAAAAACAGTTTTATAACGCCATTCTGACCGGGGACTATCAACAGGCCCGGGCGCTGATGGAGGCGTATCTGGATACATTTCCCCGGGAGAACAATACCCTGTGGGAACTGAAGGGGCCAGTACGGGAGCGACTGCGAACGGCCCTGTCCATCTGCCCCACCGGGGCGGCCACCGGTCAGATCCCCATTGTTCCGGAGATCGAGACCATGCTGGCCCGGTGCAAAACGCTGGAGCAGCTGGAGACCGTTCTGGAGCACTTCTTCCGGAGCATCGCCCCGGATGTGTCCCCGGTCTGCGGCACAAGAACCGAGCGGATCCGCCGGTACATTCTGGAGAATTACGACAACTGCGAACTGAGCATTGACCTTCTGTGCCAGTGCTTTGGATACAGCTCCTCCTATCTGAGCCATCTGTACAAGCAGGAGCAGGGGGAGAACGTGGTGGACACCATCACCACCGCACGGGTGCAGCGTGCAAAGCAGATGCTCGCCTCCACGGATCTGAGCATCACCGCCGTGGCGGAGCAGGTGGGCTATAACAGTGCATGGACCCTGACCCGGGCCTTCCGCCGCCGGGATGGGATCACCCCCGCCCAGTACCGGACGAAGCTGGCCGGAGGATAAGAAATCAAAGAAAAGGTCACCTCTGCATTCCGGCGGAGGTGACCTTTTTCTGTTATAAAATATCCAGTGCGGCGTGATAGCCCTCGTAAATGGCCTTTGTAATATTGGCGGGGCGGATACAGTCACCAACCTCACGGACGAAGGGGGCGGAGTACCGGAGGGCATCCACATCGGCTCGGTTGGCCCGCTGGCCGACGGCGCATACCACGGTCTGGCCGGGGATCAGTACCTCCCTGCCGTCCG
Organism: uncultured Oscillospiraceae bacterium; assembly: GCA_964518645.1. GTDB lineage: Bacteria > Bacillota > Clostridia > Oscillospirales > Oscillospiraceae > HGM13006. The sequence goes on along the minus strand of CAZFGL010000010.1, from coordinate 9,707 downwards.
GTGCCCTGCACACAAGACCGTCGGATTCAACCCGCAGTCCTGCATGCCCCAGATGAACCTGCACCAGCGCATCAATCTTCTTCATGAGAATGGGGCGGTGACGGATGTTGCAGTCCGGGGCCAGAGTATCCCGCATCTCCACCAGATGGACAGTCTTTCCCTCCTGTGCCAGATGAACCGCACATTCGCAGCCTGCAAGACCACCGCCCAGTACCACAACGGAGTCTCCGACTTTTTCGGATTCCAGATAGTAGTTGTTCACAACCACCACGTTGTCTCCGTCAATGCCCGGGAGCGGGGGGACGATGGGGTTGGAGCCCACCGCCAGGATCAGGGCATCGGGACGTTCCGTCTCCACAAAGTCAGGGGTGACGGGGGTGTTCAGACGGATCTCAACCCCTTCGGCCTTTGCCTGATTCTCCAGAGAGATGCCAAGCTGATACATCTCCTGCTTGAAATCAATGGCCTGTTCGCACTTGAGAATACCACCGACCTGGTCGGATTTTTCGCAGAGGATGACCTTGTGTCCCCGCTGGGCGGCGGTGACGGCGGCTTTCAGTCCGGCAACACCGGCACCGGCGATCATGACCTTCCTGGGGCGCAGCACAGGGGTGACCTCCATGCCGTCGATCTCACGACCTACAAGGGGATTGACGGCGCACCGTCTTGTGCCGGTGACAGGCCGCTCGGCCATACAGGTGAAGCACCGGAGGCATTTTACGATTTTGTCCTCCTGCCCGGCGGCCACCTTCCCCGGCAGGAAGGGATCGGCAAGCAGCTCTCTTGCCATATAAATCACATCTGCCTTCCCGGAGGCGATGATCTCCTCCATCATGGCGGGGTCGTTAATGGCACCGATGGTGGCCACGGGCTTGGAGACGTGTTTTTTGATCTCTGCTGCCAGATATACGTTGTTCCCGTGAGGGGCGAACATGGGCAGATGGGTGTTGAAAAAGCCAAACTGATAGGAGCCGGCGGAGACGTGGATCAGATCCACCAGATCCTCCAGCGCATGGGCGATCCGGCAGCCCTCGTCGAGGTCATAGCCCCCCTCAAACAGCTCACTGCCACTGATGCGGATCTCAATGGGGAAGCCTGCACCCACGTTTTCCCGGATGGCGGTGAGAATTTCTCTTGCGAAACGGACACGGTTTTCAAGACTTCCGCCGTATTCGTCCTGACGCTTGTTAAACCAGGGGGAGAGGAACTGGTTGATCAGCCAGCCATGGCCACAGTGTACCATGATCATCTCGTAGCCTGCCCGTTTTGCAAGGGCAGCGGTCTGGCCGTAGGCATTTACAATATCCTGAATCTGTTCTCTGGACAGCCCCTTGACCGGCATGCCGTCGGGACGGACACCGTCGCTGGGCCCCCACTGACACAGGGAGTCTTTTTTGTTTTTGTCCGTCAGATAGGTGCCTGCGTACTGGCCGGAGTGGGAAAACTCAATGGAAGGAACTGCCCCGTGACGACGGATGGCATCGGCGGTGTAGGTGTGGGAAGCCAGATTGCCGGGGGTGGAGAGATTCAAATGCAGCATATGGCTGCCGTCGGTGTCCGGGTGAACCACCAGCTCGGAGACGGTGACGGCGGCGGCCCCGCCCTTTGCCCGAAGCTCATAGAACCCCACCGAACGGGGGCCGAGAGAGCAGTCGGCGGTGATGTCTGTTGCGCCCATGGGGGCGGAGAACATCCGGTGCCGGAAGGTCACATTTCCGATTTTGATCGGGGACAACAGATTGGGATACTTTTTTTCCATTGGGGAGCCCTCCTCAATATTATCATTTAACCTGATTATAACACCGGATAGAAATATGTCAATACTTACATGTTCGAATTTACATGATTTTGAGAAAAACAGCGGGGCAGTGAGAAGTTCACTGCCCCGCGATCCGTATTTCCGAAGTGTTATCCCTGCTGCCGACGGATCTCCTGAGTACAGAAATCCAGCCACCGGAGATAATCCTGTTCCCGGGAGACTGCGTAGTTCAGCACCAGATAGTCTCCAAATGCACCCTCTGCCATATCCGGACAGCTTCCTCCGTAGGCATCCAGACTGGCGGAGAGCTTCTGAAGCTTGACTTCATGCCTTGCTCGCTGTGCCTCCAGCAGGTGAAGCAGCTCCTCCGGGGTCAGATTCTCCGAGAAATACATCCGCAGGCGGAAAATATCCTTTGGGGTGGGCTGCAAAGGTTCGTCCTGCCGGAGCCAGGCCAGCAGCTCCTGTCTGCCTGCCTCGGTGATGGAGTAGACCTTCTTCTGAAGCCGCTCTCCCTGAATGGCCACCTCAAAGGAGATCAGCCCCTCCTGGGTCAGCTTTTTCAGTTCCGGATAGATCTGGCTGTGTTCGGCATGCCAGAAATTGACCAGCTCCTTATCAAATTCACGGGCCAGGTCGTAGCCGGTGATCGGCCCACGGTTGATCAGCCCCAGAAGGGCATATTTCAGGGTTCTCATGGTATATCTCACTTTCAAAGGGTGTGTAGTTCGTCTCTGTTCCCATCTTTGAGGGATGGGCTCTACCAGTCAGTATATAAAAGCCGAACCCCAAAGTCAATAAGGAAAAAACGCCCGGGGGAAGGATAACCCTACGTTATGGCTTATGATTTATGGGCATTTGTTTTGCCTGAAGTTTGTGCATACAATGAAGTTGCCGAATTATCAGGAAAGGATGTGTACGTTTATGAAAACAAAGAAATTGTTAAGTCTGCTTCTGGCTGTACTGATGCTTCTGTCCATGCTTTCCGCCTGTGGCGGCGGAGATTCTGTGGCAGAGAGCGCCGGTAGTGAGCCCTCTGCGGTGGTGGAAGCCTCTACCCCGGAGTCAACACCGGAAGCGGATACGGGTTCTGTCCGGGAGGAAGCAGCCTCGGTGGAGGAAGCTTCCGTTGTGGAGGAAGAGATCCCGGATGGCCCTGTGGCCGGAGACAAGGACTTTGACTGGTCTGTGTTTGCACCCCTGACCGAGGAACCGGAAACACTTACCATGTTCTACACCCAGCCCCCGCCGCTGGCAGCGATCATGGAGTCCCCCAATGACTTCAGCTATCTCTACCAGACCTTTGAGGAGATCACCAATGTGTCCATTGAGTTCCAGATGGTAAACATGATGGATGCCTCCACCACCTTCCAGCTGATGATCGCCTCCGGTGACTACTGCGACATTATCAACGATGCACTCAACTACTATGATACCAAGGATCAGGCTTATGAGGATGGCATCGCCGTGAACTTCCTAGATTATGCCGATTCCATGCCCAATTTTGCGGCGCTTATGGAGGAATATCCTGCACTGGAGGCCGATCTTAAAACCGAGGCCGGTTATATTCTGAACTTCCCCCGGATTGATCTGCCTCTGGCTGAGTATGCCGACAGCGGCTTCCTGATTCGTCAGGACTGGCTGGACGAACTGGGACTGGATGTTCCCAGAAGCTACAGCGCCATGGAAGAGGTGATGGTGGCCTTCAAGGATCACTATCAGATCTCCGATCCCTATGTGATGCCCTATCAGGTGCTCTCCCCCTGGGGACTGATGGCAGGTGGCTTCGGGATCTCCGCCACTGCGGACGGCAATAATTTCTATCTGGACAAAGAGACGGATTCCATTGCCCATGGCCCCTCCAGCGAGGGCTATTATGAGATGCTGTCCATGTTCTGCCGGTGGTACCAGGAGGGGCTGATCTCCTCTGACTTTACCTCCCACATGGAGAATCTCCCCAGCCAGGATATTATCACCAACGAGCAGGCGGGCATCTGGTTCTCTGACGTTTCCTACATCAAAACCTATGAGGAACTTCTGGCAGGGGTCAACCCCAATGCAAAACTTTCTCTGATGGGTGATCCGGGCATGGACGATGAGAAGTCCGGCTATATGGAGTCTGTCCGGTCTCTGGCAGGTTCCGGCGGTTTTTCCGTTTCCGAGGACTGTGACAATATCGCTCTGGCAGTGTCCTGGTGTGACCTGTGGTACGACCCGGATCTGACCCAGTTTATCAACTACGGCTACGAGGGTGAGACCTTCGAGTATGATGAAAACGGCGTGCCCAAGCTGGGCGGCATTATTGTCAACAACGATCTGGGGCTGCCCTCCCTGAAAATGGCCAACGGCGTTTATCTCTGCACCAGCGGCGGATTTATCTACGACTGGCACAAGTATGATGACGAGTATACCGATCTTCAGCTTCAGGCATATACAGAGTGGATCAACAAGGCAGAGGATCCTGCCACAGTCACCACCTCTGCGATCCCCAGTGGTGCGACCCTGAATGCAGAGGAGGCGGAAGTGGTTTCCGCCAACATGAGTGATATCAATACCTATGTGGCAGAGCAGGCCATGAAATATGTGACTGGTGTGGAAACACTGACTGAGGCATCCTATGCCGAGTATGTCAAAAACATTGAGGCTATGGGACTTCAGGAGGCTCTGGATGCCCAGCAGGCAGCCTATGAGCGGTATCTTGCGCGCTGATAAAGGAGGAACAACATGACAAATCTTCAAATGGAGCATCTGGTGGAGCGCTGGGAGGATCGGCGTGACGTAAAAAACCAGTTGGGCAAGTTTGTGCATTATCTGCTGCTGAAAAAGGAAGCGGATATGGTAAAGGATCTCTGGTCTGCCCGTGAGGACATCTGCTATGGTGTCAACGAGGGCTGGTATCGGGGACGGGAGGCAGTGTCCGGATTTTTCGGCTGGGCACCGGGCTATACCGCAAAGGTGGCAGCCTGCCTGAAGGCCCGTTTCCCGGAGAAGTTTGAGGGAAAGACCGACGCGGAAATCTTCGGCGTGGGTCTGATGGAACTGAAATCTGTCAGCAACTATATTATCGAGGTGGCAGAGGACGGAGAGAGCGCCAAGGCCATGTGCTGTATTTTCGGCTTTAATACTACGGTGGATACCCGTGGCCCTGTGTCCCACTGGATCCTTGGTACCGTCTGTGCAGACTTTGTTTACGAGGATGACCAGTGGAAGATCCTGAATCTGCTGTACCTGGAGGATGTAAACCGTCCTGCCGGTTCCGATTGGGGTGTGCCTGAGACACCCATTTATCCGGATCTCCCGGAGTTCGAGGCGCTGCGGGGAGAAAAAGCCCCTGCGCCCAACGAACCCTGTGTTTTGAAGGAACGCTTCTCCGGCACCCGTGGAAGGGTCACCACCCCCCGGATGCCCGAACCCTACACCACCTTTGCTGAGACCTTCAGCTACGGCGTGTAAAGGAGGATGAACTCGATGGCTAAAAAGAAAATTGTTTCCCGTTCCAATGAAGAACGGCTGATCCGGGTATGGGATATTGAACATGTGAAGGATCTGATGTCCCGCCGTACCGTTTATGAGATCAACGGACAGTACATGGAAGAACTGGCCGACCTGTGGGTGCAGGAGCCGGAAAATCAGGCGACCGCTTCCTTCGGCAAGAACTGGGGCTATTATGTGGGCATGGAGGAGATCCGCCGGTATTATCAGGACTGCCTTGGCCGTTTTGAGAAAAATCCGGGACAGCTTTTGTTCCATCCCCTCTCTACTCCCAACGTCAATCTGGCCGGGGACGGCAAGACGGCGCAGGGGACATGGTATTCCATCGGTGCGGACTGCTATCCCAGAGAGGACGGCACCGCAGAGTGCAGCTGGAACTGCCAGAAGATCTGTGCAGACTTTATCAAGGAGAAGGGTGGCTGGAAGATCTGGCATGTGGTGTTCTCCAATGACTTTACCGTAGAGACCGGCCACGATCTGGGTGAGCAGCAGACCATCTATATCCGGGGAACCGGCCGGGATGAGATCGAATTCGGTGATCCCACCATTGCCATGCTGGCCCATGATCCGTCCTATACCTGGTGCGACAATTATCCGCCTCTGAATGACCCCTATGAGACCTTTACCGATGAGATCAGCTACGGTCCCGAAGGCCATCCCAAGTATGAGTGCTAAGGAGGGAACAACATGAGAAAAAGCTATTTGACTTTGGAACAGCGTATTCACAACGCTGAGGGCGCTCAGGCGGCTGAGACCCTTCATGCCAGACACGCCTACCTCCACGCCAGAGCCTTTGGCGATGAGGAGTGGGGACAGATCTGGTCCACCAGCGACGATACCTCCTGGGCACATTCCTTTGGTCGTATGCGTGGCTATGACAGCGTGTACTACAACAACGTTACCACCTATAACTGTGGCGGTCAGCGGGGTTATCAGAGCATGCTGAACATTCTCCCGGAAATCGGTCATTTTGATGCCCGGTCTGTCCGGGAGGTGGCAATGCATACACTGGCAACGGATATTGTGGAGGTTGCAGATGACGGCATGACCGCCAGAGCGTCCTTCCTGACCCCCGGTGTGCTGTTTTCTACCCTGAACGCAAATCTGAAGCGTCGCTGCATGACCCTTTGGGAGCGGTACGGATCTGATTTTGTGTTTGAAAACGGGGAGTGGAAGTATCTGCACGAGCAGGTGTGCCCGGATATGGGCGGTTCTCTGGACAGCGCCAATTCCGGCCATGACAAATATGATGCCCTGGCCAATCCCAAGGCAGGCCCCGGCGGGCCTCCTCCCGGGGGCGCAGCAGCAAAGCCTCTGCTGGATCCTCCGGAATCCGGAAGTGGCCTCTGGCTTCAGGACGGCGGCCCTCTCCACTCGGATTATACGCCGGTACAGCTGATCCAGAATTCCGTGCCCTTCCCGGTTCCCTATAAGACCATGGATGATGACAACACCTATACAAAGAAGGCACAGCTGAAGGTGAGCCTGAATATCGAACGCTTTGGTAAGATCGTGGGTGCGGTGGACGTGCCGATGGCAGGCCCCGGCGGTCCCGGCGGAGCGCCTCAGGGCGGCAAAGGCCCCGGCGCAGGTCCCGGAGCCGGGGGAGCGCAGGGTGGTGCACCTCAGGGCGGCAAAGGCCCCGGTGCAGGTCCCGGAGCAGGTGGTCCTCAGGGTGGCCCGCCTCAGGACGGCAAGGCACCCGGTGGACCTGGTGGCCCCGGTGGTCCGGGCGGCCCGGCCAACAACGAACACTGGAATGCAAAGTATCTGAAGCATGCGGTGATCTATGCCTCCGATAAGGTGAAAAAGGGTGCCATGCATGTAATCACCGGAGCGGGAAATGAAGCCGTGGTGGGTGCAATGGCCTGCCTTGCCTATCCAGAAGAGGCCATGTTCGCAATCCCTGCCGCAGAGAAGGAATTCCCGGTCTGCTATCTGGAAATGACCAATGAGAACAGAGGCGGGGATATTAAATGGACGGTCACTGAGGATAGGGACAAGGTATATCTGAATTTCCAGGCAGATGACCCCAACAAGCCTCCGGTTATGGGCCCCCACAATTACGACATTGAGAAGATGCCGTTGGAGACGGTGCCTGTTATTCCGGAAGGAAAGCATGTATATCTGACCGGCAACGGCCAGTTCCCCCTGAAGGCGACCATCGCCTACAGCTTCTGCGGACGCTGCAAGTCCATTCATATGAAGCCCCAGGGAGATGAGCTGTTCACCTGCATCTGGACAGACTGCCCGGAGCTGGCAGTGGGAGATCAGACCAGATAATTATAAAAGGCAGCAGGATGTTCCTGCTGCCTTTTTTCTGTGAGGGCATGGAAGCCCTTTTTATGCGAGATCCAGGGTGTTGTTGACGAAGGTGGTGAATTCCTTCATGGCGTTTTTTGCCTCGGGATACAGCTGATAGTCCATGGCGAAGGTGTGAGGCATGCCCTTTCCAAAGTGGAAGAGTACCTCGTTTCCGGCCTTTGCAGCGGCCGTGACCAGCCGCAGGGCACCCATGGAAAGGCTCTCGGCACTGCCTGCCTGAATAAACATGGGCGGGAAGTCCCGGAAATCTCCGTAAATAGGGGAGAGTCTGGGATCCTTGACATCGGCATCCCCAACATAAGCTACACGCAGCCCCTGAGAGGTGGCGGTGAACATGTCGTTGACCAGCAGCTCCCTCTGGTCGAAGCAGATGTCGTCCACCGGGGAGGAGCACCACAGAGCCACAGGCTGGGGAAGTCCTGCCATACGGATGGCGTGGGTGACGGAGAGGGTGAGCCCTGCACCGGCGGATTCACCGCCGATCACGATCCGTTCATAGCCCATGGCGAGGAGTCCACGATAGAACTCCACGCACTGATTTACAGCCACGGGGAATTTGGCATAAGGGGCAAGGGCGTACTCCACGGCGTAGCCCTCCAGCCGGGTCTCGTCAATGAAATGAGCCAGAAGCGGTCCGGCAGTCATGGCGGTTCCAATGGTAAAACCACCGCCATGGAGATACATCAGGGCGCATTTTTCCCGCACCCCCTCCCGGGTAAGGTGCAGGGCGGTCACGCCGGCGATCTCTACCTTGCCACCGGTGTATCCTGCGGGGATCTCCGGTTCCGGCGGAACGAAATCCGGGGAAACCATGGGGATGCCCAGAGCAGCATATTCCGGGGGAAGCTCTGCCCCTGCGGGGGTGCCCATGGTAGGCGGGACGGTGGGAATGTTATTCTGATAGTCGAGAAAGGCTTTGCTGGGCATATTGATTACCTCCTTGATTTGAAAAGTCCGGGACAGAACTGTCCGGGGACATTTTTGGGACATGTGTTGTGAGATAATTCCCTTATCAGAACAAGGGAAAGGGTGTGCGGTTATGTGTGCGGTTATGAGCAATATACTGAACAGAGCGGAATGCAAGGGGCAACTGAAGGCCTATTATCTGGGGAAATACGGCCAAAGGGACACGGATCGCTGGTATGACACAAGCGCGGTGAACGTGGGTGCCTTTGCCAGAGACGGAAAGCTGATCGTATTGAAATGCCATCTGCTCACCGGAGAGGTGACGGAACGGGTCACATCCATGAACTGAAAACAGGTTCCGCTGTATGGGAAAAGGTAAAGCCGGGGCTGCGATGGTTCGCAGCCCCGGCCAGTGTTATTTCCTCAGAGGGAAGATCAGGGCATCGGAGCACCGGGGCCACCCATGCCACCCATACCCATGGCTGCGGCCTTCACAACAACGGTGACGGTGCAGTCAGTATCCATGGCAATGTTGTAGTCATACTCGCCGTAATAGCCGTCCGGGTTATCCTCGGTCACGGGAGTGATGGTGGCAGTGCCTTCGGTAACGTCCATGGAGACCATCTCATAGCCGTTGAAGCTGAGGGTGAAGTAGCTGGTAGCGAAAGCCTTGTATGCGCCGAAGGAAGCAGCGCCTACAGCAGGCTCGCCGTCCTCGTCCACGAACACGAAGGTAGCGGTGTGGCGGGGATCAGCCATGTCAACAGCGGTGAGCACGTTGGTGGTGCAGTCAGGAGCGGTGTACTCCTCTTCCACGATGGTGATGTTGTCATCCAGCTCGCCCTTTACATCCACAGTGCCATAGACATGGATGGTAACAGGTGCGTCAGCGGTGACGGAGGAGGTCTCGTCCACGATCAGGCTGCCAATGTAGCAGGCATCAGCCTCGCCACAGGTGCCGTCAGCCAGAACCACGTTCCAGACGGAGCCGTTCTGAACGGTGACGTTTACAGGGTTGTTGATCTGGGCGTTGGCAACGTTGTACTGGGCGCCGATCTTGTGGTAGTCGCTGACACCGGAGGTCAGGTAGTTACCGGTGGTGTCGCAGTTGAGCACGGTGCCGTTCTCCATACGGGTTCCGTCATCGTTGAGATGGTAGCCGTAGGAGGAGGAAATGGTGCCGTTGAGGGTGGTGTTGTCCAGAGTGACGTTCAGGGTCTGGTAC
>CAZFGL010000009.1:0-30933 GCA_964518645.1 uncultured Oscillospiraceae bacterium | reverse complement strand
TCTTTATCTTCATAAAAAAGGCCGCACCCCCTTTTCGCCACTTTCGAGCGAAGGGGACACGGTGGCCAGTTCGAATCTGGCTGGCAGCTCCACGTCGTCGCGGACTTCATATCGTTCGCAATGACGTTTTATGTCATCGCTCATTCATTCCGTCGCTCCTCCTTTCCAAATCGAACCCGCTTCGCCGGGGGCCGGTTTTCTTTATCTTCATAAAAAAGGCCGCACCCCCTTTTCGCCACTTTCGAGCGAAGGGATGCGGTCTTTTGTCATGACGAGAAACTATAAATAAAGTGCCGATACTATGCAGCCAGCTTATTGCAATTACAGTCTCAAAGTGCAAGAATAGAGCCACATTATGTTTTACAAGGAGGAACACCCATGAAAAAATTATTCTGTGTGGCCTGTGTACTGGTTCTGTGTTTGTCTCTGGCCGGATGTAACAGCAGCCAGTACAAGGATGCCACTTCCCTGTATGAAGCTGGGGAGTACGAGGATGCAATGGCTTTGTTTCAGGAGCTTGGGGACTATGAGGACAGCGCAAAAATGGTAAAGCACTGCAAATACGACCGCGCCACAGAGCTTTTTGATGACGAAAACTACGAAGACGCACGGACAATCTTCGACGAACTGGACACTTATCAGGACAGTGATGACATGGTGAAGTTGTGCGATTACAACATCGCCACACTGCTTCTGGAGGACGACTCCTATGCAGAGGCCAAGGCCATTTTTGAAGAGCTGGACGACTACAAGGACAGCGCAGACCTCTGCTTGGAATGCGACTACCGGAGTGCCGAAGCCAGCTTCGCCGCCGAAGATTACGAAACTGCAATTTCTATTTACAGCACGATCCCGGACTATCTGGACTCCGCCAACAAGTTAATCCTTGCAGAAAAAGGACTGATGTTTCAGCAGTACGGGGACGTGATCCAGCTGATGACAGCGGGCGTCTGGTTCTACAACGGCGGTTCCAACGATACCCTCAACCGGATTACCTTTACAGAGGATGTCGCTATCGTCACCCAGTACCTCTCTGACGGCAACGGTGTCCACGAAAGCTGGACTGAGGAAGGCACCTATACACTGGACGAGGGCAGTATTGCCCTGACCTTTGCAGACGGAACTACACAGGAGATCTCCTACACCGTTGCGGATGCAGCACTCACTTTGGAGGGTGGGTACCTGACCCCTGCGGAGGTTGAAGCTGACCTGCAGGGCTACTGGAACGTACGTACAAGCAGCACCGTTCTGGGTATATTCACATCCAGTGAGTACATTTTTTTCTTTGATGACGGTTCCCTTACCTACGAAGATGCTTCCCTGGCATTAAATGGAGCTCCCGGCGAATATTATTACTACGGCCCCTACACCGGAACCTACGTGGTGGACGAAAACGGGCTGACAGCAGATATTAGGAACAGCTGGCAGGTCGGTTTTAACGTGATTGACAGCAAGGCCGTAATGGTACGCTGCGGCGACGTCTGTACCCCCATCTCCGGCTTCAAGGGCTTGAACGGTTACTCCTTCTGATCCTGCGAGCCTGATTCCTCCCAATTCATTTAAACCCGAATTTGCAGGGAGCCTCCCGGCTCCCTCTTTTCTTTCCCTCCCGTTTTCCGGTTTCTTCCTGCCTCCTGCTTGCAATCATGGGGAAATTGAATTATAATACAATTGGGAAACACGATGCGGCAGGAATCTTTCGATCACGCCGCCTGCCCATATAACATCACAGGAGGAATTACTATGTTTGACGCACTTCGCGTAAAGGATCAGTGTGTAGCATGGATCCGCAAGTTTTTTGAAGAGAACGGCCCCGACTGCAACGCCATTGTGGGCATTTCCGGTGGCAAGGACAGCTCCATCACCGCCGCCCTGTGCGTAGAGGCACTGGGCAAGGATCGTGTCATCGGTGTTCTGATGCCCTGTGGTGTTCAGAGTGACATTGACGCTGCCTATAAGCTGGTAAACCATCTGGGGATCCCCTATCATGTGATCAACATTCAGGATGCAGTGACCGGACTGACCAGTCAGGTTGAGGCTGCCATGCCCATGACCAGACAGGCACAGACCAATCTGCCTGCCCGGATCCGTATGACCGCCCTCTATGCGGTGGGTCAGAGCCTCCGTGGCCGTGTGGCCAACACCTGCAATCTCAGCGAGGATTATGTGGGCTACTCCACCCGGTACGGCGATGCTGCCGGCGACTTCAGCCCCCTCTGCAAGCTGACCGTGCAGGAGGTTAAGGAGCTGGGTCGTCTGGTGGGACTGCCTCCGGAGCTGGTGGACAAGCCCCCCATTGACGGACTGTCCGGAAAGACGGACGAGGACAATCTGGGCTTTACCTATGCCGAGCTTGACCGGTACATCCGCACCGGCGAGATCGAGAACATGGAGAAAAAGGCGCTGATTGACCAGCTGCATGAGAAAAACCTGTTTAAGCTTCAGCTTATGCCCTGCTTCGAGCCGGAGCTGTAAATCATATCAGAATCACCACCGGGGACATGGGTTTTCATGTCCCCGGTTTCTTTTTTCCCTTTTTCAAGTGACACAAAACCGGCCCTCCCAAAAGGGAAGGCCGGTTCTTTCAGACGCCGGAAGGCGAATCTTTATACTTTGAAGTTGACGGCAGTGGAACCATCGGAGTCCTTCTGGAACTCGTAGTCCTTGCCGGGGAGCACTGCGTTCATCAGGATGCCTGCCAGAGCTGCAACAGCCAGACCGGACAGGGAGATGGTAGCAGAGCCGATGGGGATCTGAATGGCACCGTTGTAGTTGACGCCGATGGCCAGACCCATAATCATGGCAGCGATGAGCACGTTGCGGCTCTTGGTGAAGTCAACCTGATTCTCAACCACGTTCCGGACACCAACTGCGGAGATCATGCCGTAGAGCACCAGAGAAACGCCGCCCATGGTTGCAGCGGGCATTGCCACGATGATGGCGGAGAACTTGGGGCAGAAGGACAGGATCACTGCGAACACAGCAGCCAGACGGATAACCAGAGGATCGTACACCTTGCTCAGTGCCAGAACGCCGGTGTTTTCGCCGTAGGTGGTGTTTGCGGGAGCACCGAACAGGGCAGCGATGGTGGTAGCCAGACCGTCACCGGTGAGGGTGCGATGGAGGCCGGGGTCAGCAACAAAGTTTCTGCCCACAGTGGAGGAGATGGCGCAGATGTCACCGATATGCTCAACCATGGTGGCCAGTGCGATGGGCATAATGGTGACCACAGAGGTCAGCAGCATACCGCTGTCGAAATTCTCACCGAAGATGGAGAATGCAGTATTGTTCCAGCTGACGGGGAGGCCGATCCAGGCAGCCTCGGAGACCTTGGCCACCAGATTTGCCCGGGCAGCGGGATCCACGATCATAGCGAAGATGTAAGAGGCGATAACACCCAGAAGAATGGGGATGATCTTAATCATGCCCTTGCCCCAGATGTTGCAGATAACAACCACAAGGATTGCCACCAGAGCAATGGCCCAGTTTGCACGGCAGTTGCCGATGGCACTGGAAGCCAGAGTCAGGCCGATACAGATGATCACAGGGCCGGTGACAACGGGAGGGAAGAAACGCATAACCTTCTGTGCGCCGAACAGCTTAAACAGCAGTGCCAGCACCAGGTAAACAAGACCGGCACAGGCAACACCGAAGCTGGCGTAGGGCAGGAGTTCCAGATTTGCAATGGAAGCGACGCCGTTTGCATCCTCCAGCATGGGAGCGATGGCTGCATAGCCACCCAGGAATGCAAAGGAACTTCCCAGGAAAGCAGGTACCTTTCTGCCGGTGATCAGATGGAACAGCAGTGTTCCCAGACCGGCGAACAGCAGGGTTGCGGAGACGGAGAGGCCGGTGAGAGCGGGAACCAGAACCGTTGCGCCGAACATGGCGAACATGTGCTGAATGCCCAGAACCAGCATCTTGGGGACACCAAGTGTTTTGGCGTCATAGATTGCGTCATTGTTCATGATTGTTTGCTCCTCCTTATTTTTCTACATAATCCAAACCATTATACCCGGAAGATGGAATCAATGCAAGAGGGCTGATTACACAATATTTTTGTCTGATTTTCGTCTTTTTGTTGCTATTCCCGGGGAAAGGTTGTATGATATATTTATAATCCGAAATAAATAAAAAGAGTAATGGAGGGACGATATGAGTAATGTCCGGCAAAAGTCCATGATCACGGATCTGACTCAGGGCAGCGTCACCCGGCTGCTGCTGATTTTTGCATTCCCCATGCTGCTGTCCAATCTGCTTCAGACGGTTTACAACATGGTGGACATGATCGTGGTAGGCCAGTATGTGGGGCAGGAGGGGTTGTCCGCAGTATCCATCGGCGGTGACGTACAGCACTGTCTGATGTTTCTGGCCATGGGTATTTCCAACGCAGGTCAGGTGATCCTGTCCCAGTATATCGGCGCAGGAAACCGGGAGAAGATCAAGGGTACCATCGGCACCATGTTCACCATGTGCTTCGGCTGTGCCATTGCCCTCAGTGTGATCTGCATGATATTCCTGGATCCCATTCTTACGATGCTCAACACCCCCCTTGGGGCATATAAATACGCCAGAGATTACAGCTGTGTATGTATTTGTGGCACCCTGTTTATCTATGGCTACAATCTGGTCAGCGCCATTCTCCGGGGCATGGGAGATTCCAAGCGTCCCTTCCTGTTTATTGCAGTGGCCTCCATTGTGAACCTGATTCTGGATCTGGTTTTTGTGGCTGCCCTTGATATGGGCCCCATGGGTGCGGCCCTTGCCACTGTCATCGGTCAGGGCGTCAGCTTCATCTGGGCTTTGATCCACCTGTACCGGAACCGGGTCGCCTTCGGCTTTGACTTTAAGCTCTCCAGCTTCCGGCTGGACCGGGAGGTCACCCCCAAGCTGATCAAGCTGGGGCTGCCCATGTGCCTGCAATCCGCGGCGATCCATGTATCCCAGCTGTTTGTAAACTCCTATATCAACGCCTTCGGCGTTACCGCCTCTGCGGTGACCGGCATCGGCAACAAGCTCTCCGCAGTGACTGCTGTGGTAACCAACGCCCTCTCCACCGCCGGCAGTTCCATGGTGGGTCAGAATATCGGCGCAGAAAAGTACCACCGGATCCCCAGAATCATCGGCGTATCCATGGTGATCGACGTGGCCTTTGCCCTGATTCTGTCCTTCCTCACTGTATTCTTCCCCAACACTATCTTCGGCATGTTCAACTCCGAACCGGATGTTCTGAAGCTGGCCATGAGCTATATCCCCGTGGCGGTGCTGATGTATATGGGCTTTGCCATGCGCTCCCCCTTCTTCGCCCTGATCAACGGCTCCGGCAATGCGAAGCTGAATCTGATCGTGGGTCTGCTGGACGGGGTTGTATGCCGGATCGGCATGGCCATTCTGCTGGGTCTTGTAATGGACATGGGCATCATGGGCTTCTGGCTGGGCAACGCCATTGCCGGATATATGCCCTTTGTGATCGGCGGCATCTATTTCCTCACAGGCAAGTGGAAAACAAGCCGGCTGGTAGGCAATTAAAAAACGCAACGGGCGTGCCGCAAAGCTCTCTGCGGCACGCCCGTTTTTTGCTTATTGGGGATAGCAGACCTTATCCAGTATCCCGGTAAGGGCTGCAATGGCGATCCCGTAGTTGCAGATGGGCACCTGCTGCTGCCGTGCCTGCTGCACCCGGGAGAGTACATGCCTCCGGCCAAACATACACGCCCCGCAGTGGATCACCAGATCGTAGGGGGTAAGATCCTCCGGGAAATCGTTTCCCCGGACAAATTCCACCTGTAGTCCCTGTCCTGCCTTCTTCCGGAGGAGGGCGGGGATTTTTTCCCGGCCAATGTCCTCGGTGGTGGGGGCATGGGCGCAGGCCTCTGCGATCAGCACCCGGGAGCTTTCTGTCAGGGACTCAATGGCAGAGGCCCCTGCCACAAACGCATGAATGTCCCCCTTGTACCCTGCGAAGAGGATGGAGAAGGAGGTGAGCCTACTCCCCTCCGGCTTCAGGGCATAGACCTGAGGGAACACCTGAGAATCGGTAATAATCAGCTCCGGGGGCCGGTTCAGGGCAGCAAGGGCCTCCGGCAGATGATCCACCGTGGTACTCATGATCAGGGCCTTTTTGTCCAGCAGTTCCCGGATGGTCTGCTGCTGGGGCAGGATCAGCCGTCCCCGGGGGGCCTGAATATCCTGAGGCATCACCAGCAGGACAAGATCCCCCGGCTGTACCAGATCCCCTGTGATGGAAAGCTCCCAGAAACTCTCTGGGGCCAGCGTCAGCAGAGATTTCCGGAATTCTTCCACCCCCGCGCCGGTTTTGGCGCTGACGGGGATGGCCTCAAGGCCGTACATCTCCCGGATGGCCCGGCATATCGGTTCCGGATCCAGCCGGTCGCACTGATTTACCACTGCCGCCACCGGGGTTTTCTCCCGGAGAAATTCCCGGATCCAGGGATCCTCCTGTTCCGGAAGGCCGGTGAACACGAAAACGGCCACGTCGGTTTTCTTTGCCGCCTCCCGGGTGCGCTGCACCCGGAGCTGCCCCAGCTCGCCCTGATCGTCAAGGCCGGGGGTGTCGATGAATACCGCCGGGCCGAAGCCCTGAAGCTCCATGGCTTTGTACACCGGGTCGGTGGTGGTGCCCGCCACCGGGGAGACCAGTGCGGCTGCCTGCCCGGTGAGGGCGTTGAGCAGAGTGGACTTTCCCGCATTTGTCCGGCCGAAAATGCCAATATGCAGGCGGCTTGCGTTGGGGGTATCGTTCAGGGACATAATGTGCCTCCTTGGGTAAGATTCGCCTTTTGGGGGATCAGTAATCCACCGGCAGTGCACTGAGGGCGGCGATGTTGTGAATATGGCCGCTGCCGGTAATATTCCGGTTGTCAATGACCCGGAAGGCCTGTGCCTGTGCATCCGGCAGCAGATCACAGAACAGGAGATTTGCACCTGCGTGGATGGCATCCAGATTCCCCTCCGGATCTGCCAGACCGCGGCTGAGATCCTTCCCCGGCTGCTGGGCGGTGATCTTTACCCCGGGTATGGTAAGCCGGAGAATGGCCAGTTCCTTCAGGGTGGTAAGAATGCTGCCGGGGCCTCCCTCCAGTGCCAGAGGCGTTCCGGCGGCGGGCATATAGGGGATATTGGGGGCCCAGCTGATCTCCAGCTGCTGCATCAGCAGAATATCCTCTGCGATCATCCGGTCAGTCTGGCCAGGATAGCCCACAATATTGCCGGAACCCAAAGCAAGCCCGCAGTCCTTAATTGCTTCAATGGCCTTCATCCGCTTTTCAAAGGTGGTGGAGGGATTGAGCCGGTTGAACTGCTCCGGCTGAGACATTTCAAATTTGACCACACATTCCCGGACACCGGCACTTTTCAGTTCCCGGTACTGCTCCGGGGCATATTCCCCGGCGGCAAGGGAAATGTACATGCCCATGTTCCCGATCTCAGTCACCATATTCAGCAGGTTTTCATAGCCGTATCTGGGATCCTCCCCGGAGATCAGGAAGATCCGGCTGTAGCCCTCATCCCGGGCCATTTTGACTGTGGCCACCACGTCCTCCGGAGGGATCCGGTACCGGGGAATCTTGTTCCCTGCCCGCATGCCGCAGTACAGGCACTGATTCTTACATACATTGCTGTAGCCCAGCATGGGGGTGGCAATCAGCTTTCCGCCCTGCTGCAAAAACGCATCATAGGCCTGGGGCATAATGTCCCGGCGGAACGCCTCCTCGGGCATGGCCAGGATCTCAAGGATCTCCTGCATATTCATATGGGTACCTCCATTTTTATCAGATTCCCCCGGAAAAACCGGGCTTCCTCCGGGTCGTGGGTCACTGCGATCAGGGTTTTTCCGGCGGAATGCCGGAGCACCGTCTCCATCACCCCTGCCCGGGTGGTCTCGTCCAGCCCCTTGAAGGCTTCATCCAGAATCAGCAGCGGGGCATCAAAGGCCAGCGCTCTGGCAATGGCAACCCGGCGCTGCATGCCTCCGCTGAGGGTACGCACGGGCTTGTCCATATCTGCCCCCAGCCCCAGTTCTTTCAGAAGGCTCTTGGCCAGAGGAATATTCTTTTCCTGCATCACAAGGGTCACGTTGGACAGGGCGGAAAAGTCCTGACACAGCCGATCCTCCTGAAATACCGCCCCCCGCTTTTCGGGCAGTCCGTTGACCCTTCCACTGTCCGGGGAAACAAATCCCAGCAGGATCCGCAGGAGGGTGGTTTTCCCGCAGCCGGAGGGGCCCATGATTACGGTGACAGCGCCCTCCGGAATGCTGGCAGAGAAGTCCTTCAGGACGATCTTTCCGTCGTAGGTTTTTGTAAGATTGGTGATTTCAATACTCATAGCCGCTCCAGCCTCCGGAAGAGAAATTTCAGCGCCCACATAAACAGCTTCTCAAAGCCCACGCTGATGAGCACAATGATCACCGTCCATGCAAACAGATCCGCCGTGGCGAAATACACCTTGGATTCATAGAGCATCTCCCCCATGGAGCCGCTGGGGATACCGATGACCTCGGCGGCCACACCGGATTTCCAGCTCAGCCCCAGACTGACAGAGCAGGCGGAGAGCAGGAAGGGCTTCAGATGGGGCATGTGGATGTAAAAAAGCCGTCTGGGGAAAGAGAGCTGATAAAGCTCGGCCATTTCCAGCATGTCCCGCTCGGTGCTTTTGATGCCCTGAAGGACATTGGAATAGATCACCGGGAACACCATCAGGAACGAGATAAACACCGACAGCTGGGACGCAGACAGCCAGATCAGGCTGATAATCACAAAGGATGCCACAGGTATGGACTTGATTGTGACCACAAAGGGCCACAGCAGGATCTCCAGAAACCGGAGTCTGCCCGCTGCCACCCCCAGCAGGACACCCAGCAGAAAGCCCAGAAAGAAGCCGGAGACGATCCGCCGGAAGCTGAACCAGATGGTAGAGAAGAAACCATCTTCCATCCAGATGGTTCCCAGCCGTGCCAGCACCTCCACCGGGGATGCCAGCAGCATTTTCTGTCCCAGCGCCATGGCAGCAAATTGCCACAGGGCCAGTGCGAAAAGTATCGCACCGGCCCGCTGAGCATATAATTTCTTATTCACAGTAGAAATCATCGCCGGGGAGTGTTCCGCCAACAGACTGGGGGTTCTGCTCCATCAGGGTCTCAAAGTAGCCCTGGGTGGCAGTTTTCATCTCCTGTCCGGTGATGCAGACAATGTTGCAGTAGGGGATGGCCTTCTCTGCAACGGCAGCCTTAACGATGTCATATTTCTCCACCAGAGCGGCAGCCTCGGTGACGTTCCCGTTTACATACTGGGTGGAAGCTTCATATTCCTCCAGGAATGCAGCCAGCTGCTGGGGATACTTCTCAGCAAACTCCTTCCGGACAATCAAACCGGCGGTGATGAACATGCTGTCCACGTCCAGCTTGTCCCACTCCTCGGTGAGATCCAGAACTACAGAAAGATTCTCGATCTGGGTCTGAGCCACGGTGACAAAGGGCTGGGGCAGCATGGCAATGGCGGTCTCCTGTGCAGCCATTGCAGCGACCACCTCGGTGGGCTCTGACTTGAACTCCACGTTCACGTCATCCATGGTCATGCCATGCTGGGACAGCAGGAAGCCCAGGGCATATTCGGGGGTGGAACCCTTGCCGGTGGCGTAAATGGTCTTGCCCTTCAGATCCTCAATGGAGGTAACGGTGGGCTCACCCTTTTCCACCACATAAATCACGCCCAGTGTGTTGATGGCCAGCATCTGAACCTGACCCTGGGTGTTGTTGTAGAGAATGGCACCCAGATTTGCAGGTACGGCCAGAATGTCCAGCTCCCCCTGCAGAAGCTTGGGGGTCAGCTCATCGGCGGAGCCTGCCATGGTGAAATCATAGGTGTTCCGGGTAAGTCCCTGCTCGGCATCATCCAGCAGCTTGACCATGCCCATGGATGTGGGGCCCTTCAGACCGCCCAGACGGATGGTGGTGGGTTCCTCAGCGGGAGCGGCTTCCTCTGCGGATGTCTCCTCCACAGGGGCGGGCAACTGGGAATCAGCCTCCTGCACGGCCACTTCCTCAGCTGCGGAGGCAGCAGATACAGGCGCAGCAGAAGAAACAGATGCGGCGGAATCGCCGGTCTCCCCACCGCAGCCGGCAAGGAGACTGAAGCTCAGGCACAGGGCCAGAAGCAGTGAAATTGTTTTTTTCATGGTGAATCACACTTTCTTATTTGAAATCTGCCTATATTATAACCGGGAAACAAAAAATTTCCGTTGCATACGCAACGGAAATTGTGTCGATTTGTCCACCGTCCCGGGTCACAGCCCATCCAGATTCCGGTGCACGGTAAAATGGTTCTTCCGGTAGGAAATGATCCCCTCCCGGGCCATGGCAGAAAGCTCCCGGGACAGGGCACTCCGGTTTACTCCCAGATAGCTGGCCATGCTCTCCCGGTCAAAGGGCAGGGTGAACTGATCCCCCCACCGGCTGACACACTGGGAAAACAGGGCGCAGAGCTTGCTGCGGAGGGTATTCCGGGAGAGCACCTGAATCCGGTCATTCATGGCCAACGCCCGGTGACAGAGCATGGCGGTAAACCGGTTGGAGAGTTCCGTTTCAAAATCATCCTTTTTCCCGGGTGCCTTGAGCCGGGTGGTATCCATCCACAGCACGTCACAGTCCGCAGCTGCCACAATATACACCTGACTGCCCAGTCCCAGAAAGCACAGGGATTCCCCGAAAATATCCCCCGGCCCCACATTGGCCATAATCATCCGGTAGCCCTCCATGTCGTCCATATAGACCTGAACCGTCCCGGAGAGCACCAGTCCGAAATGGGTCATGGGGGTCAGGATCCGGTGGAGAAATTCTCCCCGGGCATACTGCTTCCGGAATGCGCCGAAATAGGCCAGCGCCCGTTCGGTATCCCCCTGACTCAGGCCGGAAAACAGGGGGGACTGCTGAATCATGGATGTCACTGACCCACCTCCCACAGAGGATATGTTTCCTCCTGCTTTTCCTCCCAGTATAGCATAATTCAGCGGAAAGTAAAGCCCTGCACATCTTGACAGACACTGTGCAATCTGCCCCTTGTTGAATGGTTAGAACCCGTGATATAATGAGAAAAAAAGCGAAAGGATGATGACCATGCGCTTTCCTGAAGAAAAAATGGTAAAGTTCTATCCCGGTGTCTATACCCCGGAGGAGCAGGCCGCCATAGACCGGTATAACCGGGGCGAGACCGGCCGGATGTTTGGCGGGAACGGCCCCGCCATGCCCTCCACAGATCCCTGGGTCATGCAGCTTTATGCCCGGTGCTGGGATCGCTGGAATCCCCTGTTCAACGACCCGGAGTATGCCAAAAATACGGTCTGGGGCGCACTGCCCGCAATCCCCGGATATATCACCATGGAAACCCGGTACAATGTCCCCCCGGAGCTGGGGTATCTGATCCGCCCTGACGGAACCGCATTTCTGGGTGACGGCTACGACCATACCGATGAGTTTTTTGCCCCTGTATTCCCGGGGGATTCCTTCCGGGCAGAGGACGGTGGCTGGCAGGTCATCGACGTGACCCCGGAAGAGGGCAGCGTCAAACGGCTGATGATCTTCGTCTGCTGCACCGACGTATATAATCAGAACGATGTGCTGGTGGCTCGCTGCACCCGCCGCTGGCCGGAGCAGCTGATGCGGTCTCTGGATCCGGAGATCAACGAGATCCTGGCCTCTGAGGTTCCCGGCGCACCCCCGAAAAAGGGCGAGAAGAAGGAGCCTCCCAAGGGTGGCCCCGGCGGTGACAAGAAGGCCCCGCCTCCCATGCCCGGAGGCGTAGGCGGCAATGCACGGCACAAGGCCCACAAGATGACCCCCGAGGATTATGAGATCTTTAAGGAGATCTGGAAGAACGAGAAGATCCGGGGTGCCGAGACCCTCTACTGGGAGGATGTAAACATTGGTGACGAGCCGACGCCTGTGGCATCTCCCCCTCAGGTGGGCTTTGAGATCGTCCGCACCATCGCCGCATGGGACATTATGAAGAGCAACAACGGCCTTCAGGAGATCCTGACCGGCAAGGGCGGCGACCCCCACTTCTATCGCTACAACCCGGAGACCGGTCTTTACGACAACGAGGCCGGCCATTACGGTCTGGGACAAATCGCCTACCTGTATAATTTCCACGCCAAGCTTCTTGGCACCCGTATTATCACCAACTGGTGCGGCGACGAGGGCTTTGTCACCCGTCTGGGCTGGCGCTTTGTCAACGATGCCCCCAAGGAGGAACAGTTCAATCACTTCCCCGAGGGATTCTACCGTCCCACGGAGCTGCTGAAGGTGCCTTACATGAAGGATCGCTACGCCAACATCCACGGATTCGGTGACGATGCCTTTATCACCCGGGGCTACGTATACGACAAATACATCGGTGAGGACGGCGGCCACTATGTGGATCTGATCTGCTGGTGCGAGGATCTGGACGGCAACATCGGTCAGGAGATCCCCGCCACGGTCAAGCTGCCCTCCCGGGGCTGACCGGTTTGAGTTTTCCTGTGTTCTATGATAAAATGGGAGTCTGCCAACGGCAGACTCCTGTTTTTTTGAAAGGAATGCCCATGAAGAAAACACGCTATATCAGTTTACATAATTTTGTTTTGGCGCACCCGGCGATGAAACAGGCCGTGATTTGGGGAACGAAGCTGCTCCCCGGGGTGGTCTATGTTTCCTATCCGGCCATGCTGGTGTATCTGCTTCTCACCGGGGGCGACCTGCTCCGGGGGATCCTTGTCCCCGGTGCCGGATTCCTGCTCTGCACCCTGCTACGGGCAGGGATCAATGCACCCCGTCCCTATGAAAAGCTGGATTTGCCCTCCATCACCCCCAAGGAGACCCGGGGAAAGTCCTTCCCCTCCCGCCACGCCGCCTGCGGTGCAGTGATCGCCGTGACAGCCCTGGGGCTTTGCCCGCCACTGGGGTGGGTGCTGCTTGGGGTGAGTCTGCTGATCCCCCTGAGCCGGGTACTTGCCGGGGTACATTTTATCCGGGATGTGATCTGTGGCTGGCTGCTGGGGGCATTGGTGGGTCTGCTGGCACTGTAGCACCGGGACTGCATCCGCTGCACATGTTGTTGAAATCCCGAAACAAATATGATACATTGATGGGAGAAAGAACCAGCTTTCCGGCATAAAAACCGCAGGCAGAAGGGAGCAACAAATGAGCAGCAACACCGAATTCCTAATAAGTGACCACGTTTTAACGGCCTACACCGGCTCCGACCAGCATATTGCCATTCCCGACGGAGTGACCGCCATCGGGTATGCAGCATTCAAAAACTGCACCGGTTTGACAGACATCGAGCTTCCCGGCAGCGTCACCGCCATCGGTGATTTCTCCTTTAAGGGCTGCACCAGCCTCACAAGCATCAATCTTCCAGTCGGCCTGACCGCCATCGGGGAATCTGCATTCGAAAATTGCAGCAGCCTGACTACCATCGGGCTTTATGACGCCGAGACCCCCGTTGAGGATTCCCCGGACGGGGAATGCCCCGGTCTGACAGACATTAAGCTTCCCCCTACAGATCCCATTTATGGCATCATAGCGGAACTTGCGGTCCCCCCAATTGTGACCCTTGCCAGCGGCGAGACCTCCATTGGGGATTTCGCATTCAAGGGGTGCCACAGTCTCACAGGGATCGTAATCCCAGATGGCATAACCGCCATTGGGGAATCTGCATTTGAAGGCTGCACCAGTCTCAGAAGTATCTCTCTTCCCGGTAGTCTTGTTTCCATTGGTACCGGTGCGTTTAAGGACTGCACCAGTCTGAGGGGAGTCGAAATCCCTGACGGGATGACATCCATTGGTAATTTCACATTTGACGGATGCAGTGACCTCGCCAATGTCACCCTTCCCGGCAGCTTAACCGTCATTGGTGATTTTGCGTTCAAAAACTGCATCAGTTTCACAGGAATTATTCTTCCCGGAAGCCTGACCGCCATCGGTGCCTGTGCGTTTATGGGCTGCACCAGTCTGAGGGGGATCGAAATCCCCGCCGGAGTAACTGCCATTGGTGCGTTCACATTCGACGGTTGCAGCGGTCTCACAGACATCAAAATTCCTGACGGCGTAACCACCATCGGCAACTGCGCGTTCCATGGCTGCCGCAGTCTCACAGGGATCAAGCTGCCGATGACTGTCACCGCCATTGGGGATGCTGCATTCAAATGGTGCACCTCCCTGACAGCCATGGAAATTCCTGTGGGGGTGACCACCATTGGTGCGTCCGCCTTCTCCGATTGCCACAGTCTCACAAGTCTCAGGATCCCGGACAGTGTAACTTCCATTGGTGATTCCGCCTTCTGTAACTGCCACAGTCTCACAAGTCTCAGGATCCCGGAGAGGGTAACCGCCATCGGTGATACCACCTTCGGTGACTGCCACAGTCTCACAGACATTGAAATCCCGGAGGGTGTCACCACCATTGGCAGTTTCGCATTCGATGGCTGCCACAGCCTCAAAAGCATCAAGCTGCCGGACAGCCTGACCACCATCGGTGATATGGCATTGAGTGATTGCAGCAGTCTCACAGATATTGCGATTCCCGACAGTGTAACTGCCGTTGGTTTCTTTGCATTCAACAATTGCAGCAGCCTGACTCATCTCTCAATCACGAACCCGCAGTTCAAATTTGACCGGCTCGCCTTTGGGGATGAACTCCCCCGGGGGCTGCTTCATCAGGCCGCCGCTCTGCTCCCGCATTTCACTGCCGAAGACCAGCAGAAGTATTTTCCCGGCGAGACGGTATAGAATACCCTCAGTCCGGACAAACAGGAAAAAACCGCCTCTGTTGGTTCTGCCTCCCTCTGAGCCCGAATAAAAACGCAACAAGCGTCCCGAAACCACTCCGGTCTCGGGACGCTTTCCTGCATAATCTCATGTGATCCTATCACAGCCGTATCAGGTTTTCCCAGCGCAGACCCGAGGCCAGCTGCCGGATCTGCTCGCTGCTGCCCTCCGGGGCAATGCACACGATCTCCGCATGGGCCTCCGGAAAGGGGACATTCCAGTAGCGCAGCTCCGGGTCATCATGTCCCTCGATCACCTTGGTCAGCAGGGAGAAACCCTCCCCCAAAGCCAGACGCACCATCAGGGTACTGATATCCGGGCACAGAACCGTATTTCTGCACGGGATCTTCCGTCCCCACTGCTCCACCCCCGTCAGGAGGCAGTCCCGGGGCAAAATCAGCTGGGTATGCCCCCGGAGATCCGACAGGGACAGTTCCTTCAATTCCACCAGGGGATGCCGGGTGGAGTAGACCACCTGAAACTGTTTTTTCTGAAGCACCGTGGTATGAACGCCCGGCCACAGCTTCCAGTCGTTGGAGGTGGTAATGCAGAGATCCAGCCGTCCATCCAGCAGCTGATTCCGCAGTTCCACAAAGTCCAGCAGACGGATCTCCAGTTCCGCCGATTTTTCTTCCAGATAACCGGTGATGGGCATGATCACATCCCGCCGGGACAGGGAGGACAGGAACCCCACCCGAAGCAGTCCGCAGCCGGAGCGCTCCAGCTGCCGTGCCCGGATAATACTATCGTTCAGCTGACGGTTGATCTGGGTGAAGTCATCCCGGAGCATACTCCCCGCCGGGGTCAGGGTCACCTGCCGGGTGGTACGGTAAAACAGCCTGACCCCCAGTTCCTCTTCCAACTGGGAGATCTGCCGGGTGACCGCCTGCTGACTGATATGCAGGTTCCGGGCGGCAGCTGAAAACCCCAGACAGTTTGCCACCTCCAGAAAGCACTGGATCCGCTGATACAGCATAACCCCTTCCTCCTTTTTTCATCCGGGCACGACCCGGTGTGTTCTGATTACTATCATATATTCACAACGATAAATTGTAAATAGAAAAATCTATTGTTTCTCTTTCCTTTTCCTCCCCGTTATAATAAACATGACCCTAAAACAAATATCAGGAGGAATGAATCCATGCTGCATTTAGGAAAAGACATAAAACTGAACATCTGTCCCGTACTGGTGACCCTGCATCACGATTACGTTTTTGAAGGTCCCTGCCGTATGGGCAAGGATTTCGAGCTGACCCGGGAATTCGACGACATGGCCAATGCGGAGCTGATCAAGGGCGCCCATGAGGAGCTGGCCGAAAACCTCACCAGCCCCCATTTCCATGTGATGGAGCCTGTGTGGATCGACCGGAACGAGGAATTCCTTGTGACCCCGGAGATCCTGAACAAAATGCTTCAGGGACGGGAGAATGTGGACATTTATATGGTCGGCCCCATGGGACGGCTGTCTGATCTGGTGATCGACTTCCTTCAGAAGGCAAAGAAGCCCATTATCACCATCCCCGGCCCCCAGTGCATGCAGACCATTCTCATCGCCTCCACCCGGGCAAGAGGGCTGGAAAGCTACGCTTACCGCACATGGAAGGAGACTCTGGACTTCCTTGAGGTACTCCGGGTGAAGAAAATGCTCCGGGAGACCCGTGTTCTGTGCGCTGCCCGGTTCGGCACCGCCCGCTCCATCAGCGACATGGGCAACTTCGTCAGTCTGGAACAGGTCACCGATGTACTAGGCACCCAGTTCACCTTTGTGAACCTCCACGAACTGCTGGATCAGACCCACATCGGAGATTCCGGCAAGAACTATACCCTCCCCGGCCGTGCCGCCCTGAACCCCACCCCCGAGGATGTGGCAGAGATGGAGGCACTGGCAGATGATCTGATCGGCAACGCCGTGGAATGTGACATGACCCGGGAAGAGGTGCTCAACTCCGAGCGGTTCTACATCACCGTAAAGAAGATGCTGGAATACTACGGCTGCAACGCCTTTGCCGCTCCCTGTCCCGATGCCTGCGCCACCCGCCGCCTCAACGAGGAGCACATGACCTTCTGTCTGACCCACTCCCTGCTGGGCGAGATGGGCGTACCCTCTGCCTGCGAATATGACATCCCCGCATGTCTTTCCATCGCCATTCTCTCCTGCTTTGCGGACAAGCCCGCCTACATGGGCAACACCACCCACGATGCCAAGGCTATTGCCACCGGCCGCTACGGTCTGTCCCCCTTCTTCCACACGGACATTAACGACAAATGTCTGGACGTGGTAAAGGCCGATCCGGACAACGTGATCCTGACTTGGCACGCCGTACCCCGCCGGAACATGCAGGGCTGGGATGCACCCAAGGCTCCCTATGCCATCCGTCCCTTTGCCGCCAGTGGCTTCGGCGTGACCCTCCGCTACGACTTCAATCAGGACGTGGGTCAGCCCATTACCATGTGCCGGATCTCCCCCGACTGCAAGACCCTGTTTGTAGCCAGAGGCGAAGTGGTCGGCGGTGTAGGCTTCGGGGATTACTCCTGCTCTGAGGGCGTATTCTTCCGGGTACAGGACGGCGACGACTTCTTCCAGAAGCAGCTGGATGTGGGCAACCACGTGCCTCTGGTATACGGGGACTGCTTCGATCAGGTATGCATGCTGGGTCAGCAGCTGGGGCTCCGGGTCATTACGGCATAATGGAACCCCGGGATGTGATCCTTGCCCGGCTCACGGAAGGCTCTCACAGAATGTCCCGATATGCTCCGGCATATCGGGCGCTTCCCCGCCGGGACTTTCAAACGGTATACCCGCTGGTACAGGGCTATATCCGTGACCGGTTTCTTCTCACAGAGGAAATGTGTACCAGCGACAAGCTGCTGGATCTGGCGGATATCAGTCTCCGGTATATGCTGGAACTGAAACGACAGGGGATCGACCCGGGTCAGATCTCCCGCTCCTGCTCCGGTGCCAGTTCCGTGGTGTCCAAAAAGATTCTGCTGATCAAAGCCATGCAGGATGTATTCGATTTTTCCATTACTCCCCAGGATTTTGCGGAGATCACCACCGTCACCCAGCTGACGGAGTATATCTGCGCCCACGGCCGGGAAACATCCCCGGAGGCCATTTCCCCAGCCCCCTGTTCCCCTGAGGCGCTGGAAGCCCTTCGGCAGGATTTCCCCGCCCTCAGCCAGAACGTAAACGGCCACAGGCTGGTTTATCTGGACAACGGAGCGACCCAGCAGATGCCCCTTCCGGTCATGGAGGCGGTCAGGGAGCTGGAACTGTGCCGGGGCAACATCCATCGGGGAATCCACACCGTAAGCACCCGGTGTACCGATGCCTATGAACAGGCACGGCAGGTATGCGGCGAGTTCCTCGGGGTCGCCCCGGGGCAGATCACCTTCACCTCCGGTACCACCGACGGCATCAACCGGATCGCCCGGAGTCTTGCAGGGAAACCCGGTGCCGTAGTGGTGACTCAGCTGGAACACCACTCCAATTTCGTCCCCTGGCAGCAGCTGTGCCAGCGGGAAAACAGCCCCTTCCGGGTCTGTCCCGTTCTTCCGGACGGGCAGCTGGATCTTACGGCACTGGACAGCCTTCTTACCGGGGATGTGCGGCTTCTGGCCATCACCCAATGCTCCAACGTCACCGGCACAGTGCCTCCCCTGAAGAAAATCATCTCCCTTGCCCACAGCCGGGGGATCCCGGTGCTGGTGGACGGGGCTCAGGGGGTCTGTCACAGTCCGCAGAATCTCCGGGAGCTGGACTGCGATTACTATGTATGTTCCGGCCACAAGCTGGGAGGCCCCTTCGGGATCGGTCTGCTTTACTGCAAAAATCCCCCTGCCCCTTCGGTTTACGGCGGAGGCATGGTGGAGCGGGTGGGGGAGGACGAGACCACCTTCCTGCCCACACTGGAAGCCGGTACCCCCAATATTTCCGGGGCAGTGGGGCTCGCCGCCGCACTGAAATACCGGATGAATCTGCCGGAGGACTGGCAGTCCCACGAGGCCGGACTGCTTTCCCGGCTGCGGGAGCGGCTCTCCCGACTCTCCGGGGTTCGGATCCTCAGTCCGGAGGACGCTCAGGGCTGTCTCAGCTTCACCATGGAGCGCATCTCCTCCTTTGACGCCGCTGCCCTGCTGGATCAGCTGGGCTTCGCTCTCCGTTCCGGCGACCACTGCGCCCAGCCCCTCCACCGGGCGTTGGGAATCCGGGACAGCCTTCGGGTATGCCCCGCCTATTACAACACCCCGGAGGAGATCGACGCACTCTCCGATGCACTCTCCGATCTGCTCTCTCCCCCGGCTTCCCATTGATAATTGTCGCCCCTGCCGGTATAAGCGGCAGGGGCGATGGTATAAACACAGGTTTATACCCTTAGGGGGTAAAAGTAATTTTGACATTTTCCCACAGCACTGTATAATAAAATCAGCATATTTCGCCTCGGAGCACAATGGGGTGTGCTCCGGGACACCCAGCAAGGAGGAAGCATTATGGATCTGCTTCAGCTTCAGTATTTCTGTACCATTGCGCAATACGAAAACATTACAAAGGCGGCAAAGGCCCTGTTCGTCAGTCAGCCCAACCTTTCCACCTCTCTGTCCCGTCTGGAGGACGATCTGGGCGCAAAACTGTTTGACCGCCGAAAAGGAAAGGTCGCCCTGACCCCCAGCGGGCAGCTGTTTCTCAGCTACGCAGAGCGGGCGCTGAACGAACTCAACGCCGGCGTTAAGGCGGTTCAGGCGGAGACGCAGGCACAGGGGCACCGGCTCCGGGTGGTAAGCACCCAGACGGATTTTATCAACGAGGTGCTTGGAAGCTACGAAACGGAACAGCATGTACGGATCAAGCAGATCACCTGTTCCAATCAGGATGTCTATGACCGGGTCATGTCCGATGACGCAGACTTCGGGTTTTATTTTGGCCACCCCAAGGGGCATATTCTGGAGTACATCCCCATGCTATCCAGCGAGCGGGTATTGATCGTCCACACCGGCCACCCCTTTGCAGGGAAGAAATTCGTCTCCGCAGAGGAACTGGCAGAACAGCCCCTTGTCTGCAACTACTGCCGGGATGACGCAGAATTTCTGGAGGAGCTGGGGAAAACCTACGGCTTTACCCCTCAGATCCTCTATGAATGCGACAACACCGCCCTGGAAGCCGCTCTGGTGGGAGCCGGCCGGGGCATCTCCATATCCCCCCTGCCCAACTACTACAAATTCAAGCGGATGGATCCCTCCCTGCCTATCGCCGTGGTGCACTTCCGGGAGATCGTCCCCACCTCAGACATGGGGGTCGTCCGTCGTCCCGGCATACGGCTGACAGATTCCGCACTGTATTTTCTGGAACGCACAGCAGCCTTCTTCCGACAGGATCGGGATGAGGCCATCCGGTTCCTGGACAGCGAATCCTATGACGTGAGCTGGAATGTAACGGACGTGGTTCCGGAGACCGGGGACATTCAGCCCTCGTAATCCAGAATACACACCCGCTCCACCAGATGATCTGTCTCCTTCACCATGGTCTGATGCCAGGGATCCCGAGGATATTTTTCAAGATCCTCCCGGCTGTCAAAGGTAACAATCTGGATCAGGTCGCAGAACAGCTGGGGGCCGCCTGCCGGGAGATCCGGGTGGGGCATACAGTTATCCAGCACCCTTGATGTGCGGATCTCCGGAATATGTGCCGGGAATTCCTGAAGCCGCTGCCGGATCAATTCCCGGATCTCCGCCAGATTCTCCCGGGTGCGGAACCGGAACATGGAAACATGGGTATACATACAAACCTCCTGTAGGGGGACGCCGCCGCCCGGCTTTCTGGACGGCGGCGTCAATTTATTGTGAAAGGAGAATCAGCTTACTTGTTCAGGTATTCGTCCACGTTTTCAGCGGTGACCAGATAGTAATCCGTATTCTGGTTGTACTCAGTGATCTGCTCACCGGCCAGAACCTTATGCACCACTTCCACAGCCTTGTCTGCCATCATGGCAGGGGTCTGATAGACGGTGAGATCCCACTCGCCGGCCTTGATTGCTTCCAGAACTTCCTTCTGGCCGTCAATGGACACGACCTTGATCTGACCGGCCTTGCCTGCTGCCTTGATGGCATTGTATGCGCCGAAGCCGAAGTCGTCAGAGGTGGTGAACACCAGATCAATGTCAGGATAGGTGGTCATGTAGTTTTCCATAATGGTCTGCGCCTGAGTACGGTCGGAATCGCTGTATTCCTCAGCCAGCACGGTAACATTGGAGCCTTCCAGTGCGCCCCGGAAGCCCTCGGAACGGAGGGTGAAGTCACTCTTGCCTTCCTTGCCGTTGACGATACAAACATTGCCCTCGCCACCGAGCACCTCTTTTGCATACTCGCCCACGGCATTGGCAATCACCAGCTGGTCAGCGCCCACATAGGCGGACACATACTGATGGGCTTCCTCGGAGACATCTGCAAAATATGCGATCACGGGAATCCCTGCGTCAGCTGCCTTCTTTGTGTCTGCAACAGCGGCCTGAGGATCGTTGGCCCAGTAGAGGATCAGATCCACATCCTTGGTCACAAGGGTGTCAAACTGGGTGCTCTGCTTGGCGGAGTCGTTGTCCGCATCCTGCAGGTCTACCTTCCAGCCCTCTGCCTCCAGCGCAGTTTTCAGGGCATCCATAACGGAGACGATATGGGGGTTGTTGGTGGCGGTGGCTACGGAGACACCGATGGTGATCTCCTTGTCAGCGGGAGCGGGTTCGCCGCCCTGGGGTGCGGATGCTTCCTGCCCAGAGGCTTGTGGTGCAGAAGTGCTGCCCTCAGATGCGCCGCAGGCTGCCATTACCAGAATCATGGTCAGTGCCAGCAGGAGCGCCAGCAGCTTTTTTGTTCTTTTCATCATTTGTTCCTCCTTATATTTACCTGCCGAAGCAGGCAAGCTTACGTTTATACAGCATCCTCCAGCTTCTGTTCCCGGGTGATCCGGTCCACGATCAGCACGATCAGCAGCAGACCACCGGTGAGCACGTTCTGTGCCCAGGCATCAAAGGACAGAAGGGATGCGATATTGATAATCATACGAACCACGATGATCCCCAGCAGGGTTCTGCCGATGCTGCCCTTGCCTCCGGTGAACTTGATACCGCCAAGGACACAGGCAGAGATCAGGGTGATGTTCAGGCCGTCTCCGTAGCTGGCAGAGCCTGCATACACATAGGAAGCCAGCAGCACACCGGTCAGTCCCGCAGTCACACCGCCGATCAGGAAGCAGATCAGTTTGGTCTTTTTTACGTCCACGCCGGATGCATAGCCTGCTTCCGCATTACCGCCCACCACCATGACCCGGTTGCCGAAGGTGGTACGGTGGAGCAGCAGACCAAAGCCCACAAGACACAGGGCAAACAGCACCACAGGCAGCTGAAGCAGTCGAAGCCCAAACAGCTGCACGCTGCACAGGGAACGGAGAAATTCGCTGGTATTGGGGACGGTTTTGCCGTCTCCGATGATAAAGCACACACCGCTCAGGGCTGTCATGGTGGCGATGGAGGCGATCAGGGAGTTGATTTTCAGCTGATTGACCAGGAAGCTGTTCAGCAGCCCCACCAGCGCACAGCAGCACACTCCCGCCAGCAGTCCCGGCACACCCCCGAACCGGGAACCGATCAGGGATGAGACGATGGTGGAAAGGGCCACGGACATACCCATGGACAGGTCGATCTCGCCGGAGATCAGCAGGAAGGACATGCCGATGGCGGCAATGCCGTACATACTGAAATCCACAGCCAGCTTCATCAGATTATTTGCAGTGGCAAAATAGGGAACCCCGAAAAAGCCGTAGCAGGCGATCACAGCCAGAATCAGCACAATATTATATTCCGTAAGTAAGGTTTTCAGCTTTTTCATGGTCATTCTCCCTTCTCTCCACGCATCTGAATGGCCACGGCCACCATCAGGATCAGTCCCTTGACGATATATTGCAGATTGGGATCCAGTCCCAGAATGGTGAAGCTGTTGTCGATGATGCCCAGGATCAGCACGCCGATGAGGGTTCCCAAAATGTTGCCCTTGCCCCCCTTGATGGACAGACCACCCAGCACCACCGCAGTCAGGGCGGTGAATTCATAGCCGGAACCCATCTTGGGCTGGGCGGACATGATCCGGGAACACATGACTACGGCTGCAAGGCCGTTGAGCATACCGGCAATGGTATAGACGGAGACAATAATTCCGGCGGAGTTGATCCCGGAGAACCGGGCGTTTACCGCATTGCTGCCCACCGCATAAATTCTTGCCCCATACACGGTCTTTCGGAGGATCAGGGAACATACCCCGGCAACCACTGCCAGAATGATCACCGGCATGGGGATCCCCAGCACGCTGCCCTGTCCCAGAAATTTATAGAAAGTGGCATCCTGAGAGCCGAACAGGGAGGCATTCTTCTTGATGAACAGCAGGACTACCCCGGTGTAAAGGCTCATCATACCCAGTGTGGAAACAAAGGAATTGAGCCGGATCACACCCACCAGAATGCCGTTGAGCAGGCCGCCCACAGCACCCAGCAGCAGGGGCAGGAGAATGGCCAGCGTCTGATTATCCACCTCCGGCGTTACAAAATAGCAGGAGATACATGCCAGGAGTGTCAGCATCATGCCCGACGAAAGATCCGTCCGGCCGGTGAGCATTACCAGCGTAATGCCACAGGAGACAATGCCGTAGACGGCCACCTGCCGCAGCAGATTCAGCCAGTTTCCGCCGGTCATAAAGGCGGGATTGATCAGGGCAACCACCAGCACATACAGCAGGATCAGAATATAGATGCCCCGGATATGATGCCGGGAGAGCCACCCGGAGATCTGAGAACATTTGGTCTTAATCATGCCGTCTCACCTCCCAATGCCGCCGCAAGGATCTGGGTATCCGTTACCTCGCTGCATTTGAAATCCGCTGTGATTTTTCCTTCGTATACGGTAATGACCCGGTCGCAGATGCCCATGATCTCCTGCATCTCCGAGGAGACCACGATCACCGCCACACCCCGCTTGGCAAGGTCATAGATAATGCTGTAGATCTCCGCCTTGGAGCCTACGTCGATGCCCCGGGTGGGCTCGTCCAGAATCAGGATCTCCGGCTGCTGCATCAGCCACTTGGCGATGACCACCTTCTGCTGATTTCCGCCGGACAGATTCCCTGCCAGCTGGGCAAGGGAGGGAGTCTTGACCCGGATATTCTCTGTAAACTCCTGTCCCAGCTGCTTCTGCCGTCCCTTGTCTATAAATCCGCACCGGCTGATCTGGGGGAGCTTTACCAGTGTCATATTGTCCAGAATGCTTCTTTCCAGCGCCAGACCTTCCTTTTTCCGGTCCTCCGGCACCAGCGCCAGCCCGTGGGCTGTGGCCTGAACCGGGTTGAGGAGTTTGGTCTCCACCCCCTTGATGAAGATCCTGCCGGTTTCCAGCTTGTCCACACCGAAGATGGCACGCATGATCTCGGAGCGGCCTGCACCCACCAGCCCGAAGAAGCCCAGAACCTCGCCCCGCCGGGCTTCAAAGGTCACGTCCTCGAACACGCCCCGGCGACCCAGTCCCTCCACCCGGAGGATGGCCTCCCCAAAGGGGGCGGTCTGCTTGTTGTACATATTGTCCAGCGTGCGTCCCAGCATATATTCGATCAGCTGCTGCCGGGTGATGCCCCGGTTTTCCACCGTGGTCACATTGTGGCCGTCGCAGAGGACGGTGATCCGGTCGCTGATCTGAAGCACCTCGTCCAGCTTGTGGGAAATGTAAATGATGGCTGTTCCCTCTGCCCGGAGCTGGCCAATCAGCTCCAGCAGCAGGTCTGCCTCCCGGTCAGTCAGGGACGAGGTAGGCTCGTCCATAATGATCACCCGGGCATTTCTGGTCAGAGCCCGGCCGATTTCCACCATCTGCTG
Organism: uncultured Oscillospiraceae bacterium; assembly: GCA_964518645.1. GTDB lineage: Bacteria > Bacillota > Clostridia > Oscillospirales > Oscillospiraceae > HGM13006. Next base: position 6,211 of record CAZFGL010000009.1, on the reverse strand, counting down.
CTGTGCAATGGACAGGTCCCCCGCCATGGTCTTGGGAGACACGTCCAGCTGGATCCGCTTCAGGATCTTCTCTGCCTCCCGGTACAGCGCTCCCCGGTCAAGGAACGCCCCCTTTACAGGCCAGTTGCCCAGAAACAGGTTCTTCGCCACGTCGATCTGGGGCACAATGGACAGCTCCTGATAGATACATGCGATCCCGGCCTCAATTGCCTCGTGGGGATGGGTGAAATTCACCAGATTCCCGTCCACATACATCTCGCCGGCGTTTCGTTCATGATAGCCGGTCAGAACCTTGATCAGAGTGGATTTTCCCGCGCCGTTTTCTCCTACCAGCGCATGTACTTCTCCCGGGCGAATGTCAAGGTCTACTCCGGACAGGGCTTTCACGCCCGGAAATTCCTTCACAATCCCCTTCAGCTCCAAAATAGAAGGTGTCTGTGTTTTCATGTCCTCACCTCTTGGATAACAATTCTTTTTACGCCTCCATTATAAAGTTCCCGGGGCCGGTTTCAAAATATGCTTTCAGCCTTTTTATATAACACCGGAATTATAATCATCCCCCGGGTTCCGGTGGGCGGGACTAAAAATCTCCCCGGCGGAATACCCTTTCTATGTGGAAACCGCTTTTCATTTTTCGCAACCTATGGTACAATAAAATAGAGTATACCCTTTTAAGACAGGAGTATTTGCCATGAAGAATTTACCTGAATTTGTAACCCGCCTTCAGCTGGCCGGGATCCAGCTGAAGCAGGGCGAGCCCATGTGCCGCCACACCTCCTTCCAGATCGGTGGCCCGGTGGCCGTGATGGTATTCCCCGAAAGCACGGCACAGCTGAAAACAATTTTGAATATCGCCCGGGAACTGGACGTGGTTCCCATGATTATGGGCGCAGGCAGCAATATTCTGGCCCCGGATCAGGGCCTTGACACCGTTATGATCGAGACCCGCACCAACATGACCGGCATTGAGCTGCTGGAAGGCGACCGGATCCGGGCGCAGTGCGGCGTGACGCTGGCACGGCTGGCCACCTTCGCAATGAATCAGGGGCTGACCGGGCTGGAATTTGCCCACGGCATCCCGGGAACCCTGGGAGGCGGCGTATATATGAACGCCGGTGCCTACGGCGGCGAGATGGTACAGGTGCTGGAATCCGCCACCATTTTGCAGCGGGACGGAACCCTTTTGGAGGATGTCCCCCTAGATCAGCTGGAGCTTTCCTACCGCCACAGCCGGTTTATGGAGGAGGATTCTCTGATCGTCTCCGCCACGGTGAAGCTTCAGAAGGGGGATCGGGAGACCATCCGCGCCCGTATGAACGAGCTGATGGGGAAGAGAAAGACCTCTCAGCCGCTGGAATTCCCCTCTGCCGGCAGCACCTTCAAGCGTCCCAAAACCGAATATGCCGCCGCCCTGATCGACGAGGCAGGGCTGAAGGGGCTTCGGGTGGGAGATGCGCAGGTGTCTGAGAAGCACGCAGGCTTTGTAATCAACCGGGGCAGAGCCACCTGTCAGGATGTTCTTTCCCTGATGGATGAGATCGCCAGAAGAGTAAAGGAAAACTCCGGCGTCACTCTTGAGCCGGAGGTGCGTATGCTGGAGGTGAAACGCTGATGCGTTTTCTGATCGTTACAGGACAGTCCGGCGCAGGCAAGAGCCGCACCGCCTCCACCCTGGAGGATCTGGGATATTACTGTGTGGACAATCTCCCCCCGGAGCTGATCCAGCAGTTTGCGGAGGTCTGTCTTGCCACCACCGGCCGGTATGAGCGGGTGGCGCTGGTCAGTGACGTCCGGGCAGGGCAGAGTTTTGAAGGGCTGCTCAGCGGACTGGACGCACTGGATGCCATGGGCTGCCGGTACTCCATCGTGTATATCGAGGCGGAGACCGACGCCATTATCAAACGCTATAAGGAGAGCCGCCGCTCCCATCCCCTGAGCCGGGACGGCACATCTCTGGCGGAGGCCATTGAAAAGGAAAAGAAGCTGCTGACCCCGGTACGGGATCGGGCGGATTTCATCATCAACACCACCTCCCTGTCCACCGCCCGTCTCCGTTCGGATCTGATCCGGCTTTTTGAGGACGAGCCTCAGCGGGCCATGGCTGTAAATATTCAGTCCTTCGGCTTTAAATACGGCATTCCCATGGATACGGATCTCATGTTCGACGTCCGGTTCCTCCCCAATCCCTATTATATTGCGGAGCTGAAGCCCAAAAGTGGGCTGACCCCGGAGGTGCGGGACTTTATTTTCAAGTTCCAGCAGAGCAATGATTTCCTGCTGAAGCTGGAGGACATGCTGGCCTTCCTGCTGCCCCACTATTTTGAAGAGGGCAAAACCAGTCTGGTGATCGCCGTGGGCTGCACCGGGGGACGGCATCGCTCCGTGGCTGTGGCCAAGGAGATCAGCGATTTTGTGGCAAAGCGGGGGTATCCCGTGGCGCTGAGCCACCGGGATCTGAACCGTGGATAACCGAAACACCGGCTTGCCGGTGAACGACGAGGAGATCCGGGTATACGCCCCCGGCGGGGCACCACGGATCGTGGCCATCGGAGGTGGCCACGGACTTTCCACCATGCTCCGGGGGCTGAAGCACTATTCCCGGGACATTACCGCCATTGTCACCATGGCCGACGACGGGGGCGGAAGCGGTATGCTCCGGCAGGATCTGGGGATGCTTCCCCCGGGAGATGCCCGGGACTGTGTCATGGCACTGGCCAACACGGAACCGGTAATGGAGCAGCTGATGACCTACCGGTTTCAGGATGGATCTCTGGCGGGACAGAATTTCGGCAATCTGTTTATTGCCGCCCTGAACGGCATCACCGGCTCCTTCTCCGAGGCGGTTCGGCGCATGGGACAGGTACTGGCCATCACCGGCCGGGTACTCCCTGTCACCGAGGAAAGCATCCATTTACAGGCCCAGTTCGAGGACGGATCCACCGTGTTCGGAGAGAGCGCCATTTTCTATCATAAAAAAGAGACCAGAAAGCATATCCGCCGGGTGGTACTCACCCCGGAGCATCCCCGGGCCTTCCCGGAGACGCTGGAAGCCATAAGCCGGGCGGATCTGATCCTGATCGGCCCGGGAAGCCTTTACACCAGCATTATCCCCAACTTTCTGGTGGACGGGATCACCCAGGCGGTGAAATCCGCCCGGGGCTATAAGCTGATGGTCATGAACCTGATGACCCAGGACGGGGAGACCGAGGGGCTCACCGCCTCTGACCACCTCCGGGAGCTGATCCGCCACGGAGAGTCCGGTATGATCAACGGCTGTCTTGTGAATTCCAGCCCGGTGCCGGAGCATCTGGAAGAGGAATACCGCCGGGAGGGCGCAGGCGTTCTTCAGGTAGACCGGGAACAGCTTGCGAAGATGGGGGTGCAGGTCTATGAGGCTCCCCTGCTCAGCGACGCCTGTGAATACGCCCGGCACGACCCCAGGCTGCTGGCGGAGGCCATTATGAACATATGGAACCAGCGTAATCCCCGGCGCAGGTTCCGCTGACCCCACAAAGGAGTGAAACATATGTCCTTTGCATCGGAAGTAAAGGATGAGCTTTGCAGTCTCCACCGGGATCGACGCTGCTGTATGGCGGCGGAGTGCTACGGCATTTTACTGTTCTGCAATACCTTTATGCAAGATGAGATCCGGATCATCACCGAAAACCGGAGCTTCGCAGAGCTGCTGCCCCGGCTGTTCCGAAGGGCCTTTGGGGTGGAATTTGACCAGTTCCCATCCCTGCAGCAACCCGGAAAGCTGACCTTCGTCATTGATGACCCGGACAAAATTCAATATATTTTCTCCGTCTACGGACTGGAACCGGACAGCCTCAGTCTCCACGTGAACTTCGGTGCTTTAGAGGACGAATGCTGCCGCCAGAGCTTTATCCGGGGTGCCTTCCTTGCAGGAGGCAGTGTGACCGACCCGGACAAGCGGTACCATCTGGAACTGGTGACCTCCCATTTCAAGGTCTCCGGCGAGACGGAAAAACTGCTTATGGAGATGGGCTTCTCCCCCAAGGAGACCCAGCGGGCAGGAAGCAGCATCCTGTATTTTAAACAGAGCGAGATGATCGTGGACTTCCTTACGGCCATGGGCGCTACGGTAAACGCCCTCAAGATCATCGAGGCAAAGATGGAAAAAGAACTGCGGAACGATGTAAATCGCCGCTGTAATTGTGACACGGCCAATCTGGAAAAGGCGGTAAATGCCGCCCAGCAGCAGCTTATGGCCATACGCAGCCTGCGGCAGCAGGGGAGGTTTGACCGTCTCCCGGAAAAGCTCCGTCAGGCAGCGGCCCTCCGGGAGGAGCATCCCGAAGCGACCCTCAGCGAACTGGCGGGTATGACCACCCCGCCCATCAGCAAACCTGCCATGAGCCACAGAATGAAAAAGCTCATGGAACTGAGTGAAGAAGGGTAGGAAGAATGAAATGTTGGAGAAATCCTGCGGCGCAGTTGTGTTTACGGAGCTCGACGGCCAGAGATACTATGTTCTTGTGAAGGGTGGCTATGTAGGTCTGCCCAAGGGCCACATGGAAAAGGGCGAATCCGAACGTCAGACCGCCGTTCGGGAGGTGCAGGAGGAGACCTGTGTCAAAACCCAGCTGATCCCGGGCTTTCGCCGGGTGGTGGTTTACCACATGCCCAACGGAAACGACAAGCGGGTGGCTTATTTCCTGGCCAAATTTGACCATCAGGAGGCACATCAGAACCCGGAGGAATTTCTGAAGGTTCTGGTGCTGCCCTACCCGGACGCACTCCGGGCACTTACTTTTGAAAACGACCGGATCACCCTCCGCTCTGCCGAGCGGTTCCTCAGAAAGTTCCGGGAAAATCAGGTCGCCGGCGCCTGAGTCCGGCTCATCACAGAAAAGGAGCAATCACCATGGCTTTTGTCCACCTCCATGTGCATACGGAATACAGCCTTTTGGACGGCGCCTGCCGGATCAAAAACCTGATGAGCAGGGTCAAAGAGCTGGGGCAGAACGCTGTGGCCATCACTGACCACGGGGCCATGTACGGCGTAATTGATTTCTACAAGGCCGCCAAGGCCGCCGGGGTCAAGCCCATTATCGGCTGCGAGGTCTATGTGGCCCCCAGAAGCCGCCATGACAAGGTGCACGGCATCGACAACGAGAACTGTCATCTGGTGCTGCTGTGCGAAAACATGACCGGCTATCAGAACCTGTGTTATATGGTCTCGCAGGCCTATCTGGACGGCTTTTACGGAAAGCCCCGGGTGGACTATGAACTGCTGGAGCAGTATCATGAGGGACTGATCGCCCTGTCCGCCTGCCTTGCCGGTGAGATCCCCCGGAAGCTGGTGGAGGATGATTATCCGGGCGCCCTGGCCTCGGCACAGAAGCTGTCCGGGATCTTCGGCCCCGACCGGTTCTATCTGGAAATGCAGGATCACGGCTATCAGCAGCAGCCCAAGGTAAACCGTGGGCTCCGGCGTATCTCCCGGGAGACCGGTCTGCCACTGGTCATCACCAACGATGCCCACTATATCACAAAGCAGGATGCAAAGATGCAGGACGTGCTCATGTGCATCCAGATGCAGAAAACCGTAGACGACCCCGGCCGGATGAAATTCGAGACCGAGGAGTTTTATATCAAAAGCGAAGAGGAACTTCTGGGGCTCTTCCCCGGGGATCAGCAGGCCCTGGACAACACCCAGAAAATCGCGGACATGTGTCAGGTGGAGTTTGAATTCGGCAATTATCACCTGCCGGATTTCTTCCCCCCGGAAGGATACACCAACGACCAGTATTTTGAGAAGCTCTGCTGGGACGGCTTCGCCCTCCGTTACCCCCAGGCAGGGGAGCGGGAAAAGGGTCAGCTCCGTTATGAGATGGACATGATCCGGCAGATGGGCTTTGTGAACTACTTCCTGGTCGTGTCCGATTATGTGGATTATGCCAAGCGCAGCAGCATCCCCGTGGGTCCCGGCCGTGGCAGCGCCGCAGGCAGTATGGTATCCTACTGTCTGGGCATCACAGGCATGGATCCCCTGCAATATTCTCTGTATTTTGAACGATTCCTGAACCCCGGCCGTGTGACCATGCCCGATATTGACATCGACTTCTGCGTGAACCGGCGGCAGGAGGTCATTGACTATGTGACTCGGAAATACGGAAAGGATAACGTGGCACAGATCGTCACCTTCGGCACCATGAAGGCCAAAGGCGCTGTCCGGGACGTGGGA
>CAZFGL010000008.1:0-30950 GCA_964518645.1 uncultured Oscillospiraceae bacterium | reverse complement strand
GCTTTATATGGGGGTTACTTCAGCAGTGCGGATTCAAGATCAGCAAGCATGGTGTCCAGTGCCTGAACGCCGCCGGTGGAGGTGTACCACACGTTGGCATGGGCCAGATAAACGATCTTGCCGTTTTTGTAAACATCCAGCTCCTTGATCAGGTCGTTCTCAATGACCTCCTGTGCGCTGAGCAGACCCTCCTCGGAGGCGCCGATGGCAGCGCTGCGGTCCAGAATGAACATGTACTCGGGATTCAGCTGAACAATGGTTTCCCAGGAAGCCTCGTCACCGTGGGTGGGCTTGGTTTCCTCCCCTACGGACTCACCAAGGTTGTTTGCACCAAGCTCTCTTGCGATAATATTGAGCTGTGCGTTGGTGTCCATGAGCCCCATGGCATTGCTGTTATACATGGCAAGCAGCACATCGTGACCTGCCAGAACAGCATTCAGGGCATCGATACGGGGCTGGAAGCCATCAAACAGAGCCTCAACCTCTGCCTCTTTTCCAAACATGGAGGCGATGGTGTTTGCATTGTCACGGGTGCTTTCCACGACACCCTTGTCATAGTCCACACCCAGGAACACAACGGGGGCAATGGCTTCCAGCTCGTTATAGATGGAACTGAGACGACCGCCAATGAAAATTACATCCGGCTCGCAGAGTGCTACCTTTTCCAGATCGGCAGTTTTGACGGTGCCCAGATTTTCAATCTGGCCGTTGGAGTCGTCGGGATTGTAGTCTTTCAGATATTCGATGCTGATATTGGCACTGCCTACAACACGGTCACCAAGACCAAGAGAATCTACAATGTCCAGGGCGGCCATGTCCAGAATGGCGATCCGCTGGGGATCATAGGGAACTTCAATATCTGTCAGCTCTCTGTTTGCGTTGTAAGCCTGGATGGTAACTGTCTCGGGCTTGACCTCTTCTGCAGCCACTTCAGGGACAGAGTCCTCATGAACGCTTTCCTCTGCGGGTACTTCAGAAGTTTCGGGAACCTCAGAAACAACTGCTTCGGGGGCAGAAGCCACGGAAGGTTCGGATGCGGAGGTGTCACTGCCACCGCAGGCGGCCAGTCCCAGCACCATAATCAGGGACATCATCAGGCATATCAGTTTTTTCATAATATTTGCTCCTTTATTTTTATATTTTAAGCTTTTGACTTAACAAAATTAATAGTAGACAGACAAAGGCCTGCCATGAATGTGGATGATCTCAAAATCCACATTGTAAATCTGGGAGAGGGTCTCTTTGTTGATTACCTCTTCCACGGTTCCGAACTTTGCCACCTTTCCACTGGAAAAGGCGCAGATATAATCGGAATAAAAGGCGGCGTAATTGATCTCGTGCAGTACAAGAATCACGGTTTTTCCCAGCTCATCACAGAGCCGGCGCACCATGCGCATCATGTTTGAGGCGTGGTAAATATCCAGATTGTTGGTTGGCTCGTCCAGAAGAACGTACTCGGTGTCCTGTGCGATCACCATGGCGATATAGGCACGCTGCCGCTGTCCGCCGGAAAGTTCGTCAATAAAGCGATCCTCGAAATCCTTCAGCTCCATATATCCGATGGCGTTGTCGATGATCTCGTTGTCCTTTTCCGTCAGACGGTTCCCGGAATAGGGGAAACGACCGAAGGCTACCAGCTCACGGACTGTGAGTTTCATCTGGATGTTGTTGTGCTGGGTCAGAATGGAGAGCTTTTTGGCAAGATCTCTGCTTTTCCAGCGGGAAAGGTCCTTGTCTTCAAAGCTGATAACGCCGGCGTCTTTGGCAATCAGCCGGGAGATCATACCCATGACGGTGGATTTTCCGGCACCGTTTGGACCGATCAGGGAAAGCACCTTTCCCTTTGGTATTTCAAAACTGACGGAATCCACCACAGTTTTACCGTCATATTTTTTTACAAGGTCAACCACATTCATGGTTAGAGTCCTCCTTTCCGTCTCAGCAGCAGATACAGGAAGTAGATGCCGCCTCCGATGGTGATAAAGGTGCTGATGGGTACAGCGTAGCTGAACAAATGCTGAGAGATCATCTGCCCCGCAAGTATGGCCAGCATACCCATAAAGGATGCCCCCACGATCAGATGGCTGTGCTTATGGGTTTTCAGAAGCTGCCGGGCAAGATTGGCAATAATCAGTCCCAGGAAGGAGATGGGGCCGACCATGGCGGTTGCCACAGCGATGCACAGTACCACGCCCAACAGCAGTCTACGCACCGTGCGGTCATAGTCCACGCCCAGATTAATGGCCTGATCCTTTCCCAGTGTGATCACGTCCAGCAGCTTCAGATCCTTCCATAGAACAATTGTCAGCACTGCCAGAAGAATGGCGGAGATGAGAATGACCTCCGTGTTGATATTGGTGAAATCAGCTACAAGCGTAGTCAGAAGGGCATCGTATTCGTTGGGATCCATGACCCGGATCAATGTGGACTGGATACTTCCGAAGAAGGATGACAGCACTGTGCCGATCAGCAGCACATACAGTACGTTGTTCCCCGTCTTTTTGAACAGATAGGAATAGACAAAGGTTGCCGCAAAAGCCATTACAAACAGATCTATCACAAAGGACAGGTTGGAATTGGTGGAAATCAGACTGCCTGAACCTGCTGCAAATACCACCGCTGTGTGTACCAGAGTATACATGGAGTTCATACCCAAAAGGCAGGGGGTGACGATCCGGTTGTTGATAATGGACTGGAAAATCAGGGAGGCGCTGCCGATGGAGAATGCAGCCAGCAGCATTACCACCAGTGTCGGAATGCGGAGCGAGAGCACATAGCGGAAGAATTTCGGCTTTTCCGGGTGGGCGTTGATAAGCAGATAGGCCACACAGCAGCCAACCACAATGAAAAACAGAAGGATCAGCTTTCGAATGTTGGCCTTTTGTGCCGGTGTCCGGTAAGGCTTAGGAGAATCAGTCATGCTTTCCCCGCCTCTCTTCCCAGACGGATGGCCTTTCGTCCGTGGTTGAGTTTGTACAGGAGCATGCCCACAAACAGAATGCTGCCGATGATTCCCACGATCAGTTCGATGGGGAGTTCATAGGGGGAGAGCACAGTTCGTGCTACCATGTCGCAGACCAGTACGAACAGGGCGCCCAGCAGCGCCGTATCCACCAGCGTGCCCTTGATACGGTCTCCTTTGAACATGGCCACCAGATTGGGGACGATCAGACCAATGTAAGAGATCTGCCCCACCACGGTCACCACGCTGGCCGTTATCATGGAGGCGATGGTCAACCCCAGAAACAGCACCAGCTTGTAGTTGATACCAAGATTCTGGGAGAAATCCCGGCCCATACCCACGATGTTAAAATAATTTGCAAAAATAAACGCCAGAAGCACCAGAGGCAGTGCCAGCCACACCAGTTCGTAGTTTCCCCTGATAATCAGGGCAAAAGAGCCAACAAAGTAGTTGGAGAGCTGCTGGGTCACTTCGTATTTATAAGCAATAAAATTTGTGATACCACCCAGAACGTTTCCGAACATGATGCCGATCAGGGGTACCAGTACGGCGTTTTTAAACTGGATTCGCTGAATGAACCAGACGAAGATCCATGTCCCCAGAATTGCCATGGAGAAGGCCAGAAGTACCCGTCCCCACAGCCCAAGCCCGGGCAGAAAAACCAGAGACAGCAAAATCCCAAACTGTGCCGACTGGATGGTTGCGCCGGTGCTGGGAGAAACAAACTTGTTCATACACAGCTGCTGCATAATCAGACCTGACCCGCTCATCCCCACACCGGTGCAGAGAATTGCCAGCAGTCTCGGAATTCTTGCCAGCAGGAAAATCTTCAGTTCCATGCTGTCTTTTCCCTGAAACAGAGTTCCGGGATCTATGTCCAATGGCCCCACAAACAGAGAAAGCAGGGACAGGAGGATCAATAGAAACCCCAGAACGATTGTTGAACCATATTTTCTGATAAAGTATCCCTCCAAATAGTTAGCTAAAACTAACTAAAACTGTTAGAAAACGTCCGCGTATGCGAACAGGAGATATTATAACGGTTTCAGAAAAAAGAACAATGCCCAAAACCGCCGGTTTTTACTCCAAAACACGGGGCTGAATCATCCGAAAAAAACAGGGACACTCCAAAACAGAAGTGTCCCTGAGGTTATAGTATCTTGATTTTGGAGTGTTCCCGCCGATATACCCCCGGGGTGTCGCCCATGATTTTCTTGAATGCAGCGGAAAACTTGCTCTCGTTCTCATAGCCGAATTCCTGGGCGAGTTGTCCGATGCTTCGGTCTGTGTGGATCAGGATCTGGGCAGCACTCTGCATTTTCTGGGCACGGATAAAGGAAATCACGGGCATACCGTATACGCTGCGGAAGGATGCCTGCAAACTGGTGTCGGAGACACCAAACTGGGCAGTCAGCTCCTTCACCGTGATTCTTTCATTGATATGCCGGGAGATATAGGTGGCGATCTCTTTTACCAGCTCCACCTGTCCACGGGAGACCATCTGCTGTCCGGACTGTATGGTATCCGGCTCTATGTATTTCAGCAGAAAGAACAGCTCCGGAAGCTTCAGCTTCAGGTATTCCAGCCGACGTTCTTCCGCCACGGCATAGAGATCCTCAAAGAACCGCTGGATGACCGGCTGGTTCCGCAGCATGACGCAGTGTTCGCTGCCACAGAGCCTGCGGGCAATATGGATCGGAGCAAGACCGGTGTTGGCCAGAAATCCCAGAATGCCATGGGCTTCTTCGGCAAGGTCAATTCCAATGCTGATCCCGTGATAGTGCTGCATGGGGAAGGAGAAGGTCTTAACTGCTCTGTCCTGTATGGCGATGATACAGTCACCGGGCATGAGATAGAGAAATTCTCCCCCCAAGGCCTGCTCGATACGCCCCTCACGGCAGTAGTGGACACCCACATAATGCTGCTGCACGGATTGTTCAAACAGACCAAAATCCAGACTGCCTATGTGGGCTGACACATAGGCGGCCTCCACGCCGGGCTGAACGGAGTAAAGGGCGATCTGGGCGTCCCCTGTGTCGTCTGCGTATTGCTTTTTCTGCTGGGTCATTTTGCTTATCCTCTCTTTGGTGATAATTCACAGCGGATAGTACCGGGGAGAATCTTGTAAGCCCCAGATGCTGGGGCACAACGGATATATCGCTGAAAGCATGCGGTTAGCGGTCGCTAACCGGTGGGTGTTTGAAAAGCTGCCGGAGGGCAGCCTTTCAAACGTAGTTTTTATTATATCTCACGAAGCCGGAAAAGTCCACTGATTTTAATCGGCGGGATCAGCGTTGTTCTGTCTTTGAATATAGCACAGTGCAAACACTGCCACCAGAAGCTCGGATATGGGCATGGCGATCCAGACACCCTGAATGCCCATAAACAGAGGAAGCACAAACAGCAGCAGACCGCTTACTGCCACACTTCGGAGCAGGGCGATCACCATGGAGATGGTTCCATGCATGGTGGACTGGAGATAATAGGTAGAGAGCACCGTGATCCCGAGGAAGAGGAAAATCAGAAAATACGGACGGATGATCCCGGGAGCCGCAGCAACCACCGCAAGGGTTACGTCCATAAACAGCCGCACGATCTGCTCCGGAAGAAGCAGCCCCAGTGCGGTAAAGCCACAGCCCATCAGGATCACTGTGAAAATGGACATCTTCCAGACCTGCTTTACACGGTCATGGCGCCCTGCGCCGCAGTTAACAGACACGATGGGCTGAATGGCCTGTCCCACGCCACAAAACAGGGCCTGAAACAGTGATGAGATGGTAGTGACAACACCGAAAACAGCCAGTGCAGTGGTGTCTCCGTAACGCATGATCTGGTTGTTCATAATAATGGCCAGAATTACGGTACCCAGATCCAGCACACTGGCGCCGAAGCCTATGCCCAGAGTTTGGCGAAGGGCGGGGAGAAGATGATTCGGTTTTACAAAACGAAGGGTGCATTTCCCGGAGAAGAAGTGACTGCACATAATGCAGACCTGCACCAGAGAGCCCACAACGGTTGCCAGTGCCGCGCCGGTCATACCCATGTCCAGAGGGAAGCAGAGAAGCCAGTCTCCAAACACATTGACACAGCCACCGATAATTACCGCTGCAGTGGCAAGACCGGGGGCGCCGTCGTTACGGATAAAGGAACTGATAAATGTGGGGGCGATAAATGCGGGCATGGACAAGATGATCCATTTTGCGTACTCCATGACCGTGGGCATCAGGGCTGCATCTGCCCCGAAGAATGTGAGGATGGGCTCGTGGAATATTGCGAATGTACCCCACGCCACAACAGTCAGGAGCGCCATGAGGCCGGTGGCTGCGGTGAACAGCGCATTTGCCTTGTCCCGTTTTCCCTCGCCACAGGCATTTCCGTACAGAACAGAGCCACCGACCCCGCACAGAATGCCGAGAAAGACCATCATGCCATAGATGGGACTGATGACGGCCATAGCCGCAGCGCCGACAGCGCCCACAGACTGGCCTACGGCGATGGTGTCTACAAAGCTGTAGATTGACATGACTACCGCACTGGCCATGGAAGCAGACAGATATTTGCGATACAGCGGCCGGATGTCACTGGTGATAAAATCCATAAAAATCCTCCTTAAAAACAAAAAGCACCGGACAAGATATACCGCACAAAGCAGTTATCTTAATCCGGTGTCGCGATATACGCTGCGATACCCTCCGATAAAAGTCTCCATACGACATCTTATCCGGTGCTGTAATTACGTCTTACAGTTCCTCCGATGAGCAGGTAAAGTATAGCATATAAATCAGAAAAATCAAGATGATTTTTTGAGAAGTGTCCGATTTTCCGGAGCGGAAAAGGGACACTTTTCGGATTCTGGAATCAAACAGGGACGTGTGCTGAGAGAATCAACCGTTCCCGGTGAGAGCCTCCTGCCAGTCTGCCTCCCGGAAACCTGTCAGCACAAAATCCTCCCCGATCAGCAGGGGACGCTTTATCAGCATGCCATCGGTGGCCAGTAGATCCAGCATCTCCTGCTGGGTCATGTGGGGGAGCCTGTTTTTCAGATCCATGGACTTATAGAGCAGACCACTGGTGTTGAAGAACTTTTTCAGGGGAAGGCCACTTAATGCGTACCATTCTGAAAGCTCCTCCATCGTCGGGTTGTGGCTTTTGATGTCCCGAAGGTTGTAGGGGATCCCCTGACTGTCCAGCCACTGCTGTGCCTTCCGGCAGGTGGAGCATTTGGGATAGCATATAAACTGTATCATATTTGTTTCCTCCTTGTTTAAAACCGGAATAACCGGGGGTCAGTTTTCCGCAATTACCACGATCTGATTCTCGCTGCCGAAATGGAGCGGTTCGTCCCTGGGAGGATTGACCACTACCCGGCCGTCTGCTGCATCCATATGCCTGTAGCCAATATAGACCTCGCCTCTCCGGGCGGCACTCTCAGCCAGAGCGTAGGAATCCACCTCCCGGCGATGGTTACATAATCGGAAGCGGGCTTCATATACAGTTCGGAGCACAGGCATACCTCTCATGCAGTTCTTTTTTCATTATAACCACAAAAAACGCTGAAGTCCATAAGCTTTCCAGATTTTTCTGCTGCACCAGACGGGGATAACCATGAAGAAAAGCCCCGGAGAGCGGAAAACTCTTCGGGGCGGGGCAAAGAAAAAACAGGGATGGAGCGGGTTTCGACGGACTTTGTGCCACTTGTGGGGTAGAATATTTCCGTAAATAGGATGCAGACCGGCATTAGCCGGGCAGGGCTTCGATGCGCAGAACGGCCACGGTCATGTCGTCCTCCCCGTCTGTGGTTTCGGCAGCGGCGATCAGCTGTGCAGCCAGTTCCTTCACATTTGTACCCTCATAGGCACGGATCAGATTTTCGGCAGTGTCACCGGCAACTCCGTCGCTCACCAGCACCAGCATATCTCCTTCCCAAAGGGACAGCCGTATTACCTCCGCACCGTAGGAGTTCCCCACTCCCAGACCGGGCGGCGGGGCGGCTGTTCCGTATTTTTTGACGACAGTACCGGATTTTACATAGCTGGGGGCAGCGCCCCATTTGTAGAGGCTGCCCTGACCGGTGATCAGACTCAGCTCCAAAACGTCTATGGTGGAGAAGAGACTGCCTTCACGGAGAATATACATGCTGTTGATAAACTCCATGGCGTTTTCAGGGCTCATACCGGACTGGATCAGCTGCGCCAGGGTGTCAACAGCCAGCAGACTTTCTTTCCCGGCAGCCTCACCGGTTCCGGCACCATCGCATAAAATCGCATACATGCTGCCGGCGTCAGTGTGAAAGCATACCCCACGGTCTCCGCTGACCTTTACCCCCCGGCGCCCCCGGGCAGATACCCCGATCCTGACGGTATATGCCTCCTCGGGGATCCGCTGGTCACAGCGCAGCTGATGGGCGTTTTCTTCCAGTATTTTTGATATGTGCAGCAGTACACGGCTGACAATCAGCCGGTTTTCTTCAGCGCGGCTACGCAGCTGACCCCGGCATATGATTCCCTCCAACTCCTGGTTCAGGGCACACAGAAGCCCCTCCATATGGCGGCATTCTTCCGTAAAATCCTCGGGGAAGTCCTCCCGGCGGGCGGTACCCCGATCCAGAATGGCGGACAGGGCGGAGTTCAATGCCCGGTAGGTTTCTGTGCTGTTTTTCTCCCAGCATTGGTGGTAGCGGGTACAGCGACGGCACACCTTGGCGGTGGCACGGTCGAAAATGTGCTGCCGTTCCTGCTCCATCCGGTCCGCGGGATCCAGTCCGATGGAATCGTAGATGCCCTTCAGCGCCAGGTAACCATCGTACAGCCGCTGCTCCACCAGTGCTGCGGACTGGGCAACAGCGCTCTCCTCACGGCCGGTAATGAGACCGGCGGGGAGCAGCAGAGAGATGGGGAGGGTTACACCCAAAAGAATCAGCAGGGGAATGGTCAATGTTCCGGTGACCATACTTATGGCAAGAAATCCCACTGCAAACATCAGAAAACGAATCAGTCCGTATCGCTTTGGGACACTGCTGGTGGCCAGCGCTGAAACAGACAGGGTGAGAGCCCAGAGCCCGGAGGTTTGCAGACTGACATCCAATGCTGCACCCAATGCGGCCCCGATGGTTCCGGCAGTTCCAAAGTCACAGCGTCTGCTGCCGGAGGCAGTCAGTGCAACTGCGGCGGCAACACCCAGCCGGATTCCCAGCGGCAGCACCAGAGGGGTACCGCCGATCACGAAAAAACACATGGCCAGCAGCGCACCGAGGCTGTTCCGTTTCCCCCGCAGAAAGGCTTCAAAGGCGAGGGGAGAGAGACCGGCAAGGAAAACATTTTGGAGATACCCCAACAGAATAGGCAGCGTCAGTTCTCTGCTGAACAGAAAGATTCCCCCAACGGCGGCGCTCATGATGCAGGGAACCAGACAGCGGAACCAGGCACGGTGGGTCACCCACAGAGAGCCGAAAATGTACATGGTCACGAAAATCAGAATGGCACTGCTGGTCATCTCCAGCCCCTGAGAAAAGGGCTGCATGGTGAGGAATCCGGTAGCAGCCCCCAGCAGGGTGCACAGTCCCCGCAGCCCACCCCCGGCTGAGACCAGCAGTCCCAGCCCAAAGGGGGCGGGGTGATCAAAGATTCTGCCACAGGCGGCGAGAAAGCCCCCTGCCATATATGTAAGACACACCCCGGTCTCCCGCAGTGCGGGACGGGTGATCACCAGAGGCGATTGGGTATAGAACCATTTTTCCAAAACCGGAGTTTTCTTTAGCTTTTCTTTCATAGAACACCGTCTCCTCCCGTATTTAAGCACATTATACGGACTTTCCGGGGAGGATTCTGCCGGGAAATAGGGGGAGAAATCCCTGTTAGAAAAGGGTTGCTATTCCCGGGGAAAAGGGGTAAAATGAGAGCAAAGAGAAAGGCAGGCGATTTGTCTTGGCAACTGAGATCGAAATGAAGCTGAGTGTTCCCGATGAAGAGACACTGAACAGAATTCTGGAGGATCCTGAGCTGACCCAATATATGAAAGATGACTATGAGACCCGCCATATGCGGTCAAGCTATTATGACACTGAAGACGGGGCTCTGAGCCAGCGGAAATGGACGCTGCGTCTCCGGGATGAGGGCGGTCATATGGTGGCTGCATTCAAAACGGCCAATACCAGTGATGATGCCGGCTTCTTTACCAGAAACGAGTGGCAGTGCAACGCAAAGGACGTGCGTGAGGCCATCCCCATGCTCATCGACCAGGGGGCACCCCGGGAACTGAAGGCAATTTTGAAGGATGTTCCTCTGGTGGTCACCTGCGGTGCGGAGTTTGACCGGAAGGCGGCCTACCTCTTTATGGACGAGGGGGTTCGGATCGAGATGGCCGGAGACCTGGGGTATCTTTACTCCGGCGATAAGAAGGAGCCGATCTGCGAACTGGAACTGGAACTGCTTTACGGAGATGCCGGTTCCCTGCCGCCCCTGTGCAGTCAGCTGGTGGAATTCTACGGCCTGCATGAGGAGCGCCGGAGCAAGTATCAGCGGGCAAAGGCACTGTCTGAATAATGAAACTGTAAAAGCCATGACGGAACCGGGAAGGGTTCTGCCATGGCTTTTTCTTGTATTACGGCATATCAGAGAACAGTCAGCGCGCCGAAGTATCCGGTGTGAGTGGCATCATAGATGTTGGTTCCGCCCTCACAGTCGCCCACGGGAATGATCCCCTGGGCATATCGGGAGTTGAGCTGGTCGATCAGCTCACGTCTGGGCTTTACACCCAGTGCAATGATGCAGGTGTCAGCGGTGAAGTGGGTTTCGATACCATCACAGGAAAGCAGGGCGCCTTCCTCGGTAAAGCTGCTGATCCGGTGCCGGGGCAGCAGGGTGACACCTTCCGTTTCCAGACACTGCATCAGATCCAGCCGGGGGAAATAGGGCATACCGGAGGCAAACTGCTCCTTGGGGAGCTGATCGGCTACGGCGACCTGATACCCCTCTCTGCTAAGGCTCAGTGCGCATTCCAGTCCGGCGGAGCCACCGCCGCACACAAGAATGCGCTTGCCCAGCAGACTGCGCTCGTGTTCTGCATCATGGAGCATGACCACGTTGGGGCGGTCGATTCCGGGGATGTTGGGACGGAGATAGGTAGAGCCTGTGGCCACGATGACAGCATCAGGGGAAAGCTCCTCCACCAGCTCCGATGTGACAGTGGTATTCAGACGGATTTCTGCACCGCTTGTTTCCGCAGAATGGACCAGCCATTTCAGGTACTCCTTCATGTAGGTCTTGCATCCGGGGGCGGCGGCATCCTGAAGGAGTCCGCCAAGACGGGAAGACTGTTCACAGAGAATGACCTGATGCCCACGGGAAACAAGGGTTGTAGCTGCGGTAATTCCGGCGGGGCCACCGCCTGCCACCAGAACCTTACGGCTTCCTGTGGGGGTGGGCAGGGCACGGATGTCCTGCTCAAATCCAAGGCTGGGGTTGATAGAACAGTGAATGGCCTTTCCACGGGCGGAATTATCAATGCAGCCACGATGACAGCGGAGACAGGGACGTATGTCCTCCTGACGATGGGCAAGGCATTTTTCTACCATTTTGTTGTCGCTGAGGAATGCCCGGGCCATACATACCACGTCCACCCAGCCGTTGGCCAGAACCTGCTCGATCTGATCCAGAGTGCTGAAATTGCCCACAGTGGCCACAGGCTTTGTTACCCGCTCCTTGACCTTGCGGGCGTAGTCCACATTCAGCATAGGCTCCCGGAGGAAGGTGGGCAGGGTATAAATCCCCGCATCATTATAGACAATGCCCCGGGAGACATGGATCAGATCCACATATTCCTGTGCTGCCTCGATAAACTGGAGAGATTCCTCCAGTTCCAGACCGCCGGGGGTCATCTCTGTGGCGGATACACGCAGTTCAATCGCCACACCGTCGCCTACGGCTTCCCGGACTGCACGAATCACTTCAAGGGGATAACGGCGACGGTTTTCCGCCGTACCGCCATAGGCATCCGTCCGCTGATTGCTGAGGGGAGAGAGGAACTGTCCCAGCAGATTGTTGTGGGCGGCATGAACCATGACCATGGGGAATCCGGCCTCCACTGCATGACGGGCGGCGTTGACAAACTGTTCCCTGACACGGATCAGATCTGCCTCATCCATAGGACGTACGTTCTGAGAACAGCGGGGGAAACATACCGCAGAGGGAGCAATGGCGGCACCGGAGATCAGGTGATCCTTGGCACCCCGGCCGGAGTGGTTCAATTCCACGGAGAGAAGGGCGCCATTATAGCGGGCGGCCTCCTGGAGACGGATCATTCCCGGGACACTGGTGCTTCTGGCAATGTTCATGGTGGCCATAAAAGCGCCGCCCAACTCGTCATCCACCTGGGTGTCACCGATGGTCACATAGCCTACTCCGCAGCGTGCCTGCATCGTTACAAATTCCACCATGGCATCGGTCACGGTACCGTCGATGGTACACTGGTTGCAGACCATGGGAGCAAAGCCCAGTCTGTTTTTAAGTGTGATCGGACCCAGTTTCAGTGGTGTGAAAATATGGGGATACTGTTTGCGTTCCAACATGAAAATCAATCCTTCCCTGAACATTCTGGGAGTATTATAATTTGTTTTCTGCCGGAACGCAAGACAAAGGGGAAAATCAGGACTTAACTGATGGAGATCAGTTCGCCCCCCGGGACGCCGTCTGGTGCCGTTATCCATGATGGAACAATCTGATATGTACGTCACCAGCATGGCCCTGAGTGTCGGCTTCTCCAACTTTCCTTATTTTTCTACCCAGTTTAAAAAATTCAGCGGTCTGACACCGGTGGAGTACCGAAAAAAGTACCGGGCCGACACCTCGAATGAGGAAATGCCGAACCCGGAGGAGAATGCATGAAAAATGCAGAACGATACATCTTGTCGCAATGGGTGAAAATAGAAACTGGGATTCAATGCTGCGCTCTGCTAAAATATTACTATATCCCCTTCTGTGAACACGGGGAAACAATCATATGAAATGAGGGAAAAACATGGGCAGAATGATTCGTAAGCTTGTGGCTGCGGCTCTGGTGGCCGGGATGCTGTGCATGTGGATGCCGTCGGCTGTGGCAGCGCAGACAATGGTGTCCCTGAAGATCACGGCGGCCTCCGGTGGTACGCTGGTGGAAAGTGATGAACAGCTGGCTTCCATCACACTGGAAAATGTGGAAGAAGAGGACGTTGTGATTCATGTGGTGGAACTGGGAGAAAAAAGTGAAGTGACCATTGCTCCCGGGGAAAGCTATACCTTCTCGGCACCCTCCATTTATGATGAGAACGGGGATGCGTATAAGCTCTGTCTCACCGGTACCTATGGGGACAGTGTGGCTGAATTCCCTCTGGAAGAGGATGTATGCCTTTCTCAGGGAGAGTATACCATTACACTGGTTCGTGGTGTGCTGGATTATTACGTCTCCCACGGCCAGGAGACGCCCCGCTGGCTCACCTGCTTTATCTATGCAGATGAAAACGGTGTCGATCCGGAGCGGTCTGTGCTGGCAGGTGTTGCAGGGGACGTAAAGGCCGGGGATACCTCTCTGAAGGATATTCAGATCTATTCCATGAACGACAACACCTCTGCCATTCGTGTAGGGGGTACCGGAACCCTTACGGTGGATAACGCAGAGATCACCCTGTATGGGGATGGCGGCGATGATTTCACCGGCATCGGTGCGGCTCTTGGTGTGGCGGATACTGCGACGCTGAATGTAAACAATTCTGAGATCTATACAGAAGGCGCGCTGCGTTCTGCAATTTTTGCAGGCGATCAGGCTGTGATGAATCTGGACGGCGTGGAAGTGGACTGTGAGCCTGGAGAATATCAGGCTGAGGTGAACATTCCCTCTGCTGGTATGGCCTCTCCTCCCAACGGACTGGGCATCTGGGGCAACTGCCGTGCCATGAACATGGTGGATGCAGCCAGTGTGAACATCGTAAACTCCACCATCATCTCTCAGGACTGGGGTGCCCTTGGTGTGGATGACGTTACAGACGGTCACCTCACTGTGAGGAATTCTACCATTCAGATCGAGGATCAGGGCTACGGCGCGTATGCCATCGGCAAGTGCGTGGATGTGTTTGAAAACTGTGTGTTTGATATTGAATATGGTGTGGTCGGCTTTGCTGCCGCAGGAGATGGCTCTGAAATGATTCTCAGCGGAGGTTCTCAGGCCGATTCACATAATTACTACGGATTCGTTACCCATCAATCCTTTAATGGTACCAATTCCAAGATTACCGTTACCGGAGAAGATACTGTGCTCCAGGCAAAGCAGGGCGGCATTATTGCAAAGGGACGGGGCGCCGATATTGAGATCAGTGACGGCGGTGTGGTCACCGCAGAGACGAATGTACTCGTTCGGGCTCAGATCAACGATGACACTGGTGCCGGTTCCATGGATGGCACCGAAGTGGTCAACGTGACCATTGCGGATACGAAGCTGCAGGGAGATATTATCCAGGGCATGGGCGCTGAATATGAGACCGCAGAAGAGACCGGGATGCCTGAAGCAGAGGCTGACATGGCTATGCCGGCAGACGGCGGCATGGGCCCCGGTGGGCCCGGTGGCCCGGGTGGCCCCGGAGGACCCGGTGGTATGGGCGACGCAGCCAAGACGGAATCTACCATGAATGTAACCCTGTCAGGGGCAGAACTGGAGGGGGCGATCTCCTCTGCGGAGCTGACCCTTGCCATTGAGGACGGAAACATTTCCCTTGCCAATATTCTGGATGTGGGCGTGGTGAAGGAAACTGCGCTGACCTATAACGAATTTGCACGGCTGAATGTAACCCTTCAGGAGAATGCAGTCTGGAATGTGACCGAGGACTGCTATCTGATGGGGTTGACTGTGGAAGAAGGCAGCACACTGGTGGCACTGCCCGGATACATGGTCACCATGACGGTTGACGGCGAAGAGACGGCCATTGAGCCGGGGACCTACACCGGCGAGATCCATCTGATGGTTGCAGTGGATGAGAACTATGTGCCGGAGGAGGAAGAACCCTCTGAGGTGTCCGAACTCCCCGAGACAACACCGGAAACCCAGGAGCCTGCTCCGGAACCGGAAGCACCTGCGGAGCATGCAGAGGTGGCTGAAACCACGGAAGCGTCCAACACCGGTCTTGTAGTGGGCGGCATTGTGGTTGTGGCTGTACTGGTACTGGCTGCCGTAGTTGTGGTGATTAAAAAGAAGCGTTAAATAAAACAAAACGAGCGGACATCTTTTCAGATGTCCGCTCGAAGCATATTCGGTTGAAAATCAGCCTGCGCTGATGACGGAGAAACGATTTTCATCGTCCTCGACCTTTTTAAAATCAGCGCCCATGCCCTGAAGCTTTGCGGTGATGTCCTCGTAGCCACGCTCAACATATTTGATGTCGGAAACCACGGTAGTACCCTTGGCTGCAAGACCGGCAATTACCATGGCAGCCCCCGCACGGAGATCGCATGCCTTGACAGGACAGCCCCGAAGACTCTCAACGCCCTCGATCACAGCAACCTTGCCGTCCACGGAAACCTGTGCGCCCATGCGCTTCAGCTCCCCAATATAACGGAAGCGGTTATCCCAGACACCCTCAGTGACTACGCTGGTGCCCTCAGCCAGAGCCATGCACACAGCGATCTGAGGCTGCATGTCGGTGGGGAAGCCGGGGTAAGGCATGGTCTTGACCTTGGCCTTCTGAAGCCGGCCGTTGGTCTCAACCAGGACAGCGTCGCCCATGTCGGTGATGGTCACGCCCATCTCACGGAGCTTGGAGGAGATGCAGTCCAGATGCTTGGGAATTACATTTTTAATGAGAACCTTACCACCCGCAGCGGCGACGGCGGCCATATAGGTGCCGGCCTCGATCTGATCGGGGATAATGGAATAGGAACCGCCCTTGAGCCGCTTCACACCGCGAACCTTGATCACGTCGGTGCCTGCACCGGAGATATTTGCGCCCATGGCGTTGAGGAAGTTGGCCAGGTCAACGATATGAGGCTCCTTGGCACAGTTTTCAATGATGGTGGTGCCCTCAGCCAGAACAGCGGCGATCATAATATTCATGGTAGCGCCAACGGAAACCACGTCCAGATAAACTCTGCCGCCCTGGAGGGGACGGGTGGTGGTGGCTACAATATCACCGCTGACAATGTCCACCTGTGCGCCCATGGCGTTGAAGCCCTTGATATGCTGGTCAATGGGACGAACACCAAAATCACAGCCACCGGGCATGGCAACAGTTGCCTTGCCGAAACGTCCCAGCAGAGCACCCACCAGATAGTAGGAGGCACGGATCTTGCATGCCAGCTCGTGGGGGACGGAGGAGGTGTACACCGTAGAACAATCCAGTTCAAAGGTGGTTTTGTTGATCATCTTTACAGAAGCACCCATGCGGGTCAGAATATCAAAAAACAGCTGAATATCAGAAATATCGGGGACATTTTCGATGCGGCAGACACCGTCTACCAGCAGTGCGGCGGGGAGAATTGCAACAGCAGCGTTTTTTGCACCGCTGATGGAAACTTCACCGTGAAGCGGCTTTCCGCCGTGAATTACATACTGTGCCATAAGTGTGCACCCTCACATTCTCAAATTTCTTCTTGATCTATAGTATGCCGTAAAGCAGGCAATTGTATCATGCTTGTTAACATAAATCTTCGCTCCGGAAAGTATAGCATAAATCTGGGCTTATGTAAAGAAAAAAACGCAAAAAATGCCGGAATTCCAGCAGAATTTCGGCATTTTTTTGTTTCGATTCAAGATTTCCGTCATAATTCCGCCGTCAGTTGAAGGCAGCACGGAGCTTTTTTACGATGGGAGTGAGTTGCTTCTGGAGTGCGGGGGCAGACCAGGTCTGCTTTTTGACACCCGGCAGCCAGTCCGGGCGGGGAATGGAGAGCCGTTCAAAGCGGGCGGCGAAGGCTTTGTCGCAGTTCAGGGCGACAGCCTTGGGCAGCTCAGACTGGAAAAACCGGTTGTTATGCCCCAGATAAATCTGAAGCTTCTGCCAGGAGACCTGACGATAAAATCTGCGGCAGCCTTTGGCCTGTGCCATCATATCACGTCCCCAGGCGCTCCGGCGGGGGCCGGATGCGGTGGCAACGGCGGAGAAGCAGCAGGCAAACATGCCGATACAGGTTTCAAGAAAGGCACCGGAGATCAGTCCCAGATAGATCAGGATCACAGCGATAAGGACAAGTCCCAGTGTTTTGCCACCAAACTGACCGAGGGAACGCCAGGTGGAGATTGCGGAATGCAGGTACATGCTGTACACAAATCCGGCGATTCCCGCAAACACTGCCAGCACCACGAAGCCGGCACCCTCAGGCAGTAGCTTATAGACCATATAACCGATTGCAACAGCAAGAAGAAGTCTGGCGGGGAGCTGAATCAGTACCGGGTTTCCGCCACTGCGGTCAAAGGCAACCTGACTGACGCTCCGGCGGGATGTGGCACGGAAACGACTGGCAGAAGCGGAGAAACGCCCCGGGGTGGCAACTACACGGCTACTTCGGCCGAATATCTGGGAAAACAGTTGTTGCTCCGCAGCTGTGCGCTCAGAGCCCATGTGCATATTCCGGCGGAGGATCACCTGCTGAGACTTGTTATAGCCCAGAGAGATATATCCCAGATTGGCCCATTCCAGAATCAGTGCTGCCATATCGCAGGAACTGCCGTCCAACACCTGAGGAAGCTGATAGGGGAGGATCCCTTCAGGGGCCAGAAGCCGGGCGGAATAGGAAATTGCGGGATTCCGCAGCTTAAAGTGCCAATAAAGCATACACAGGGCGGTCACGGCAGCCATTGCAAGGCACACCCATGTGATGGAGATCATGGGGATGGAGGTGGAACGCATCCGGAAGTAGCCCTCCGGCAGGGAGACCTCCACCGCCAGAGAATCGTAGGCCATCCGCTGGGAAACAGAGCCGGTCAGGGTATTGCCGACGGCTTCCATGGGGGCGTCCACCGGGTCCAGATCTCCGTAATATCCGCTGAGAATCTGAGGCTCCATACTGAAGCCCTCGGGAAGCTCTACCTGAGAGCCGGGAAGGGTGATCTGAACGGATACGCTGCCGATCTCTCTGGCCCAGCGGGAACTGAGCAGATTCAGGTGGTACAGATCCTCACTGCTGCTGCCATCGGTAAAGGCGGGCAGGGAATAGGTGATCTGAAAGGTATGGGTGCCTGCGAAGCCATCGCCGTTGGAAACCACCACATTGGTGCCGAAATCCGTCTGCTTCACCCGGTAACGGTAGTTGCTGACGGAAACATGGCTCACATCCTCGTCGGGCAGGGGAATGGTCACTTCGGTTTCACCGGAGGTGAAGGTGAGCACCGTGGTGCTGGTGACCTGAGTTTTTCCGTTGGAAGAAACCTCTGCATTCACCGCAACGCTGTCAACCGTGTAATCTGCCATGACCGGGAGGAAGAACAGGCATATGAAAAACAGTGAAATTAATACTTTTTTCATCTGTCACACTCCAAATTGTCATTATTGATAGAATAACACATTTATCGGATAATTACAACCAAAGGGACTCCGGATTTTTGTTCCAGCGGAGAGAAAGTGGAGAAAACCTCGGAAAAACTGCATGTTTTTTTTGACTTTTCGGCTGTTTTGAGATAGTATAACAATGATTTATTGGGCGGAAAAATAATTGGAAAAACAAGGTGGATGCCGATGACCCGGGATGAAAAATTTATGCTGGAAGCAATCGCTCTGGCACAGCAGGCCGGTGCCCTGGGGGAGGTCCCCATCGGGTGCGTCATCACAAAGGATGACGAAATCGTAGGCCGGGGATATAACAACAGAGAGACCGGGAAAACCGCTCTGGGACATGCGGAGATCATGGCAATCTCCGATGCGTGTAAAAATCTGGGGGGCTGGCGTCTGTGGCAGTGCAGGATGTATGTGACTCTGGAGCCGTGTCCCATGTGCGCCGGGGCGATTATCAATGCAAGGATCCCTGTGGTGGTATTCGGCGCAAAGGATCCCAAGGCCGGGTCTGTTGCCTCGGTGACGGAGCTGTTTTCTCTGCCATATAACCATAAGCCTCAGGTGATTTCCGGGGTGCTGGAGGAAGCCTGCGGCGATCTCCTCCGGGATTTTTTCAGAAAGCTCCGGGAGAAGAAGAAAAAACCGGCGGAAAAAGACTGAGACGGGATATGAATGATTGACAAATAGGTGTAGACAGGATATGATAAATTAATTGGTCATCTAAACCCCTATCCTGATTTTTTTGTATGTGTTTATAACACGGAAAGGATCGAATATGAAAGGTATAATTCTGGCTGCCGGAAAGGGCACACGGCTTTATCCCATTACGCTGCCTGTGTGCAAGCCCCTGCTTCCTGTTTATGATAAACCCATGATCTATTACCCTCTGTCTGTACTGATGACGGCGGGGATCCGGGATATTCTTGTGATCGTCCCTCCGGATGATATGCAGCCCTTTGTGGATCTTCTGGGGGATGGGTCCCAGCTGGGAATACACATTACATATAAAGAACAGAAGGTTCAGCGGGGCATTGCAGATGCGTTCCTGATCGGTGAGGAGTTCATCGGGGATGATTCTGTGTGTCTGGCGCTGGGAGATAATATTTTCTATGGGCCTGCATTCCGCCGGAAGCTGCGTCAGGCCATGAACCATACTGAGGGAGCGACAATTTTCGGCTACTATGTGGCAGACCCCCGGGCCTTTGGTGTGGTGGAAATCGACCGGAACGGCAAGGCAATCTCCATTGAGGAGAAGCCGGATCGTCCCAAGTCCAATTATATTGTCCCCGGACTTTATTTCTATGATAACAGGGTTGTGGATGCGGCGAAGAAGGTTCAGCCCTCTGCCCGTGGTGAACTGGAGATCACCTCCATCAACAACGCTTATCTGGCAGCCGGAAAACTGAACGTGGTGAAGCTGGGTGAGGAGTATACCTGGTTTGATACCGGTACAGCAGACAGCCTTTATGTGGCTGCCGGTTCTATTCGTGCAGCACAGCGAAGCGGTAAAATGATCGGCTGTCTGGAGGAGACTGCCCTTCGGAATGGGTGGATCACTACAGAACAGCTGCTGGATACGGCAAAGTCTATGGAAAAAACCAATTATGGCCAATATCTCATGGCAATTGCGGGAGATTTGGACTAACGGGGTGTATGGTTGTGGAAAAAGGAAATGGGAAAAAGCCGGTGTACGCCTTTATTAAGCGTACAGTGGATCTTGTTGTGGCGTTGGTGGCGGCTGTGGTATTGTCCCCGGTGCTGCTAATCATTGCGGTGGCGATTTTTGCAGAGGACAGAGGGCCTGTGCTTTATAAGGCAAAGCGTGTGGGACTTCATGGGAAGCCCATTCAGGTGTATAAGTTCCGCAGTATGCGCCGGAATGCAGACCGGCTGGAGGATATGCTCTCTCCGGAGGAACTGGAGGAGTATCGGAAGAATTTTAAGCTGGAGCATGACCCCCGTATCACCAAAGTGGGGGCGTTTCTGCGGAAAACCAGTCTGGACGAGCTGCCCCAGCTCTTTAACATCATTGGAGGCTCCCTGTCTCTGGTAGGCCCCCGGCCTGTGCTTCAGGAGGAGACCGAACTTTATGGGGATAAGCGGGATATGCTGCTTTCCTGTAAACCCGGCCTGACTGGACTTTGGCAGAGCCGCGGACGCAGCAACGTGACTTATGAAAACGGTGCAAGACAGGCTCTGGAGCTGCAATATGTGGCGGAGCGGGGCCTGATGCTGGATTTAAAGATCCTGTTCTGGACTGTGGGCGCAGTTCTGCGTATGGACGGTGCCAGATAAGAGGAGGGGTATTATGCATTATGATTATCTGATCGTAGGCGCCGGGTTCTTCGGCGCAGTATTTGCCCATGAGGCTGCGAAAAAGGGAAAAACCTGTCTGGTGGTGGACAAGCGTTCTCACATCGGTGGAAACTGCTATACGGAATCCGTAGAGGGGATCAATGTCCATAAGTATGGTGCCCATATTTTCCACACCTCCGATCCGGAGATTTGGAATTATATCAGCCAGTTTGCGGAATTTAATAAT
This sequence comes from uncultured Oscillospiraceae bacterium, assembly GCA_964518645.1. Taxonomy (GTDB): domain Bacteria; phylum Bacillota; class Clostridia; order Oscillospirales; family Oscillospiraceae; genus HGM13006. The sequence continues at coordinate 9,941 of CAZFGL010000008.1, read as the reverse complement.
TATGTAAACTGCCCTGTGGCAAACTACAAGGGTGAAATCTATAATATGCCCTTTAATATGAATACCTTCAGCCGCCTTTGGGGAATCGCAACCCCCCAGCAGGCGAAGGAAATCATTGATGCCCAGCGACTTTCCGTGGAGGAGCCGGAGAATCTGGAACAACAGGCGCTGAAGCTGGTGGGCCGGGACATCTATGAAAAGCTGGTCAAGGGCTACACGGAGAAACAGTGGGGCAGAGACTGTACAGAGCTGCCTGCGTTTATTATCCGCCGGCTTCCTGTGCGCTTTACCTACAACAATAACTACTTCAATGACCGGTATCAGGGCATTCCCCAGGGTGGCTACACGGCCATCTTCGAGAAACTGCTGGAGGGGATTGAGGTGCGTCTGAACTGCGATTATCTGGAGCACCGGCAGGAGCTTCGGGGACTGGCAGATCAGGTGATCTATACCGGCCCCATTGACCGGTACTTTGATTTCTGCTATGGCCCCCTGCAGTTCCGCTCTCTCCGGTTTGAGACGGAAGTTCTGGATACAGATAACTATCAGGGAAATGCGGTGGTGAATTATACCGACCGTGAGACACCCTATACCAGAATCATTGAGCATAAGCATTTTGAATTCGGCACCCAGGAGAAAACTGTGATCACCCGGGAGTACCCTGCGGCATGGAACCCGGGGGATGAGCCGTATTACACAGTGAACGACGAGACCAACGATGCGCTCTATGCCCGGTATGCCGCCCTTGCTCAAAAGGAAGCCGGAGTCACCTTTGGAGGCAGACTGGGAGAGTATAAGTATTATGACATGGACAAGGTAATCGCCTCGTCCCTGAGATTGTGTGAGAAATTGCTATGAATATTAAAGTAATTGTGGCCGCCCATAAAGCTTACCGGATGCCGGAGGATTCCATGTATCTTCCTGTACATGTGGGGAAAGAGGGCAAAGATCTGGAACTGGGATTTCAGGGAGACAACACCGGAGATAATATCTCCGGAAAGAACAGTACCTTCTGTGAACTCACCGGAATCTACTGGGTGTGGAAAAACCTTGATGCGGACTATGTGGGGCTGGCGCATTACCGCCGCCATTTCCGCGGAAAAAAGTGCAGTGACAAATGGGAAGGCGTTTTGACTGCATCTGAGGCAGAACAGCTGCTCCAGAAGGCGGATGTGCTGATTCCAAAACGCCGGAATTATTATATTGAGACTGTGTATAACCAGTATGTCCATGCCCATCCGGCGGAGCCGCTGGATCGTATGCTGGAGCTGGCGAAGGCATCCGGGGAGAAGTATGCTGCTGTTGCAGACCGGATGAAGTCCCGTTCCTGGACCCATCTTTACAATATGTTCATTATGAAACGGGAAATTTTCGACGGTTATTGCAGCTGGATGTTCCCGATTCTCTTTGAAATTGAAAGAACGGTGGACATCTCCGGCTACAGCCAGTATGACCGCCGGGTATTTGGATTCCTTGCGGAACGGATGCTGGATATTTATCTGGAAGCCAATGAGATCGCCTGCCGGGAAGTGCCGGTGATGTTTATGGAAAACCAGAACTGGCTGAAAAAGGGCAGCGCTTTCCTGAAACGTAAATTCTTCCCGAAGAAAGAAGTGTAATTGTGGAACATACCCTGCGTGAGCTTCAGCTGTGCGAACTGGAGATTGTAAAGGACGTTTTGAATATCTGTAAAAAGCATGATCTTACGGTGATGATGATCGGCGGAACCTTCCTGGGGGCCATCCGGCACGGTGGCTTTATTCCATGGGATGACGACGTGGATCTGGGCATGAGCCGGAAGGATTATGAGACGTTTTTGCAAGTGGCTCCTCAGGAACTGAAAGAGGGCTATCACCTCCGCCATTTTATGACGGAGCCGGGGATGCAGTATTATCCCGCACAGGTGGTGGATCCCAGCTTCCAGATCCGGGATGTTTCCGCACAGAAGGAGAAAATGCGTTCTGCATGGATCGACCTGTTCCCTCTGGATGGAATGCCTCAGGGGGAGGTTCGGTTTTTCCTCCATAAATACAGACTGCTGTATCTGAGAATGATGCTGAAATTCAGCCAGTTCTCCGAGGTGGTGGCAGTGAATCTGAAGAATCGCCCCCTGCATGAGCGGATCCTTGTGGCAGTGGGGAAGCACCTGCATGTGGAGAAGTATATGGATACCCACAAGCGAATGGTGTTGATCGACAAGTGCCTGAAAAAGTATCCTTACGAGGATGCGGAGCAGATCATAAACTTTATGGGTGCCTATAAATTCCGGGAACTGTTCCCGAGAAAGCTGTTTTCCGATCTGAAGGATTATCCCTTTGAGACCCTGACCCTGAAGGGGCAGGCGGATTATGACCGGGTGCTGTCCCAGCTTTATGGGGACTATATGACCCCGCCCCCTGCGGATGAGCAGAACAAGCACGGCACCGTGATTGATGAGGCGTAAGACGGGCCTATGGAAAGAATCAGTCTGATTGTTCCCGTATATAACAGTGAAAAATATCTGGAAGCAGGGGTCGCATCCATCCTGTCTCAGGGGTGGGAGAATTTGCAGATCATTCTCAGCGATGACGGCTCATCTGACGGCTCCCTCGCCATTGCCAGAGCACTGGCAGAAAAGAACCGGGAGATCACCGTGGTGACCGGAGAAAACCGTGGCGTCAGCACCGCGCGAAACCGGGCGCTGGCTGTGGCGGACGGTGGATACATTGGCTTCTGTGATGCCGATGATACGCTGCGTCCCGGGTATCTTTCCGGGTTGGCAGAGTTGCTGGAAAAGTACCATGCGGATGTAGCCTGCTGTGGATTCAGAAGGGTCTATGAGGCATCCGGGGCTGAGGATCAGCTGCCGGTGAAACAGGGCGTGGTGATGGAAACGGATCGTACCGGTTTCCGGAGCCTGCTTCTACGGCCCGACGGATATACCACGGTTATGTGGAATAAGCTGTTCCGGCGGGAAGTCCTGCTGGATGACCGGGGAGAATTTATCCGGTTTGATGAGAAAATCCACATTGTGGAGGACGGAGAGTTTATCTTCCGGCTTCCTGTGGAGCGGGCGGTGTTTACTTCGGAACCCCTGTACCGGTACGTGGTGCGCCGTTCCGGAGCCATGTACGGGCGGCTGAGCCCCCGGAAGCTGACGGAGCTGGATGCCCGAAAGAAAATTGTGGAGCATTGCACAGAGGACTGCCGGGAAGTGCAGCAGCTGGCAAAGATGAAATATCAGAAGGGCGTCCGGGATCTTATGTTCCACGCCCTGATCGACGGTCAGGGGAAGGATGTTCGGCACCTGAAGCCGGAACTGAACACCTGGCGCAGGGAGCTTTACAGCTCACCCTGTTTAAGCAGAAAGGAAAAAATAAAATACTGCGCCTACCGCGTGATCCTTGCGTGGAATATGAAGCATTTGGGCGCATTTCTCATGGATAAGCTCAGCGGTCACTAGGAAGGAGGGAAGAGCGGTATGAAAGAAAAAAAAGGATTCTGGATGCTGCTTCTGATCCCTTTCTTTGAGCCTGCTGTGTTTCAGGTAATGGAAGAGACCGCCCTGCTGGATCAGATCTATGATCTGTGGCGGCTTGCTGTGGCCGGAGTAATTGGATGTATGTACCTGTGGGACATGTTCCGTCATAAAAAATGGCCCTCCCGGGTCATGCTCTGGCTGTGGGGCTATCTGGGGGCGGTGACCCTTTCATCCTTTATCAATGCAAGTAATTATTGGGCTGTTCTGAACCATGTGGTGACCATAGCAGCCTTTTGTATGCTGCTGGAACTGGCTTTGCGCCAGGGGGTTGAACTTACCATGGATATGCTGTATTATCCTCTGACGGTGCTGGTTCTGGCTAATTTTGTGCTGCAGTGTCTGTATCCCTATGGCGTGTGTACCGGCGGTACCTACAACTACAGCTATAATTTCCTTGGAATTGACAACTTCCTTGCCCCTGTTTTGATTCCCTATATGTTTATTGTGGCGCTGCGGGCGACCATCCGGTTTGGAGAGCTGGACTGGACGGCCTATGCAATGATCGTGGTCTCCGGCATATCCATTATGCTGGTCTGGGCAGCCACAGGAATGATGGGTCTGGCAGTGGCGCTGGTGTTCCTGCTGTTTTTCTATCAGCGCCGGTTCGAGACCCTGTTCAATGGGGTGACCTCCATGCTGGCCGGATTCGGGCTGTTCTTTGGGGTGGTACTGTTCCGCCTTCAGAATCTCTTTGCCTTCTTTATCGAAGGGGTCCTTCACAAGGGACTTTCCTTTACCGGTCGGACAGAGATCTGGGACGAGGGCGTGCGCATGTTTTTAAAACAGCCCATGCTGGGCTATGGATACACCCAGTACGGGAAGATTTATCGGCTGCGCAAGGGAAAATACTATCACGGACATAACATCTTTCTGGAGATCGCCGTTGAGGGCGGTGTGCTGGGGGGTGGCTGCTTCCTGATGATGATGGCCACCTCTGCAAATCAGCTTATGCGGCACCGGAAGCATCCCTATGCATGTCTGATCTCCGCGGGCCTGATGGCGGCGACGGTGATGACCTGTATGGAGCCGTACCATGACAGCAACGGACTTTTGATCTATGGACTCCTGTTCCTGGGGTACCATGTGGGAACCCTGATCGCAGGGAAGGATACACCCCCGGTGGAGGGGGCAAAGAAGTGCTCTGTGGAGCATGTTGAGGAATAAGAAAAAATCTGGAGGTCTATCAATGGCGCGAACCCAAAACTCAATACGGAATATTATGGCGGCGATGGCCGGACAGGTAGGCGGCGTTTTGGTAAACCTTCTGGCCCGTGTCTTTTTTCTGCACTTTCTGAATCAGACCTATCTGGGCCTGAACGGACTTTTTACAAATGTTCTGACTATGCTTTCTCTGGTGGAGCTTGGGGTGGGGCCTGCAATGGCCTACAGCCTTTATAAGCCCCTGGCAGACAACGATACAGAGCGGATCAAGAGCCATATGCTCTTTTATAAAAAAGCATACATTACCATCGGCCTTGCCATTGCTGCGCTGGGGCTTGTTTTTCTGCCCTTTTATACGGTGTTCATGGATGAGGTGCCGGATATTCCCCATCTCAATGTGATCTACCTGCTGTTTGTAGCAAATACGGTGGTTTCCTATTTCTATTCCTACAAACGGGCATTGATCGTCTGTGACCAGAAAAAATACATTGATACCTCTGTGCATTATGGTGCTTATTTTGTTCTGAATGTGGTACAGATCATTTTCCTGGCTCTGACCAGCAACTATGTGCTGTTCCTGATCCTTCAGGTGATCTCCACCTGGGCGGAGAATGTGATCCTGGCCAGAAAAGCGGATAAGCTTTATCCCTATCTCCGGGACAAGAATGTTCAGCCTCTGGAGAAAGAGGATTCCAGAGTGATTTTTCGGAATGTGGCCGCGATGAGCATGCACAAGATCGGTGCGGTCGTGGTCAACTCCACGGACAATATCCTGATCTCCAAGCTGATTGGTCTGGCCACAGCGGGACTTTATAACAACTATTACACCATTATTCATCCCCTCCAGACTATCACCAATCAGATTTTTGAGTCCATTGTTGCCAGTGTCGGAAACCTGAAGGCAACTGTAAAGGAGGGGGATCTGAGCCATCTGAAGGAGACCTTTAACGACGTGTTTTTCTTTGGCTTCTGGATCTTTACCTTCTGTTCCATCTGCCTGCTGAACCTGCTCCATCCCTTTATTGAGTTCCTCTGGCTGAGAAATAAAGGATGGCTGCTGGATAATATGACCCTGTATGTGCTGGTGCTGAACTTCTACCTTTACGGTATGCGCCGGCCGGTGCTGACCTTCCGGGATGCAACAGGGGCATTCTGGCATGACCGTTATAAGCCGATTTTCGAGTCAGTGATCAATCTGGTGGCCTCGATTCTGCTGGCAAAATCCTTTGGTCTGGCGGGAATCTTCCTGGGAACGCTGGTTTCTACGGTCACCACCAGTCTCTGGGTGGAGCCGATGGTGCTTTACCGGAATGTATTTAAGTCTCAGTTGCGGGATTATTTCATCCGTTTCTTTGGATATACCTTTGTGGGTGTGATTATCTGCGTGATTACCACATGGGTGTGTAATCAAGTCGGGTACAGTCTGCTGTCTCTGATTCCCAGAGGACTGATCTGCCTGATCCTGCCCAATGCACTGCTGTTGGTGGTGTTCCGTAAAACGCAGGAATTCCGCTATTTCAGCCGCCTTGGAAAGGATATGCTGGGAAAGGTGAAAAACCATGGCCACTAAGCGGGAAGGCTGGCTGGATAGTCTCAAGGGGTTTGCGATTCTGTTGGTGATTCTGGGACATGTGTTGTCCGGATATCAGGATGCAGGCATCTTCCCTGAGGCGTACTCCAGTTTCTATTACATAAGAACATGGATATACAGCTTCCACATGCCTCTGTTTTTTGTGATCAGCGGATTTACCTTTACGCTGGCCTACTGCCGGGAGGGCGTGCTTCGGGTCAAGGGATTTTTACGTCAGATGATCAATCTGTTCTGGATCTACCTCCTGTTCTGCCTGCTCCAGTGGGGGGTGAAACAGCTGGTTCCGGATCTGGTGAATGAGACCTATACGCTGGATAATCTGAAACAGCTGTTTGTGGAACCACTGGGGAACTTCTGGTATATTTATGTGCTGTTTATCTATTATGGGGTGGGGGCGCTCCTGAGAATATATCGCTGGAATCCCCTCTGGGGGCTGTTTTTTGGCGGTGTTTCCATTGTGTGTGCCCAGTGCCATATGGACTGGACTGCGCTGACTCAGTACCGGATCCTGTATCATTTTGTGTTCTTCTTCCTTGGCTCAGCGCTGTGTCGCTATCGCAGCTGGCTGAAAAACGTAAAGCTTCTGGGGCTGTCAGCCATGTTTCTGTCCGTCTGTACGCTGCTGTATGTGTACTTCTGGTGCCGGGACTGGTACGGCAACTGGAAGCTGCTGATCGCTCTGGCAACCTGCTATGTGCTGATCTTTGAGTTTTGCTCCATCCCGGGGCTTGGGACGGTGCAGCCCCTTCAAATCTGCGGCAGACACTGTCTGGAGCTGTATCTGCTGCATACATTTTTTACGGCGGGACTTCGTACGTTGCTGCCTGCTGTGGGGATCACGACGCCATGGATCAGTGTGTGGGCGAATTTTCTGATCAGCACGGGTCTCTCAGTTCTCATTGCATGGGGAGCATCGAAACTCTGGGTGATGGATATTCTGTTCCGTCCGGCCAGATTTGCAGCCCGGCTGATAGCTGCTCATCAGAATCGAAAATAATAAAAGCACGGAGCGCCAAATGAACTGCGCTCCGTGCTTTTTTGCAGGAAAAAGCAAAATCCCCCGGAGAAATCTCCGGGGGATGACGACTGGATTATGCAGGAATCAGGGACAGCAGCAGGGTCAGAACCATGAAAGCAATGGCGATCCACTTGGTGGAACGAGCCAGCATTGCGTCCCAGGAAGAAGCCTTGTTCTTGGACATAAAGCTGTCTGCAACACCGGCGATGGCACCGGACAGACCGGCGTTCTTACCGGACTGGAGCATAACGACAGCAATTACAGCAAGAGCAGAGATAACCTGAATCACAGTGATGATGGATCTTAACATAGTAAACTCCTCCAATTTGCCGTTTTACGGCATACGGCAGCCGAAATAAAGCCAATAAAGCGCATTCGTACGATATATATTACCATGGAATGCTGCTTTTTGCAAGAATAAAATTGAAAATGCACGAAATTATTTCTGCTGCCTCAGAAGTGACTGGATGTGTGCCGGGGGGAGCTGATGAACGGAAACAACAGGCTTTGGATCATCCGCCATAGTACCCAACGAACGGTAGAGGTAGGCAACACTGTGCCACCGATTGTGCTTGTATCCGAAGTTTGGCAGGATCCCGCCGGTGTGGAAACCCATATGGCGGTGGAAGGCAAGACTTGGCTCGTTAGGGATGGTAACGACGGCGCAGACGTTCTGTACGCCCTGTGCCTCAAGAAGTCCAAGAAGTGCCTGATAAAGCTGCTGTCCCACATGGTTTCCCCGGGCTGCTTCCTTCACATAGATGGAGCTTTCTACAGCCCAGTTGTAAGCTGCCCGTTCATGAAAGGGATGAGCATAGGCATATCCAAGAATCTCGTCCTCCGTCTGGGCAACCAGATAGGGGAAAGCTCGGGAAAAACTGCGGATTCGTTCCTCAAATACTTTCACCGTTGGGAGCTCAGTCTCGAAGGATATGGTGGTATGCTTCACATAGGGACGATAAATCTCCAGCAGGGCAGGTGCATCCTCAGGAGAGGCGAACCGTAGGGTGATCATTTCTGCACCCAGGTACCGGTTGCTGCACAGGTGAGATAGCTGTTGATGAAGTTATCCAGATCGCCGTCCATAACTGCGTTGACGTTGGAGGTCTCACAGCCGGTACGGGTATCCTTGACCAGGGTATAGGGCATAAATACATAGTTGCGGATCTGGCTGCCCCACTCGATCTTCTGCTGGACGCCCTTGATGTCGGAAATCTTTTCAAGATGTTCCCGTTCCTTGATCTCAACAAGCTTGGAGCGGAGCATCTTCATACAGTTGTCCCGGTTCTGGAACTGGCTGCGCTCAGTCTGGCAGGCCACCACAATGCCGGTGGGCTTATGGGTCAGACGGACAGCAGAGGAGGTCTTGTTGATGTGCTGACCGCCTGCGCCGGAGGAACGATATACCTGCATCTCAATATCCTCGGGACGGATCTCAATGTCGTTGGAGTCGTCATCAATCTCAGGGATGACCTCAATTGCGGAGAAGGAGGTCTGACGGCGTGCGTTAGAGTCAAAGGGAGATACACGAACCAGACGGTGAACGCCGTTCTCGCCCTTCAGGAAGCCGTAAGCGTTGGCACCCTCAATGACAATATCTGCGCTCTTCAGTCCGGCTTCATCACCCTCCTGATAGTCCATGATCTTATAGGTGAAGCCGTGACGCTCCGCCCAGCGGGTGTACATTCTGTAAAGCATCTGGCACCAGTCCTGTGCCTCGGTGCCGCCTGCGCCGGCGTGGAAGCTCATCAGAGCGTTGTTGCCGTCATACTCGCCGGTGAGAAGGGTCTCAAGCCGTGCTTCCTCCATGTCCTTTTCCAGAGCAGCATATCCTTCCAGCAGCTCATCGAGCATGGAGTCGTCATCCTCTTCAATGGCCATTTCACACATGAGCAGGAGATCCTCCAGCCCGGAGACCATCTTTTCATAGGATTCAATTTTGTTTTCCAGCTGACGGGTCTGACGGGTGACCTTCTGAGAGTTCGCTGCATCGTTCCAGAAGCCCTCAGAGGCAGCCATGGCGTGGAGACGCTCCAGATCCTCCCGGGCCTTTTCCAGTCCCAGAGATTCCCCCAGAGCGGTCAGCTTGGGTTCAAGGTCGGTGAGTTTAACTTTGTACTCGTCGAATTCAATTCTTGCCATATCTATAACCACTTTCGTAATAAAATCTGCGCATAAGCCCATATATTATACAGGAAAAATCATTCGATGTAAAGACCTTGAAGCAGCCAAAAATCAAGCTCCGGCAGGGGTTATCGCTGGCTGACGGTGTATTCTTCGTCAGCAAAGATCATCTCGTCAATATCCGGAACACAGGTCATGGAATCGCCTCCCTTCAAAAATAATTACCAATCATTTTATGCCTCAGAGCTAAAAATATGTGTCCCGTTTGAAAGAGAAAAACTGAGGGAAGCCGAGAAAGTAGGCACTCTGTCTTGACAGAGCAGGAAAAGTTGAGTAAAATAATCGGGCACTGAGCATTTCATGCTCCCTCTGTTTTGTGGGGTGCAGAAGGAACCCGCCGGAGAATAAGCTTTATAAATGCCGCTTTAGTTAAATGGATATAACAAGCCCCTCCTAAGGTTACGTTGCAACGGCCACCTTGGGAAAACTGAATATAGGATTTGCGTTCGAGAGTTCTCTGGAATGTA